>DATAPW010000091.1:0-2950 GCA_036265005.1 Acetobacteraceae bacterium | reverse complement strand
GAAAGCAGCGGCAGCCCCGGCAACCGGCGCCAGGACCACCTCTGCGGCGGCTCGCAATCACGGCGCACTGCCGTCGCATCTGCCGCGCTACGAGGTGGTGATCGATGTCGCGCACGAGGCCTGCCCCTGCTGCGTAAGCGTCATGGCGGCGGCAGGCCGCTTGTGATTTGACAAGGGTGCGGATCACACCGCGCGAGCCGCAGACGCGAGGGAAGCACTCGCTTCCAGCTGGGTCAGCGGGTGCGTTTTCGCACGGTGCGACGATTGGTTTGGGCTGACTACGCCGCCAATGGTGCGACGATCGGCTCTCGCGATGCGATCCAGTTCCACGGCAGCAGCGTGTGCAGTTCATTCGCTTTGGTGCATCCGGAGATCACGCGCTCGAGGACGTCGGTCAGCCAAGCCATCGGATCGACGCCATTCAGCTTCGCCGTGTGGATCAACGTCATGGCAATCGACCAGTGACGTGCCCCACCATCGCTGCCAGCGAACAGGGCATTCTTGCGCAGCAGGGTGTGCGGCCGGATGCTCCGCTCGACCGTGTTCGTATCCATCTCGATGCGGCCGTCGTCGAGGAACGCGATCAGGCCTGGCCAGTGGCGGATCGCGTAGCGCATCGCCTTCGCCAGGTCCGAGGCCCCCGACACCCGGGGGAGATGGGCGTGCAGCCAGTCATGCAGCGCCTCGACGATCGGTCGGCTGCGCTCCTGACGGATGCGGTGTCGGTGCTCGGCTGGATGGCCGCGGATCTCGGCCTCGATCGCATACAGCGCGGCGATGCGTGCGAGCACCTCGGCGGCGAGCGGCGACTGCGTCGACGCATGGAACTGGAAGAAGGCGCGCCGCATGTGGACCCAGCAGAATGCCAGCCGGATCGACTGATCAACCCGTTGGCCGGCCAGGCGCTTGAAGCCATCGTAGCCGTCGACCTGCAGAATGCCTTTGAAGCCGGACAGGTGCTCGGCGGGCCGCCGGTTCTTGCGATCGTCGCTGTAGATGTAGGCAACCGCCGGATGCGACGGCCCACACCAGGGGCGATCATCGACCGCGTAGCACCACAGATACCCCGTCTTGGTCCGCCCGCGTCCGGGATCGAGCACCGGCAGGCTCGTGTCGTCGGCAAACACCTTCGCCGACGACAGCACCGTCGTGACCACCAGGTCGTAGAGTGGTGCCAGCCACCAGCAGGCCGTACCTACCCAGTTGCTCAGCGTCGAGCGATCCAGCGTGATGCCCTGGCGCTGCAGCATCTGCGACTGCCGATACAAGGGTTGTGAATCGCAATACTTGCCGACCACGATGTGGGTTATCAGCGCTTCGGTCGGCATGCCGCCGTCGATCGGCCGCGCCGGGGCTTCGGCGACGACGACGGCCGCCTCGCAGGTGCGGCAGGCATAGCGCGGCCGACGCGTCACCCGCACCCGCAGCTGTACCGGCACGATGTCGAGTTGCTCGCTGCGCAATTCGCCGATGCAATGCATCGGCCCGCCGCAGCAGGGGCAGGCCTCGTGCGCGACATCGATCACCACCTCGTAGCGCGGCAGATGCGACGGCAGTGCGCCGTGATTGCGAGCCGCCGCAGAGGTGGTCCTGGCGCCGGTTGCCGGGGCTGCCGCTGCTTTCGACGCCCGGTGCTCAGCGACGACCTGTTCCTGATCCTCGAGACCCAGTTGCAGTTGCTCGACCGTCAGCTGTTCGGAGCGGCGGCCAAATTGATGTCGCGTCAGGCGTTCGATCAGCAGCCGCAGCTTGTCGTTCTCGGCATATAGCTCGCGCAGCATCTGCTGCAGGGCGGCCGGATCGTCAGGCAGTGCATCAGGGTCCATCGGCACGCGGCGGTGATGAACGATGTCGCCGCGTCGGTGCCAGAAATTTCTGGCCGCAGCATGCACTTTATCCGATCAGCTCCGGGCGGCGTCGTACCGATGGCGCACGCCATTCGCAGCCATCGAGCAAGGCAGCGAGTTGCGCCGAACTCAGCATGATCCGGCCCGTGGTCTGCGCCGACGGCCAGACGAACTGGCCACGTTCGAGCCGCTTGGTGAGCATGCACAGTCCCACCCCGTCGTGCCAGATCAGCTTGATCAGTCCGGCGCGCCGTCCACGGAACGCATAAACCGCGCCGCTGAACGGATCCTCGGCCAGGCTCTGCTGCACCAGCATCGCCAGCCCCACCATGCCCTTTCTCATGTCAGTCGAGCCGCACGCCAGGTAGATGCGCAGCCCCGACGCCAGCGAGATCATCGACGCCTCAGCACATCCAGGACGCGGCCAAGCGCAGCCTCGTCAACCGCCGCATCGACCCGGACAACGATGTTGCCCGGCAGGACGATCTCGATGCGGCCGCTCGTGCGCGAGGCGCGGGGTGCCGTGACGGCCGCCGGCGGAGCCGCGGCGATCGTCACCTCGGCAAACCGAGGCATCGCCCTGGACACCACTGGCGCCTGCAACCCGAGCAGTTCATGCCGCCATGTGTACAGCTGCCCAGAGCTGATCCCGTGCTTGCGCGCCACCTCGGTCGGCGTCAGATCACCGCCGTAGGCCTCCGCCACGATCTCGCGTTTTTGCTCCGCCGCCCAACGACGTCGACGCTCTCCCCGCGTGATAATCTCCACTCGAGGCGAGCGAGCGCTCTTACGACCAGTCGTATGAGCGCTCTCGGCTTCGGTGACGGCCTCCGGGATGGCGTCCATCGCCGCCTTGCATCACAGCACGGCCGTGAGCCGCAATGTGTCGGCGCCGCAGCGCTTACTCCACCAGCCGCGCCCAGGACCCCGCAAACATCCACCCCGCCCGAACGCCCCGCCGCCTAGGCCACAACAACAGGCCCCTACAAGGGCCGCCACGGCGACTCCAGACGAACCACTGGGCGTGTTGCCGACCAGTTGCCCTGGATACTGGATGATGGCTGCAACGCCATCGGGCCCGCGCTCGGCGATCGTCGGCAAAC
>DATAPW010000090.1:0-31236 GCA_036265005.1 Acetobacteraceae bacterium | reverse complement strand
CCGGCCCCCCTCCGTGGCGACCAATTGGACGCGAATGCCGTCCCACTTCCATTCAGCACGCCAATCAGGCGGTTGCAGCGTAGCAACATCCGCAAGCTCCAGCGGATGCGCCAGCATGGGTGGACGAAACACCGGTGCATCGGCCGGGTCCGGTCGCGGTGCGCGGCCTTCCAGCCACGCAAACAGCGGCAGGTATGGCGGCGCGAGGCCGTGCCACACTTCTTCCACTTCATCAGCGTCGATGCGACCGATCTCTGCCAGCGCAATCTTTGCCAACCTTGCGGAAGCGCCCACCCGCAGCCCACTGGTGATCAGCTTCAACAGTGCGAGCCGGACAGATGCGTCCGACGCGTCCAGCCAGGCGGCGACAATACCGGGCAATGCCGACTTGGGCGCAGTCTCCAAGGCCTCCACCACGTCGGCAAGGCGCGGCGTCGGCGCGTTGGTAGGTGCGGCCGGCCACATCAACGCGACCGTCTCGGCCAGGTCGCCGACATAGTCATACGACCAGCCAAACAGCACCGGATCCGTGCGCGCCGCAGCCAGCTCGCGGATCAGTCCAGGCTTGGCGGCGGTGAACGACAATTCGCCGGTGATCGCTGCCAGGCCGATGCCGCGGTCCGGATCAGGCTGGGTCATGAAGTAATGCCGCAGCAACGCGATCTTCGCATTGCGCGAGGGGGTAAAGACCAGCCGTTCCAGCAATTCGGCAAAAGCGATCATCGGGGCTTATGTTGGCGTGGTTGGGCATGGATGCCAGCACCCTGCGTGCCCGACTGGAACAAAAGCCGCCAGCAGTGTAACGTACCCCCGGCTGCGGCAGCGCCTGTACCACAATGCGCAGCGCGAAGCAGGGGGAATGGATGCGTCGCTGTCATCTGCCACACGGCCCCGCCGGCCTCGCAATCCTGCTCGGCATGTTATGTGCCTGCACGCCCACCCACTACCAGAACGTCAACCATCCAAATTACGGCGACAACGAGTACAGCACCGATCTCGCGCAGTGCCGCCGCGATAATTCAACGGTCGTGACCCACCAAGGCTACGACGTGCAGACCGAGGTGCAGGTGGACGAGGCCAAGGTTGCTGCATGCATGACCACGCGAGGCTGGCTGAAGGCGAGCAAATAGTCCGGAATGACCGGGCTATTTGCGGCCGATCGCACATGCCCTAACATCCCCACGCAGGCACGGAGGAGAACGCCCATGATCATCGAAATGCGCACCTACACGCTGCAGCCTGGTACACTGGCCGAGGTGGAGAAGCGCTTCGGGGAGTCACTACCGAACCGCCAGAAGCATTCGAAGCTCGCGGCATTCTGGCATACCGAGGTCGGTCCGCTGAACCAGATCATCCATGTCTGGGCGTATGACAGTTTCGAGCACCGCGCGTCGGTGCGGGCGGCGGCGACGAAGGAAGCCGGCTGGCCGCCGGCGATCCGCGAGTTCGTCGCCAACCAGCACAGCGAGGTGTTCCACCCTGCACCGTTCTCGCCGCCGCTCGAACCACGCGCGATCGGTCCGCTGTTTGAAATCCGCCAATATACCTTGATCCCCGGCGCGATTCCCGGGCTGATCGAGCGCTGGTCGGAGAAGATCGAAGGTCGCCAGAAATTCTCGCCACTGGTCGCCGGCATGTATTCGGAGTTCGGCGCACTGAACAAGTGGGTGCATATCTGGGCCTACAAGGATGCCAACGAGCGCAACAGCGTGCGTGCCGCCGCGGCGGCGACAGGGCAGTGGCCGGCACGCAATCCGCCTGGCGTGGTGGTGAAGCAGGAAAATGCGTTCGTGTTGCCGGCAGCATTCTCGCCGATCCGGTAAGTCGGATGTCAACCCGCCATGGTGTCGCGGCGGCCGGACTGGTCGCCACATTGGCCGTGTCCGCCCAGGCGCAACTGCTCACGCATCGCGATCTATCCTATCCAATGGCGAAAGCGATTGCGGAGGCAGCGATCGAAAGCTGCGGCTCGAAAGGCTACGCCGTCGCTGCGGTGGTGGTGGACCGTGCCGGCGAGGTGATTGTGGCGATGCATGCCGACAATGCCGGCCCGCACACGATGGAAAATGCGCGTCGCAAGGCCTACACGGCGCGCAGTTTCCGTTTGGCCACGTCGGCCTATGCGAAGCGCTTCGCCGACAATGATCCGGTGGTGCGACAGCAGGTGACCCTGCCGAGTGTCATTGCCATTCCGGGCGGCCTGCCGGTGAAGGTCGGCGAGGATGTGATTGGCGGAGTGGGCGTGTCGGGATCACCGGGCGTGGATGAACCGTGCGTGCAGGCTGGACTCGACAAGGTCGCGGATCAGCTCAAGTAACCCAACGCAAGCACTCACCCCTCTCCCGGGAAGCGGGGGAGGGTTGGAGTGGGGGCTGCCGAGGTCACCGTTCCCACGCTCCCTGCTCGACATGCATGCCATGTGCGCCCTGGTACGCTGCCACTGCTGGTGATGTCCACCGGCCCAACAAGCGCTGGTCCAACGCATAGACCTCCACGCCCAGCGGCCGGCATACGTCGATCGGATCGCGCGCATCGGGTCCCCACAGGGGCACCGAGAGGTCGCCGCCAGGGCATGCGGAGATGGCGCATAGCAGATCGATCTCGGCGAAGAACTCCAAATAATCCCCCGGCTTGGCCGGGCACGCCCGCATGAAATACTTGTCGTCCGAGTTCAGCCCGGTGACCTGAAACACGTTCAGCACGTCGTGCACGTCGAATTCCGTCAGGCCGTGCGGCGCCACTGCGCGCACCAGGTTTGAATGACAGTGGAAGTTGAAATCCTCCCCTGTCAGCAGCCGGTTCACATAAGGATCGCAACGCGTACCCAGCAGGTCATGCACGCGTCCGCCGACTTCATCGACACCGTAGCCGGCCAGGCTGTCATCGGTAATCGTCACCAGCGGTCGCAGATACGGCAGGTTGGACCACAGTCGATCGAACGTACTGACATGCGCTGCCTGAAGCTGGCGGGATCGCGACGCCCACATGCGCTCGCGCGGATTGTGGTAGTTCCAGATGTTCAGATCGCCGACCTGCGGCCCATCGACAGTGACGATGCGGAACACGTGTCCGGCGGGGACGCGCCAGGCGCGTCCCGATCTGATAGGCACGATCAGCCTGTCGATCAGCCTGCGCGATCCGAATTCTTGCGCGATCCGCTGATAAAACGCCCGGTCGACGTCCAGCGGCGAGCCTTTGCTGGCCTGATAGGCTGGAGCGATATTCGCCATCTGCGAACCTCCATTGTCATTGCAGCCGGTTTTTAACCACCGTTCGCCACCGCCGGTTTCACTTCGGTCGCAAACAGGTCCAGCGAATGGCGCGCTTCCTCAGTGGTAAGATCGCCCCACTGAAACGCGCCGACCAGATAATTGTGCCCCGGTCCGACCGCTGCGACGAAGCTCCGCAGCCTGTCGCGTACCGTCGATGGCGAGCCCGCCAGCACCAGTCCCGCTTCGATCATATCGTCCGCGTTCACGCCGCCCGGCCGTGGCAATGCACCGAAACTCGGCAGGCCGCCTTCGATCCGCACCTCGGTTGCATGGAAATGCTCGGCGTAGGCTTGGAACGCACGGCGCGCGAGCGACAGAGCCTCGGCGTCGCTATCGGCGATGACGATATGCCGTGTGGATCCGACCATCGGATCGTCTCCCAGGAACCGGGGATCCTGTCGTGCGCGCCCTGCCTGCCAGATCCGCCAGTATTCATCGACCTGTTCGCGGCCGCTCCTGCCGAGGCCATGCATCCCCTGCTCGGCCGCCCGCTGCAGATTGCCGGCGTACCAGAACCGCGGATACGGCTTCTGCACCATGTCGAAATGCACCGGTACGTCGTCATAGTGAAACCGTTTGCCGTGATGCGTGATGCGTCCCATGCGCAGACCCTGCAGCAGAACAGACAGAACCTCCTCATACGCATCACGTGTCTGGCGGATGTCGCTGCCGAACCACTCGTGCTCCACGTCGCGCACGCCTCGCCCCACACCCGGCATGAACCGGCCATGCGAAAGCTGGTCGATCATGCAGAATTCCTGGATTAGGCGGGTCGGATGATACAGCGGCAGGCAGAGCACCATGGTGCCGAGACGGATCTTCGACGTACGCTGCGCGACCGCCGCCAGGAACACGATCGGCGACGGCGCCATGTCGAGCGTCGTGAAATGGTGTTCCGCGATGTGGTAGCCGTAGAAGCCATGCTCCTCGGCACGCCGGATCAGCCCGATGCGTTCATCGTATTGCTGCCATAGCGGGATATCGGCGCGCTGCTCGAAATGGTCCCACCAGCCGAATTGCAGTGTCATTGAGTACTCCTCGGGCGTCCCATCGGGTCGGTCACAGTATGCCCTAGCTTGACCCGCCCGCCTCCGGCTGGCGATCCTGACAGCAACCCAGGAGGCGCCTATGCCGTTGCTCGCCCTTCCCGCCGTGTTCATGCGCGGCGGCACCAGCCGCGCCGTGATGTTCCACGCGCGAGATTTGCCGGACCGCAGCGAATGGGATCCGATCTTCCTTGCCGCGATGGGCAGCCCCGACCCAAACGGCCGGCAGCTGAATGGCATGGGCGGCGGCATCTCCTCGCTGTCGAAGGTCTGCATCCTGGCGCCATCGGATCGCGCCGATGCTGATATCGACTACACCTTCGCCCAGGTGCAGATCCGCGACCCGCGTGTGGACTACCGCAGCAACTGCGGCAACATGAGTTCCGCCGTCGGCCCATTCGCAGTGGACGAGGGCATCGTCCGCCCGAATGGCGATGCCGCCGTGGTGCGCATCTTCAACACCAACACGCGTAAGATCATCCGGTCCACCTTTCCGCTGGAAGATGGCCGCGCTGCAACCGATGGCGACATGGCGATTCCCGGCGTCGCCGGCACCGGCGCGCCGGTGCGCCTGGACTTCCTCGCGCCAGGCGGGGCGACCACCGGCCGCCTGCTGCCGACAGGCAAGGCGACCGATCGGCTGGACGTGCCGGGCGTCGGGCCGACCGAGGTCTCCATGGTGGACGCCGCCAATGCCTGTGTGTTCGTACGGGCCCGCGACCTCGGGCTGACCGGCCGCGAACTGCCGGAAGACCTGGAACGCGACCCGGCGGTGCTGGACAAGCTGCAGGCAATACGGCGCCAGGCCTCGCTCGCCATGGGCATCGCCAAGGATGACGCAGAGGCCCGGATGGTTGCCGCAGTGCCGATCATCGGGTTTGTGGCACCGTCGATGGACGCGCCAACCCTGTCCGGCGACCCGATCGCCGCCGGGCAGGTGGACCTCACGGTGCGGTTCCTGTCGAACGGCCAGCCGCACCGTGCCCTGCCGCTGACCGCCTCGCTGTGCACCGCGGTCGCCGCCAACATCGCCGGTACCGTGGTGGCGGAGGCGCTGGCTCCCGGCGCCGGCGCGCAGGTGCGGCTTGGGATGCCGTCCGGCATCCTCACCGTGGGCGCGGAAGTGGCTCAGGAGGCCGACGGGCAGTGGGTGGCGCATAGCGGCGCCTTCTATCGCACCGCCCGCCGGCTGTTCGACGGCAGGATCTACGTGCCGCGATAGGGAGGGGTGCGCAATGGGTTGAGCTTAGCGAAACCCATCAGCCGGAACCCTCCTGCAACCACGGCTCGGTCGCCCACAATTTGGCTAATTCCGTGCGCTCCGCCGCCGCCATGGCCGCCCACTCCCGACCATCGATCCAGGAGGCGAGGTAACCGCCGGTGTTTGCCTGCTCGCCGAATTCGGGATCATTGGCCACCGCCTCGAGCGCCTGGCGCAGCCGCGCCGCCAGTTCGTCCGACAGTCCGGCCGGCGCCGCCAGGCCTCGGTAGATCACCGCTGACAGGTCGAGCCCGGAATCGTGCAGGGGCGGCAAATCGGGGAACACGTCGGTGCGGTCATCGGCAGCGATGCCCAGGCCCGTCAGCCGGCCGGCGCGCAGGTCGCCGATCGCGCTCGACAGGCCGAGTGCCGCGGCCGCCACGTTGCCGGCCACGGCGGCCTGGCGCGCCGCAGTCGCCGATGGGAAGGTGACGATATTGAGCCTGGTGCCGGCGAGCGCCTGCAATCGCAACGCGGCGAGATGCGGCGGGCTGCCCGGCGGTGGCGTCCCCAACGGGACTCCATCGGCGTCTTCGGCTGACTTGCCGATGATGTCCTGCACCGAGCCGAGTGGCGTTGCGGCCGGCGAGACGAAGGCAATCGGTTCTTTCTGCACGGCGCCCAGCAGCACGATGCGCTGCATCAGGTCGTCGCTGCCGCGGTCCACCATCCGCGCCGGCAGAGTCGGCGTCACCGCCCAGGCGAGTGTGCTGCCGGCTGGCTCGGCCGCAGCCAGGGCCTGCATCGCGACCAGGCCCGCGCCGCCAGGGATATTGCGGACGGCGATATCGGTGAACGGCAGGTGCCGGCACAGGAACGGAATGAAGGCACGGGCGCCCTCGTCCGCCGAGGACCCGGCTTTGCCGCCGACCAGCAAACCAAAAGCCTGCTGTGCAGCGAAACCTGTCCGAGCCATCCCCAGCGCCGCGCCGCCGATCAGGAGATGGCGTCGCCGGATCACGGCTTGGCCTTCGGCGGCGCCACCGGCGTGGTCTCACGTCGCAACCGATTCTCTCCAAGAAACAATAAGATAGGCGCCGCGATGAAGATGGAAGACGAGGTTCCGACGATGATCCCGAACAGCATGACCCAGGCGAAGCCGGAGATCGACTCGCCGCCGAAAAGCGCCAGCGGGAGGCTCGCCAGGAAGACGGTCATGGAGGTGCCGAGGGTACGGTTCAGCGTCTCGTTGATCGACAGGTCGATCAGGTCGCGCAGCGGGAGCGTCTTGTACTTGCGCAGGTTTTCCCGCACCCGGTCATAGACCACCACCTTGTCGTTGGTCGAATAGCCCAGGATCGTCAGGATCGCCGCAACCATCACCAGATCGAACTCTATCCGGGTAAGAGCAAGAAATCCAATGGCTTTGGTGATGTCGAGAATTAGCGTGACCACTGCACCCACCGCGAACTGCCACTCGAAGCGGAACCAGATGTACACCAGGATCATGACCAAACTAATGCCGAGTGCGAGCAGACCGTTGCGGAACAGCTCCGCCGACACCGACGCGCCGACGGCATCGGTGCGCAAGATCTTCACCCCGGGCACGGCCTTCTCCAGCGCGGTGCGCACCCGCGTCACCGCCTGTTGCACGGCGGCCTCGGTCGGCAGGGCGCCGAGGCGGATCAGAACCTCGGATGGGTCGCCGAACTGCTGAACCCCCTGTTCGGGGATATGTTCGGCCGCCAGCGCCGCGCGGATCTGGGTGAAGTCCGCGGGGCCCGGCGTCCGGACCTCCATGACGATGCCGCCCGAGAAGTCGATCCCGAGATTCAGTCCGGGATAAAAGAACAGCACGACCGAGGCGGTGGACAAGATTGCCGAAACCACGAGGCCCATGATCCGGCCGCGCATGAACGCGATCTTCGTGTGGTCCGGAACCAGGCGGAACAGGGGACGGATGAACATGGGCGGTCAGACCGGCAGAAGCTGCGGGCGGGTGGCGATATACCAACGCGACACCAACAGCCGGGTCAGCATCCAGGCGGTGAACATCGAGGTGGCGATACCGACGGTAATCGTCACGGCAAAGCCTTTGACCGGCCCGGAGCCGAATACGAATAGCATCACATGGGCCAGGAATGCGGCAACATTTGAGTCGAAAATTGTATTGTAAGCCCTTGTAAAACCGTGCTCGAGCGCCGACAGCGCGGGGCGGCCAAGGCGCTGCTCTTCGCGGATGCGCTCGTTGATCAGAATGTTGGCATCCACCGCCATGCCCAGGGTGAGCAGAATGCCGGCCATGCCGGGCAGCGTCAGCGTCGCCTGCAGCAGCGACATGATCCCCAGCATGAGGATCAGGTTCACCACCAGGCATACATTCGCGAACCAGCCGAACAGCCCGTAGAACGTGGCCATAAATACGATAACCAGGACAAATCCGACCGCAAGCGAGATCGCTCCCGCACGGATCGAGTCCGCCCCGAGTTCCGGCCCGACACTGCGCTCCTCCACCACCGTCAGTGGCGCCGGCAGCGCACCGGCCCGCAGCAGGACCGACAGGTCATTGGCCGAGGCTGCCGTGAAGTTTCCGCTGATCTGGCCCCGCCCACCGGTGATCGGCTCACGAATCACCGGGGCGCTGATCACCTTGCCGTCCAGCACAATCGCGAACCGGTGGTTCACGTTGGCCCGGGTGATATCGCCGAACCGCCGAGCCCCGACCGAGTTGAAGGTGAAATTGACCACCCACTCGCCGGTGGACGGATTGGTCCCGGCCCGAGCATCGGTCAGGTCGCCGCCGTCCACGTCCACCCGCCGGCGCACGGCGATCTTCTGGCCGGGATTGTCCTGCATCGGCAGGAAATCCACCCCCGGCGGTGGCGGGGAGCCGGCATTGGCATTCGCCGTCTCGTCCACAAGCTGGAAAGTCATGTGCGCTGTTTTGCCCAGCAATTCCTTGATCCTGTTGGGATCGCTGATGCCAGGCAGCTGTACGATGATGCGCGTGTCGCCCTGCTGGGTGATCTGCGGATCGACCACGCCGGTCTCGTCGATCCGTCGCCTGACGATCTCGATCGACTGCTGGACTGCCCCGCGGCCGCGCGCGTTCAACGCCACCGGGGACAGGGTCAGCGTGATGGTCCCGTCGGGGCTGGAGCCCATGTCGAATTCCGGCGTGCCGGTCGGACCCTCGGCCGCGATCAGCGGACGGACCGCCGCCTGGGCTGCATCGAGTTTGGTCGCGTCGCGCAGTTTCAGCAGGATGCGGTTCTGCTCAGGCTGTGCCTCCAGCGTCTGGTAAAAGATCGCGCCAGGCCGCAGCGCCTGGCGTACGGCGTCCACCATGCTGTCCAGCCGCTCTTTCACCACCGCCTTCATGTCCACCTCGAGCAACAGGTAGGACCCGCCGCGCAGGTCGAGGCCGAGATGCACCTGCCGCCACGGCAGCCACGGCGCCGGGGCGGGAAAGAGGTTCGGGATGCACAGGATGGCGCCGAGCAGACAGAGGCCAAGGATGACCGCAGTCTTCAGGGGGGTGAAATACATCATCGGGGGCGGACGCGGATTCCCTACGCAGGTGCCGCCCCTATGCGCCAGCGCCGGTGTCAGGTCCAGTGGGACCGGTGAACGTGCGCAGGCTCGCCAATTTGCCGGCTCGCGATGCGGCCGCGGTTGCCCGCCAGCCACCGCGGAAGCCCACACGCTGGTGATCCCCGTCCGCGCACGTCCTGGCTCGTTGACGTTCATCAGCTTTTCGCGGCGGCGGCTGATCGCGAGGAGCAATGTATCGGGACGCTGTAACACAGGCTGCAGGTTGCATTCGATGCCGGAAAATCCGGTAACGTGTCATCGAGGACACCACGCCAATGCGATTTGAGTGGCTCCGCTGTACGCATGTAAACACACCGGATAAACGTGCCGGGAGTGAAACATACGATGCCGAACGATCCCACTCTTTCGCTGCCTCCGTCCGAGCAGACGACGCCAGATAAAACCATCCCCATCAGCGGCATCAGCTACCAGGACAGCTTCGCCGCCAGCGATCCCGGCCAGTTGTCCCTCAGCATCAACGACTCTGGTGGCACGCTCAGCGCAAGCGACAGCGGAGGTACAGTCAGCGGTTCGGGCGGCAATTCGATCACGCTTGCGGCTTCGTACGCGGATGTCACGGATAAATTGAACAGCCTGGCCTACACGGCGCCGGCCGCTCCTGGCTCGGACACAATCAACTTCGACATCTGGGACCAGGCCGGCGTCGAAACCACCGGCACGATCCCGGTGACCGTCGCGAGCAGCGGCAACACCGAAACCTGGACCGGAGCAGTCAGCACCGACTGGAACACGCCGGGCAACTGGTCCGGCAACGCGGTGCCCACCAGCGGCGACACGGCGGTCATTCCCGACAAGACGCCGAACAATGCGACGCTGGCGAACGCCACGCTCACCGGCGAGGACATCATCGTCAACACCGGCACGGCAGGGCCGCCCACCGTGTCGTTCACCAACGTCACGCTGGGTGCCGGCACCAAGCTCGAAGCCAGCAACGCAGCGCCGCAGCAGCCTGGCACCATCGACCTGGCCGGCACCTTCACCATTGCGTCGGGCGCGACACTGGAGCCGCAGTCGCGCGCCTCACTGGTGCTGCAGAGCCTCAGCGATGCCACCACCATTATCAACGCCGGCAGCATCATCAGCCCGGCTTTCAGCACCCTGGCCATCAACAACGCCGATCCCAGCGCCAGCGCGACGACGCTGGACAACACCGGATTGATCCTCGCGGACGGCGGCCAGCTCAGCCTGGAGCAGACGCCCTCGATCAATCCGCAATCCAGGGCGCCGGAGATGCTGACCAACCAGGGCACGGTAGAAATCACCAACAACGGCCAGCTCTGGATGAACGGCACCTTCGTCAGCGGCGACGTGACGTTCAACGGCACCGGCTTCGTTGCCCTGCTGCTCAGCAACTCGTTCGGCAGCAGCGCCGCGGTGGCGGGGTTCGGCCAGGGCGATTCGATCATGCTGGGACTCGATGCCGGGCGGCAGGGTCAGCTCAGCTACAACAACAACACGATGACGGTGACGAACCAGGGCAGCGTGGCCCAGACGATCAACTTCGTCGGCCCGTACACGGCGGGCAACTTCGAGAACAACTTCATTGGCAACAGCGTCGGCGCGATGACGTCGATCTCCTATGCACCCGACGGCGGCTACAGCGGCATCGACACTCCGGACATCAGCGCGCCGGCCTCGGGGACGGTGGCCGCGGGCGGCAGTCTGTCTCTCGGCAGCGTTGCGGTCAGCAACGCCACCAGTGGCACGATCGACGCCAGCGCCGGCACGCTGTTCATGAACGGCGCGACCGGATCCGGCACCAGCCAACTCGTCGTGGGTTCGACCACCGGCGCCCAGCTCAACGCCGACCTGGCAACGCTCGCCTACGTGCCTGCCGCCGGCGAGAGCAGCGGCATCGTCGCGCTGAACATCCAGTATGGTTCGGGCTCCACCACGCGCGAAATTCCGATCACCGTAAGCGGCAGCAGTGGCGGCGGCGCCCCGACGCTGAACGAGCCAGCCAGCGAAACCGTCGCCACTGGCGGCACCGCTTCAGTCAGCGGCAGCTATTCCGACAGCTTCGCCGCCGGCAATCCTGGCTCGTTGTTCCTTGGCATCACAGACAGCATGGGCACGCTCAGCGCCAAGGATGCCTCCGGCAATGCCGTCGCCGGTTCCGGCACCAACAGCATCACGCTGACCACCGACTACCAGGATCTCCGCGCGGTGCTGAATAGCCTGACCTACACGGCAGGTGCGTCACCCGGATCCGACAGCATCAGCTTCGATGTGTGGAACCAGGGCGGCGTGGAGACCACGGACACGGTGCCGGTCACCGTGACCAGTGGTGGTGGTAGTGGCGGCCCGACACTGAGCGAGCCCGCCAATGCAAGCGTCGCACCCGGCGGCACGGTGGCGGTCGGCGGCAACTACTCGGACAGCTTCGCGCAAGGCAATTCGGGTTCGCTGTTCATCGGCATCACCGACAGCAGCGGCACGCTCAGCGCCACCGATGCCTCGGGCAACGCGGTCGCGGGCTCCGGCAGCAACAGCATCGCATTGAACACCGACTTCGTGGACGCGAACGCGATCCTGAACAGTTTGCACTATGCCGCAGGTGCAAGCTCCGGGTCCGACACCATCGAGTTCGACGTGTGGAACCAGGCCGGGGTGGAGACCACGGCCGCAACCGCGGTGTCCATTGGCGCAGGCAGCGCCGCGCTCGCTGACTTTGCGCCGGCTGGCCCGACCACCACCGGGACTGTGACGCCAACGACTCCTGCCAGCACAGCACCCAGCAGCATGGTGTTCGGCGATACCACCACACCGACGGTTGTTGTTCCGCACGGATCGACCTGAGGGTCACGATGCGCCACGGTCGGGCCTGTTGTCCCGGCCGAGCCCGCTGCATTGCCTCTGTACACTGGCTCAAAGCCAAGGGAGGATCCGCGATGAGCCGCTTGTTCGGACCACTGCGCCAGATGGGTTACGTCGTCCCCGACGTGGCATCCGCGATGCGTCATTGGATCGATGTCTGCGGCGTCGGCCCGTGGTTCTACGCCGAACGCCTGCCGCTGACCTCGTTCAGCTACGGCGGAAAACGCTACGACGACATCCATTTGTCGATCGCACTCGCCAACTCGGGTGACGTGCAGATCGAACTGATCCAGCAGCGCTCCGACCATCCCAGCCTGGGCCGCGACTTCCTCGCCGCGCATCCGCAGGGCGGCCTGCAGCACTGGCAAGCTGGCCGGAGAATTACGACGAACTCTACAACCGCGCGCTGGCCAACGGTTACCAGGTGGCGCAGGAAGGCGATGCGCCACGCGGCCGCTTCGTGTATTTCCGCAACGAGGGGCACCCCGGCACGATCATCGAGATGTCGCATGCCACGCCGACCCGCAGGCGCATTTTTTACGCGGTGCGCGAGGCGGCGGTGGGCTGGGACGGCAGCGACCCGATCCGCACCGGCTGGCCGTCATCATAAGGCCGCACCCTGCCGCGGGAACTGCATCACCATCACCTCGGCCCCCTCGCCGCCCGCAACAGCCGTGAATGCCGCCTCGTGCGGATGCACGAAGACGCACGACCTGGCGGGCAACACCGCGCCGCCATGCTGCAGGCTGCCGGACAGCACCAGCCAGAATTGGCCGGCCCCGGCCGCCGGTTCAGGTCCATCCTCACGGGCATCAGCCACGATCCGGAACTGCCGCGCGCAGAACCCGTCCGCCCCGATCGCAGTGGTCTCACCCACCACTTCGCGGTGGCGGCGCGCCACGCCGCGCAACCTCGCGCGGTTGTCGGGGAATTCCATATACCGCGCGCCGGGATCCCAGCCGTTGCGCAGCGTGAAGTAGTGCAGCCCGGCACCGCCGGCCCGCAGCGGCCCATACGCCGACCAGGCGCCGGCGAAATGCACTGCCGCCGGCGCCACGTCATGCGTGCCCAACCGCCCGCCGCCGCCGACAATCACCTGGAACTGGTCTGCCTGGTGATAATGCGCGCCCACCACCTCGCCTGCGTCCTGTTCGACCAGGAACGCCATCGGGTAGATCGCGCCAGTCGTCGGTTGCCCGCCCGCGCCCACAGTGTAGCGGTTGGCGCCGACATAGCTGGTCAGCCAGAACTGCGAACCGTTGGAACTGGCACGCCGCCGTGTCGCGCGCACCGTGTCGGCCGAGGCGATTACCGGCATGGCATCCCTTTCACCCGAGGCAACCCGGCCCCAAGATAACAGCCATGAGCGAACAAGACATACTGGCCGCCATCCGGTTCGACGCCGCCGGCCTGGTCCCCGCCATCGCCCAGCAGCACGACACCGGCGAGGTGCTCATGCTGGCCTGGATGAACCGCGACGCGGTGACCGAGACGCTGGCCACCAACCGCGTCTGCTACTTCAGCCGCAGCCGCAACGCATTGTGGCGCAAAGGCGAGACCTCCGGCCAGGTCCAGCACCTGAAGGAACTGCGCGTGGACTGCGACGGCGACACGCTGCTGCTGCTGGTGGACCAGGAGGGTGTCGCCTGCCATACCGGCCGCCGCAACTGCTTCTTCCGCGCGGCACGCAACGGGAGCCTCGTGGAGATCGCCGCGCCATTGGTTGCGCCTGAAACCTTGTATGGTGGCCACCAGCATGGCTGACACGGTACCCGTCACCGTGCTGACCGGCTTTCTTGGCGCCGGTAAGACCACGCTGCTGAACCATCTGCTGCGGCAGCCTGCACTCGCCGGCACCGCGGTACTGGTCAACGAGTTCGGCGAGATCGGGCTGGATCACCTGCTGGTCGAAAAGCTCGACGAGAACACCGTGCTGCTGAACGCCGGATGCCTGTGCTGCACTGTGCGCGGCGACCTGTCCCGTGCGCTGACCGACCTGCTGCCGCGCGTGAACGCCGGTGAGGTGAAGCGCGTGATGATCGAAACCACCGGCCTCGCGGATCCCGCTCCGATCCTCGCCACCTTGATGAGCGACCGGGTCGCGGCGTGCGCCTATAGACTGGACGGCATCGTCACCGTGGTCGATGCGGTGAACGGCGCGACGCATCTGGACACCCAGCCGGAAGCCGTGCGCCAGGTCGCCGTCGCCGACCGCATCGTGCTCAGCAAGACCGACCTGACCGATGCAACGTCACTGCGCGAGCGACTGCATCGATTGAACCCCGGCGCACCGCTAGTGAGAGCGCATCTTGGCGAACTGGACGCCGCGGCCCTGTTGCACGCCGGCCTGTTCGATCCCGAGAGCAAGATCCCCGACGTGCGCGGCTGGCTGGATGCCGAAGCCTACAGCGACACGCATCATGCACACCATCACGACCCGAACCGGCATGACGCGCGCATTGCTGCATTCTGCCTCAGCTTCGAGCAGCCGCTTCACTGGCAGGGTATCGCCACCTGGCTCGACATGCTGATCGCGACGCGTGGCGAGTCGCTGCTGCGGATCAAGGGCATCCTGAACGTCGTCGGGCAGGAACGCCCGGTGGCGATCCACGGCGTGCAGCATCTGTTCCATCCGCCGACCCTGCTTGCGGCTTGGCCGGACGGTGATCCACGCACGTCACGCCTGGTGTTCATCACCCGTGACCTGCCGCGCGACGTGATCGAAGAAGGCCTGCACGCGTTCAACGACGCGGCAGCTTCCTGACGGTCGGCATCACTTCCGCTCGCGGCCTGATGCGGCGCCGCCTGTCGTGTCGGCGGCGGGATCGATCGCCTGTTCGTAACGCTGTTTGAATCGCTCGTGCCAATAATCGAGCGCTCGGTAGGTTTGAGCCAATTTCCGATAAGATTCAGCAAGCAGTGGATCAGTAGCTCTCTCGGCGAAGCTCTCGAACCGCTTTGAAAGACTAATATAGTCCGGACCCTCAGCCATGACGGCTTCCGTAAACAAGTCCCTCAGTATGTTCCGTATTATGGGTTGCTGCCAACCATTATCGGGTAAAATCTGTTTGAAGAATGCCAATGCTTTGTCACAATCATATGCGACCTTGATGGGGTCGCTGCCAGGGATTGCCCGGTTCCGTTCGCATCTGCCTGCGTAACGTGCACCAGGACCCACGCTTAGTTGATGGTTAACCGGCAGATCCGGGGGTCGCCCCTAACTCGCGACATGGTGACACTCTATGCGCTACACATCATCGATACCGGTGAGACCGCGCGGGCCAGCCATGCCAACCGAACCACTGCCATCAGCCGCCAACGCCGAGAACCTGGCGACGGCGCTTCGCCGCTACGGCGTTCTCGGCGATGCGTGCGTGAGTGACGTGGTGGTGGAAAACATGCGCCCCACGATCCTGTCGCAAATCTTCCGCTTGCGGCTGACATATGACGGCGCGGCGCCCGAAGCGCCACGCACCGTCATCCTGAAGACCCGCCATCCCGGGCGCCGCGACACTGGCTGGAGCGGCGGCCGCCACGAGGTTGCGTTCTACACGGACATCGCTCCGTTGATGCCCACGCGCCTCGTCCCGCACTGCTTCGACGCGCATTGGGATGCAGCAGCAAACTCGTGGCATTTGCTGCTCGAAGATCTCAACGAATCGCATGTCATCGCGACGGCCTGGCCACTGCCGCCGACGCAACATCAATGCGAGACCATCCTGGGTGCGCTGGCGCGCTTTCATGCCGCGTGGTGGGACGATCCGCGACTTGGCAGTTCGGTGGGCACCAGGCGGAGCGCTGCAGACATCGAGCGCTTCGTCGGCGACTTCGCCCAGGCCTTCGCACGATTTGTCGATCGCGCCGGCGACTGCCTGTCCGCCGACCGGCGTGCACTCTACGAACGATGGCCCATTGTCGCGCCACGAGTTATCACGCGCTACCAACACCAGCGCAATCTCACCATCGCGCATGGCGACGCGCATGTCTGGAACGCCTTCGTGCCACGCGATGGCGGCGACGATGTCCGCCTGTTCGACTGGGATGGCTGGCGCATCGCCATGGCGTCGGGCGATCTTGCCTACATGATGGCGATGCACTGGTATCCCCATCGCCGGCGCTTGATGGAAAGGTCACTGCTGGACCGTTACCATGCCACGCTGCTGGCACACGGCGTGCGCGATTACGACCGTCAGGCGCTGGACGATGATTACCGGCTGTCAGTCCTCTGGAATATCACTCAACCGGTGTGGCAGGCGACACAGGACATTCCACCGGTCATCTGGTGGAACAACATGGAGCGCATATTTCTGGCATTCGACGATCTCGGCTGTCGCGATCTGCTTGGCTGATGCAATCGCTCCGGGCTGTACAATGACCTTGGTCTATCTGGTCGCCGGCGAGGCGAGCGGCGATGCACTGGGCGCGCGCCTGATGGCAGCGCTCCGCGCGCGACGTGCCGATCTGGCATTTGCCGGCATCGGCGGCACGCAGATGGCGGCGCACGGGTTGCACAGCCTGTTCCCGATGCGGGACCTCGCATTGATGGGATTGCTCGAGGTGTTGCCACGACTGCGCCAGCTGCGACACAGGCTGCAACAGACGGTGGCCGACATCGAGGAACGCCGACCCGATGTCATCGTGACGATAGACAGCCCGGGCTTCAGCCTGCGCGTGCTGAAGGCGATCCGTTCGTTCGGCGTGAAGCGTGTGCACTACGTCGCGCCGCAGGTCTGGGCCTGGCGCGAAAACCGCGTGCGGCATTACCCCGGCCTGTGGGATCAGCTGCTCTGCCTGCTGCCGTTCGAGCCGGCATTCTTCGCGCGCCACGGACTGCCCGCGACCTTCGTCGGCCATCCGGTGCTGGAGAGCGGCGCAGATCGCGGTGATGCGGAGCGGTTTCGCGCAACCCACGATATCGACGCCGCTTCACGCGTCGTCACGCTCATGCCTGGCAGCCGGCGCACCGAGGCGACGCGACTGCTCCCGATATTCGGCAGTGCATTGCAGCGTCTCGGCGATGTGGTGCCGGTGGTCCCGGTGGCTGCGCCGGTCGCCGAGGCGGTGCGGGCGGCAACCCGGGAATGGACCCCACGACCGGTGCTGGTGACCGAAACGCAGGACAAGTACGACGCGTTTGCCGCATCGGCCGCGGCGTTGACCAAGTCCGGCACATCGACATTGGAACTGGCGATGGCCGGTGTGCCGATGGTGGTGGCGTATCGGGTCAATCCGCTGACCGCGGCGATCGCGAAGCGCCTGGTGACCGTGAAATATGCCTCGGTGCTCAACCTGCTGGCGGATCGCGAGGTGGTGCCCGAGATGATCCAGCAGAGCTGCACGCCGGATCGCCTGACGGCAGCGATGCAGACGCTGCTGAACGATCCGGCGGCGGCGGCAGACCAGCGTGCCGCGTGTCGTGCGGCGTTGGCGCTGCTGCGACCGCCTTCGGGGTCGCCATCGGACGCCGCGGCCGATGCAGTTCTCGGCTGCCTGACGGCTGCGGCCACTGCCATTCCCTTGCCCGTGCGATGAGTGATAAAGCGGCACTCGGCTTCGCGCACTGACGCAGGCCACGGGGGGGACAGATGCGGCTGCTGCTGGCGACCATGTCGCACGAAACCAACACATTTTCGCCCGTGCCGACCAGGCTGGAACGCTTCTGCCGCGACGGAACCACGCTGCTCAGCAGCCAGACCGCGATCGATTTCTACCGCGGCACCGGCACCTGCATGGGTGGCTACCTGGCGGTCGCGGACGAAATCGGCGCCGATGTCGTCGTGCCGGTCTGCGCCAGCGCGCCGCCCAGCGGTCCGGTCGACACCGACGCCTACGAGACGTTCTGCCGCATCATCACCGACGCGGTCGCCCAGGGCGGTTTCGATGCGTTGTGGCTCGATCTGCACGGCGCGATGGTGGCCGAACGGTTCGATGACGGCGAAGGCGAACTGCTGCGCCGCATCCGCGCCATCGATCCCAGGACGCCACTTTGCGTGGCCTACGACATGCACGCCAACGTGTTTGATGCGATGGTCAGCAACGCGCAGATCGTCACCGGCTACCAGACCTATCCGCACGTCGATCAACGGCAGACTGCCGAACGCGCCGCACGCGCGCTGCTGCGCGTGATGCGACACGAGGTGGAGCCGACCCTCGCTTGGGGTTCGGCGCCGATGCTGCCGCATGTGATGGCGCAGGGCACGCACCAGGCGCCCAACAAGGATCTCCAGGCGATGTGCGCAGCGTGGGAGGCCAGCGGACGCGCCCTGGCGGCCAGCCTGTTCGTCGGCTTCCCGCATGCCGATGTGGAAATGGCCGGACTGGCGGCGGTCGTGGTCACAGATAACGATCCCGGCGATGCGCAGGCCATGGTGGATGAACTGATCAGTGCTGCGTGGCAGGCGCGTCGTGCGTTCATGTTCGACATCGAGCCGTTGGAAGCATCGGTGCAGCGCGCCAAGGGATTGGCGGCGCCAGGGCAGCTGCCGGTGGTGCTGCTCGACCACTACGACAACTGCGCCAGCGGCGGCACGATGGATACCACCGACACGCTGCGCGAGATCATCCGTCAGGACCTCGACGACGTGGTGTTCTTCGGCATCTACGATCCGGCTGCGGTGCAGCAGGCGATTTCAGCCGGCATCGGCGCGACCGTCACGCTGGCGATCGGTGCCAAATTGCCAATGCCGCAATTGCCGGTGGCGAGTTCGCCGCTGACCGTCACCGGCGTGGTGCAGACCATTTCATCCGGCCGTTTCAAGCTCAAGGGCGGCCTGACGCCGGGGCTTCAGGTGTACATGGGAACCACCGTCGTGCTGTATACCGGCAAGGTGCAGATCGTGCTGCTCAGCCGCCACATCGAGCCGACGGCGCAGGAAATGCTGCAGGTGCTGGGCATCGATCCCGCGCGCAAGAAGTTCGTCGCGATCAAGAGCCGCGTGCACTGGCGCGCCGATCTCGGCAAGGTCGCGCGCGAGATCGTGGAATGTGCCGGCGTCGGCGTGTGCACGTCGGACTACGGCCAGCTGACCTTCCGCAAGGTGCGTCGCCCCGTCTTCCCGCTGGACCCCGACATGCAATAGGGCGGAACACACAGCGCATTCCGCCGCTAGCCCCCCACCAGGAGAAACCGAATGCGTCCGCAGGCTGCCGCATTACAAGCATTGCTGAACGAACCCGTGCTCCAGGTCATGCCGGGCTGCGGCGACGCGATGGGCGCCCACCTGATCCAGGAAGCCGGCTTCAGGACCGCCTTCGCCTCCGGCTCCTCGATTTCCGCGATGCGGCTCGCCATGCCGGACGTGGATCTGTTGAGCTTCCCCGAAATGCGCGACACGGTTGAGTCCATCATTGCCGCTGCGCCGAATGTGCTGTGGCTGGCCGACGGCGACACCGGCTACGGCAACGCGATCAGTGTGCAGAAGACCATCCGCGCCTATGCGCGTGCCGGCGCCGCGGCGGTGCTGATCGAGGACAAGATCTGGCCGCGCCCGCTCGGTCGACAGGGCGCCAAGCTGGTCATCGAGCGTGACGATGCGCGCCTGCGCTGCCGCGCCGCGGTGGAAGCATGTCGCGACGAGGGCATGCTTCTGCTGGCACGCACCGACGCCCGCACCTCGCGCGGGTTCGATGAAGCACTGGCGCGGATCAACGATTTCGTGGCCGAGGGCGCCGATATCCTCTTTCTCGACTCACCGCAGTCGGAGCAGGAGATGCGCGCATCGGTCGAGGCCTGTCGCGACAAGCCGGCAATCGCGGTGACCTCGCCGGCCGGGAAGCATTTCATGCCCGGCGACCAGGACCTCGCGCGCATCGGCATCCGCCTGGTGGTGTATCCGCAGGAGATCCTCGCGGCCACGGTGCACGCCGTCCGTGCGGCGCTGCTCGGTCTCAAGGGCGGTCCGCGGGCGCCGATGGCAACTGTGCCCGACCTGGCCACCGCGATCCGCTCGGCCGACTACCTCGCCTTGGATAAGCGCCTGTCCGGTCCCATAGTTGGTCCATGATCCCATTATCGGTTCTCGATCTCTCGCCCATCCTCGAAGGTGGCGATGCCGGCCAGGCATTGCGCAATTCCGTCGACCTCGCGCGCCATGTCGAGGCGCTGGGCTATCGGCGCTACTGGATGGCCGAGCACCACAACCTGCCGGGCATCGCCAGCGCGGCGACCGCGGTGGTGCTCGCCCATGTGGGCGCCGGCACGCACAGCATTCGCATCGGCGCCGGCGGCATCATGCTGCCGAACCACGCGCCGCTGCTGATCGCCGAGCAGTTCGGCACCTTGGCGGCACTGCATCCGGGCCGAGTCGATCTGGGACTGGGCCGTGCGCCCGGCTCGGACCAGGTGACCGCGCGTGCGATGCGCCGCACCCTGCAAGGCAGCAGCGACGAGTTCCCGCAGGACGTCGTCGAGCTGATCGGCTACTTCCAGCCGGCCGAACCGGGCCAGCCGGTGCAGGCGGTCCCTGGCGCAGGACTCGACGTGCCGATCTGGATCCTGGGATCCAGCACCTACGGCGCGCAGCTTGCCGCAGCCCTCGGCCTGCCGTTCGCGTTCGCCTCGCATTTCGCGCCGGCGATGATGATGGATGCGATGGCGATCTACCGGCAGCGGTTCCGTCCCTCCAGGCAGCTCGCGGCGCCCTGCGTGATGCTCGGCTTGAACATCACGGCCGCGGAAACCGACGACGAGGCGCGCTTCCTGTTCTCATCCTTGCAGCAGTCATTCGTGAACTTACGCCGCGGACAGCCGGGCAAGCTGCCGCCACCGGTGGAAGGCCTGGACGCGCGGCTCGATCGCCACGCGCGTGCGATGCTGGACGATGCACTGGCCTGTGCGATCGTCGGCGGCCCGGCATCGGTTTGCGGCGGGCTGCAGGATTTCATCCGCCGCACCGGCGCCGATGAGTTGATGATCACCACCAACGTCTACGACCACGGCAAGCGGAAACGGTCGTTCGAGATTGTCGCTGAAGTGCACGATGGGATGAAGGCGGCAGCGTAGGCTGTGATGAGCACCCCTGCATCGCGTCACCCGTCGCCTTCGTAGCCGGGACGAGCCCGGCCAAGACGGTGACGAGCAACGGGTCGCTCGCCACGAGCACTGGCATCATGTCTCATACCAACGCTCGTTGATAGCGACTCACCGATCCCACTGTCATGGCCGGGCGTGGCCCGGCCATCCACGTCTTCCTCGTCTGCGTCGGCCAAAAGACGTGGTTGGCCGGGCCATGGCAGTCGGGGCAACGCATGGGTCATCATCAATGAGCTTTGGTCTCACTGGCCGGGGATTGCCGCGTCGCTTCGCTCCGCGCAATGACAATGGGCTCGTTACGCCCCTGCCAGCAGCCCTGAACCCACCATCCGCGCTCGCGACGCACCCATGCTGTCGGTGACCGCCAATGCCGCCGCCAGCGCGCGTCGTCCGGCTGCTGCATCCACCAGCACCGGCGCGCCGTCCACCACCGATGCGACGAACGCGGCATGTTCCGCCGCCAGCGCGTCGTGGTCCTGCCAGGAGACTTCTTCGGCGCCGAAGCCGTCCACGCCAGGCACCGGCTTGCCACGGCCCCGCACGACCACGCTCAGGCGGCGGTTGGCGAAATCCACTGCGACATAACCATCCTGGGCGAACACCCGCATCCGCCGCTCGGTGCGGGCGGCGATGCGTGATGCAGTGATGGTGGCAACTGCGCCGTTGGCGAATCGAATGCGGGCGTTGGCAATGTCGGCGTGCTCGCTCGACACTGCCGCGCCGACCGCATCCACGCTCTCAATCGGGCTCGCCACCAATGCGAGCACGAGGTCTAGGTCATGGATCATCAGGTCCAGTACCACGGACACGTCGGTACCGCGCTGCTTGAACGGCGCGATGCGCGTCGCCTCGAGATACAGCGGCGCACCGAGCCGGCCTTCGAGCGCGCCGAAGGCGGCGGAAAAGCGTTCCAGATGGCCCACCTGCAGCACCAGCCGCCGCTCCGCTGCCAGTGCGCTGAGTTCGTCCGCCTGCTCGAGCGTCGCCGCGATCGGCTTCTCCACCAGCACATGCTTTCCCGCACGCAGCGCGGCAATGGCGAGCGCGTGGTGGGCTTCGGCCGGGGCGGCAATCACCAGTGCATCGCACGCGGCCAGCAACGCCCGGAAGTCCAGGTCGGGGGCACCGGCCTCCCAGCCCACCGTCTTGGCGCGCTCCGCATCCGGGTCGTGCACCCCTGCCAGCGAGGCACGCTCGGATGCCGCGACCTTCAGCGCGTGATAGCGGCCAAAATGCCCGGCGCCCGCGACGCCGATGCGAAGGCGGGGAGAAGCCATCAGACCCTGCATCCTCGAACCTGGTTCATGTCACATGGATGTGTCCGTTTCGCGCCGCGGAGGCAAGGGCTGAAACCGGGTTGCAATGGACCGTCCGCCACGCTCAGGCAGGACGATGAGTGGCATCCAGGCCGTGGCGCAACGTTTGTTCGGGGAGCGGGACGGCAGCGCGTGGCCCTCTCGCCGCCGCGTCTGCGCCTACGCCGCCCTGCTGCTAGGCCTGGAAATTACCGGACTGGCATTCTTCGTGGCCGGGACGCACGGTTGGATCGTCGCGTTGAAGGGTCCCGTCAGTACCGACTTCGTCAGCTTCTACGCAGCCGGACTGCTCGCTGACGCAGGGACGCCCGCACTGGTCTATCAGCAGGCCGCGCACCATGCAGCCGAGCAGGCGGCGACGCAGCCCGGCATTCCCTACAACTACTTCTATTACCCGCCGATCTTCATCCTGCTATGCGCGCTGTTCGCGCGCCTGCCCTACCTGCCGGCGTTCCTGGCATTCCAGGCAGCGACCCTGCTGCCGTGCCTGCTGACCGCACGCCGCATTTTGCACCAGTCTGGCTGGGCGATCATGCTGCCGCTGCTCGCCTTTCCAGCAGTGTTCTACACATTGGGCACCGGCCAGAATGCGTTCCTGACCGCGGCGCTGTTCGGCGCGGCGACGCTGCTGGTGGATCGCCGCCCGGTGCTGGCCGGCCTGCTGTTCGGCGCACTCTGTTATAAGCCGCATTTCGGTCTGCTGGTGCCCGTGGCCCTCGCCGCCGGTGAGCGATGGAGAGCCTTTGCCGCAGCCGCCATTACGGTCGTGGCGCTGACCGGCCTGTCCGCGCTGGCATTTGGCTGGGACACTTGGCAGGCGTTCTTCGCAGCTGCGGCCAATGCCCGCCACGTTTACGAGGCCGGCATCAGCCAGGCTGGCCTGACCAGCCCATTCGGCGTGGTGCTGGTACTCGGTGGCCGTCCCGCCCTCGCCTACCAGGTGCAGGTGGCCGCGACGCTGATGGCAATGGCATCGGTTGGGGTTGTCTGGTGGCGTGGTTCGAGTCAGCCGGTGCGGGCCGCCATGCTGACAGCCGCAACGCCGATCGCGCTGCCGGTGGTGCAGTTCTATGATCTGATGCTGTCGGGGATTGCATTGGCCTGGCTGGTGCAGCTGGGACAGCAGCGCAGCCTCCCCGCCTGGTACTCGACCGTGATGGCGATGCTGTTCGTCACGACGTTGTTGTCGGGCAATTTCGATCCGCATTCACCTCTTATGATCGCGCCATTGGTCGCTGCCGGCACCTTTCTGCTGACACTCGTCGCCGCGTTGGGCGAAATGTGCGCAACACACACTCATTTGTCGGATGGAATGGAATTCAGCCGCACTTCTGCACGAAGCCACAACCAGTGATGCGCGGGTGCACCGCGACACCTACGTCGGTTCTGGCACACGCACCTTTGCCACCCGCGTGGGAAATGTGAAGACGCGCCTGCCGCCGCGATAGTCAATCACTTCGGACGCACGCAACCACAACATGGCTGGCTCCTCGCACCCCGATGTGCCGCACACCAACGTGGTGTTCGGATAGCCTACAGGCGCGACTGCCAGGGCATAGGCGCGCCCCGGCCCAGGCGGCCAGCACTTCACGCATCTGGCGATGGCCATCGGATTGGAAATCCAGAAGGTTGTTCAGTGCTCTGCATTGCAGAGCGACTTAGTCCTAATCGATCCGCCCGAATCACGCCATAGATAATATTGGCTCATATACTGTTGTCGTCGGCGACAACATTACGGCAGCATTGGTCAGTTGGCCAAAAATTTCATAATTGAGTACAGATCGGACTTTCCCTCGAAGCCAATCCCCGGCAGCTCCGGCAATACGACAATGCTGTTTTCGACACGCGTGCCATCCGGGAACCCGCCATAGGGCTGAAACACGTCCGGGTAGCTCTCATTGCCTCCGAGGCCCAGTCCCGCCGCGATGGCAAGCGACATCTGGTGTCCGCCATGCGGGATGCAGCGCCGCCACGACCATCCGGCATCCTTCAGCATCGCCAGGGTGCGCTGGTATTCGCACAACCCATAGGACAGCGCGCAGTCGAACTGCAACCAGTCGCGATCGGGGCGCATGCCGCCATAGCGAATCAGGTTGCGCGCATCTTGATGGCTGAACAGGTTCTCGCCGGTTGCCATCGGGCCCGGATAGAACTCCGCCAGCGCCGCCTGCAACTGATAGTCCAGTGGATCGCCGGCCTCCTCGTACCAGAACAGATTGTAGTCCCGCAGCATCCTTGCGTAGCCGATCGCGGCGGCGAGGTCGAAGCGCCCGTTGGCATCCACCGCCAGTCGTGCATCACTGCCGATCTCACGCAGCACCATCTCGATCCGCCGCCGGTCCTCATCCAGGGATTCGCCGCCGATCTTCATCTTCACCACGGTGTAGCCGCGATCGAGATAGCTGCGCATCTCCGCGCACAGCGCCGCATCGTCCTTTCCGGGGTAGTAATAGCCGCCGGCGGCATAGACGAAGACCCGCGGATCCGGCGTGATGCCGTGACGTTCGCCCAGCAGGCGGAACAGCGGTTTGCCGGCAATCTTCGCCACCGCGTCCCATACTGCCATGTCGATCGTGCCGACCGCGACCGAGCGGTCGCCGTGCCCGCCTGGCTTCTCGTTGGTCATCATGCAGGCCCAGATGCGATCCGGATCGAGATTCTCCCCGGTTGCATCCAGCAGCGAGCGCGGATCGGCTTCCAGGATGCGCGGCGCGAAGCGCTCGCGGATCAGCCCGCCCTGGCCATAGCGGCCATTGGAATTGAAGCCATAGCCCACCACGGGACGCCCGCCGCGCTCCACGTTGGTCACCACGGCGACCAGGCTCGAGGTCATCTTGGAGAAATCGATGTAGGCATTGCGGATCGGCGAGCTGATCGGCTGGGTGATCTCGCGGATGTCGGTGATGCGCAGTGGCATGGCGTGGAATCCCTTCAGGCGGCAACGGCGCAGATTACGCGGTATCGGCACGCCAGCCCAAGGCTTGCCACGGGCCGAAACCGGCGGATAGTGGACCACTCTGCTCGGTCGATTGTCAGACAAACGCGCGCAACGGGGAGCGATCTCATGGCAAACAACGGAACGAATGACCAGCGATCCACCGTCTACCTTGGACTGGCCGGTGAAACCGGACGCGGACGCGTGGTGCAGTCCGGCCTCTACCGCATGGCAGACGGCAGCGACGAATGGGAGACGCTGCACCGCGGACTGCCCGAGGCGCCGGCGGTGCGCGCCTTGGCGGTGCACCCGCTGAATCCCAACATTGTCTATACCGGGACGCAGTCCGGACCGTATCGCAGCACCGATCGCGGCGAACATTGGGAGAAGGTGGACATCGCCGACCACGGCCTGCCGGTCTGGTCATTCCTGTTTCATCCGTACGATCCCGACGTGGTGTTCGTCGGTTACGAGAACTGTGAGATCTATCGCAGCGACGATGGCGGCGAGCGTTGGATCCGCCTGCCGGTCAGCGTGCGCTTCCCCGACATCACCACCGCTCCCGGTTCCAATCCGGCAAAGCGGGTGCTGATGCTGGATGCCAGCGTCAACGAGCCGGACCATCTGTACGCGGCGATCGAGGTCGGCGGCACCATCCGCTCGACCGACGGCGGCGAGCACTGGGAAAACCTCAGCCACGGCCAGTATCTCAATGACGATGCGGTGGATATGCACGGTGTGCTGGCCAGCCGCTGGCGGCCCGGCACGGTGTTCGGCATCGGCCGCGCCGGCATGTTCCGCAGCGCTGATGGCGGCGACCACTGGCAGCACGTCGCGTTGGAGCCGATGAATGCCAAGGGGCAGATCTATTGCCGCGACATCCACGAGGTGCCGGGCAATCCGCGCAAGCTGTTCGTCGCGGCCGGCAGCAATTTCCAGAGCGATGCCGGAGCATTGCTGTACAGTGGCGACGGTGGCGACTCGTGGACGCGGGTCGATATGGGCATGCAGCCGCCGCACACGATGTTCGCGCTGGCGTTTGACGAACGCCGGCCTGCACTGATGTCGTGCGCCACCAATGGGGGCGAGGTCTACAGCAGCCGAGACGGTGGCGAGACATGGGCGGCGCACAAGCCACCGCCGGGCGGCACGCAGATCTACGCGCTTGCACGCGGCTGAGCACGGCGCGTGGAATTTGGATTGAGCGCGGACCAGCGGCGGCTGCAGCAACGTTGCCTGGAGCTTGCCGCCGACTTCGCCACGCGTTCATCCATCCACGATCGCGACGCATCGCACCCGACCGAGAACTATGACCGGCTGCGCCGGGAAGGATTTCTCGAACTCACCGTCGCAAAACAGTGGGGCGGCGCGGGCGCGAGTTTCCTTGACCATACGATCGCCTACGAAGCGCTGGGCCAGGGATGTCCGTCAACGGCGCTGTCGTTCAATATGCATGCCTCGGTGGTCATGCCGGTGCTGCAGAGCGACGAGGTTGCAGATGAAACCAAGGAGCAGGTGGCGGACCTGGTGGTGCGGCAGCAGCGGCTGATCGGCGGCAACTTCTCCGAGCCAGGCACGACATCGTTGATCGGCGAGCGTCCGCTGAGTGCGCGGGCGCGCGCCGTCGATGGCGGCTACAGCGTCACCGGACGCAAGATGTTCGCCTCGATGCTGGAGGCCGCGGACCACGTCATGGTGATGGCGTATCCGGATACGGCAACCAGCCCTTACGCCGGCATGCTGCTGCTGGTGTCGCCTGGCGCTGCGGGTCGGCGGGTCGATGCCAACTGGGACGTGCTGGGCATGCGGGCGACCCGCAGCGACTCGCTGATCCTGGAGGATTGCCGTGTCCCGGAGAGCGCGATGCTGTTCCGGTCGGACGACATAAGGCGATTTCGCCACGACTACCTGAACTGGTTCTGGGGATCATACACCGCGGTCTATCTCGGTGTGGCCATCGCGGCGTACGACGAGTTGCGCAAGGCGATGCTGGCGCGCCAGCCGCAAGGCTTTGCGCAATCGCTTGCCTGGCATCCCGATGTGCGTCGCCACATCGCGGAACTCAGTGTCGACCTCGAGGCCGCGCGGCTCATCACCTATCGCTCGGCCTGGCTCAGCGATACCCGGGGGCCGACCGCGGAAACCACCGCGGCGTTGTATCGCGCGAAATACATGGTGGGGGAAGCGGCCGGCCGCATCACCCGCGTCGCACTGACACTGGGCGGTGCGCACGGCATCTTCAAAGGCTCCCGGCTCGAACAATTGTTCCGCGACGGCGCAGTGGCGCCGATCCAACCGCCATCGGCGGATTTTTGCTTGTGGAACATGGGGATCTACGAGTTGGGCCTGGACCCGGCGGAACTGCTGCCGACGCTGAAACCCGCGTAACTTGGGAACCTGCGTAACCTGGGGACCGCATAGCCCCCACGCAGATCCGCAGATTGAGCGCGACAGGGATGAAGGACAGCGGGCGCCGGCGTCAGCCCGCCATGCCCTTCTCCGCCAGCTCGCGCTGCGAAATGCTGCTGCTCGAGCTTGCCTGCGCCAGACCCCTGCATCAGCGCGATGAACTGGTCGCCAAGGCCGATGAAGGCGTTGCGCTCGCCCCGGCCGCGCAAGGTGAACCGGAAGATCTCGCCGTAGAACGCCAGTGCCGCATCGGCGCGCGCCGCCAGCAGGTAGTCACGCGGCGAGGCATTTTCGCCGATCGCCGGCGCAGGTCGGCACGCCGCGCCAAGCCGCATCCCGCATCAGGGTTCGGCCACCAGCACCGGCACGCCGCGCGCCGCGGCGATATGCGATGAAACGGCGGCATCGTCCGCACCGCAGGCGCCGCGCGCCAGCACCACCAGACGTTCATTGCCGCCCTCCAGCGCCTGCAACACAACCTCCGGCGTCACGTCTGCGATGCTGCGCACGGTGATCCGCTGCGGCGGCAGGCCGACCGTAAGCGCCCGCTGCGTCGCCTCCCTGGCGAGCCCGGGCGGACCGGATACCAGTAGCAGCAGATCCTCGCGCGCCGCCACGGCAAGGCGCGCCGCGATCAGCAATGCAGGATCGGATTCGGCACACACCACGGCGGCCACCGCTCCCTGCCGGCGCGTCAGCATCCGTGGCACCAGCATCACCGAGCCGGCGCAGCCGTGCACTGCCTCGAGCAGGTGCGCGGTGGCGTACACCAGGCGTTCCGCCGGTAACGCCGGCTGCGCCACGATGATGATGTCGCCGGTCTGCGACGCAGCGCCGATGAATGCCAGCGGATCGCCGCTGATCACTTCGAACAGCCGCACCAGGCCCAGGGCCGTGGCGGCCTCGTCGAGCTGCCGTCGTGCCTCGCTCGCCGCCGTGCCTTGCTCCCTGACGAGTTGGTCGCGGTCGAGCCTGTGCCAACCGCCGGTCGCCAGGCGGAATTCGCGGACGAACGGCAACGCGGCAAGTTCCGGCAACGCTGCCTCCTGCAGATAGACGCCGTGCAGATCGAGGCCGAGCAACTGCGCAAGTTCCGCGGCCACCTGGATGATCACCGGCATCGCAGAGCCATAATGCAGATGCAGGATGACGCGGTGGTGCCGCGAACGGGCGGACATGCTCATGCTGCACCCGATCCTTCGGCGGCTGCGTCCGGTGCAAACGCCTGCCGCGCCTTGGCAAATTGCGCCAGCCGGTCCTCGACCAGCCGGTTCACGGTCGCTTCCGGGTATTGACCATCGGCGCCGCGCTCTCCCGCGGCACGGCCGGTCAGCAATTCGATCCCCTGGTCGATTGCGTGGATCGGATACACCGCGAAGCGACCTGCGGCACACGCCTCCACCACATCGGCGCGCAGCATGAGGTGTTGCGTGTTGGCCTGCGGGATCATCACACCCTGCGTGCCGGTCAGTCCGCGCGCGGCGCAGACATCGAAGAAGCCTTCGATCTTCTGATTCACGCCGCCGATTGCCTGCACCATGCCGTGCTGGTCAACCGACCCGGTCACCGCCAGGTCCTGCCGCAGCGGCACCTCGGCCAATGCCGACAACAGCGCGTAAAGTTCGGCGGACGACGCGCTGTCGCCGTCCACCCCGCCATAGGATTGCTCGAACACCAGGCTGGCATACAGCGACATCGGCACGTCCAGCGCATAGCGGCCGGCCAGGAAGCCGCCGAGGATCAGCACGCCTTTGGAATGCAGCGGGCCGCCGAGTTGCACCTCGCGTTCGATGTCGATAATGCGGCCGGTGCCGGGCCGCACCCGCGCGGTGATGCGCGACGGCCGGCCGAATGCATGGCCGGCTAGCGCCAGCACGCTGAGCCCGTTGATCTGGCCGACACTGCTGCCCGACGTGGCGATCAGCGCGATGTCGCGCAGGATCATCTCCCGGCTGCGCTCTTCCACGCGCGCGGCACGGTAGCGCTGCTGCGCGATCGCCCGGTCCACATCCCCCTGCGTCACCGCTGCGCGCGCGGCCTGCTCCGCGTAGTACGACGCTTCCACCACGACATCGAGAATGCTCTCGACCAGCAGCGTCAACTTGTTGGCATCGTCCGCCAGCCGCGCGGCATGCTCGAGCACCCGGGCAACGCCGCTGCGGTCCAGCGGCTTCGATCCGCTCTCCGCCGCAATCGAGCCGATCAACCGGGCCATCATCGACTCGCTCGCCGGCGACCGATCCACATCGTCGTCGAAGTCGGCCAGCACCTTGAAGTGCTGCTGGAGATCCGGATCGAGCGAGGCCAGCATGTAGTACAGCGTGCGGTCGCCGAACAGCACGACCTTGACGTCGAGCGGAATGGGATCGGGTTCCAGCGTCACTGTTGTGGTCACGCCGGTGAACCGCGCGACATCCTCGATCACCACTTCCTGGCGCAGCAATGCGCGCTTCAGCGCCGCCCAACTGAGCGGCTCGGTCAGAAGGTTGCGCAGGTCGATCATCAGCGCGCCGCCATTGGCGCGGTGCAGGCTGCCGGCCTTGATCTGCCGGAAGTTGGTCACCAACGCTCCCTGCACCGCGAGATACTCGATGCGGCCGATCAGGTTGCTCAGCGTCGGGTACACCTCCTCGATCACCGGCGCGCCGGGTTCACCATCGACCTGCGTGACCAGGACATTGACCTCGTAGCGGTCGAACAGGCTGCCGAGGCGCGCGCCGGCCGGGCTTGCGTCCTCGCCGGTGGCCTGCGGATTGATGAACAGCGCGACGTTGTCGAGGATGTCCGCCTGGATGGCGTCGATGTGCTCCAGCACCTTCGGCAGGTCGGCGAACTGCGCCCTGCACTCGTCGATCGGCTGGGCGATGGTGGCGCGCGCCGTCTCGCGATCCAGTTCGCGCACCGCGTCGCGCTGCTCGCGCTCGAGGCGCGGCAGGGCGCGCAGCGTCTCCTCCAGGTCCTTCTCGAGTTCCTCGATCGCGGTCTGCACCGCCTGCTGCTGTTCGGCCGGCCAGGCGTTGAAGTCGGCGGGCGGCACCACCTGGCCATCCTTCATCGGCGCCATGGCAAAGCCCATCGGCGTGCGCAGTATGGCGATGCCCTTTGCCGTGGCCTTGTCGCGCAACGCGTTCAACGCGCGCTCGTTCCGGCCGCGGATGCCCTGTTCGATGGCGCTGCGGCGCTTCTGGTAGTCCTCGCTCTCGAACACCGCCGGCAACGCAGCCTTCAAATCGGCGATCAGCCCCTGCATCGCCTTCTGCAAGGCCGGCGCGCGGCTGGGCGGCAGCGAAATCGCCATCGGCCGATGCGGCGTGGCGAAGTTGTTCACATACACCCAGTCGGGCGGCTTCGGCCGGCCGCGCGCCGCCTCCTCGAGCAGGGCGCGCACCGAGGCATGGATGCGCGCGCCATTGGCGCCGATGGCGAAGATGTTGAAGCCGCGCACGCCCATCTTGGTACCGAAACGGATCGCCGGATACGCCCGCGGCTGATCCACCAGCACGCGCGTCGTCGCCAACTCGGCTGTGGTGTCGAAGCTCAGGGCCGCAATGTCGGCCGCGCGGTACAGGCGATCGGCCGGCAACGGCGAAGCTG
>DATAPW010000089.1:0-3151 GCA_036265005.1 Acetobacteraceae bacterium | reverse complement strand
CCCCGCCTGGTAGGCGTTCGCCTCGCGGCGGTTCTGCTAGAGGATCGCGCGGCAATCCTGCTCGCGCCGGATCACCGCGTTTGGTCCCCAGTCGGCGTCAGATAACAGCGTGGATCTGACGCCGAGGTGGTTCATCTCATCGAGCCAGATGACCGACATGGATCAGGTGAGATCCATGACCATGCCGTGGGCTTTTGGCGCGGTGACGCGCAACGTGCCCTCGAAAATCATCGCGCCGTCGGCCGCGTCGCCAACCTTTGCATACTCCTCCAAAATCATGTCGCGACCTGGCAGCGGCGCCAGCTCGATGTAGTCGGGATCCACCAGCTCAATCACGCCGCCCGGCATGAAGATATCGGGCGCGAGCTGGATGCGGCCGAAATCACTCAAGTACACATCGACCGCGCCGACCAGGGTGACCGGCGCTGGGGATGTGGCCTGCACGATGTTCTGCGCCGCGATGACGTTGCCGGAGCCGCCCGCCGACAGCGACGAGAACTCCCGCTTGAGCGCCGGGCTCAGCAGACCGAGGTTCGGATGACCACCGGCGGTGTAGGCCTGCTGCATCGCGTCGCCGACCAGTGCCAGGGTCAGCGGTCGTGCCGTGCCGGACACCGGCGCCGAGGCGCCGTCGTCGACCGCGACGAGATTGCCGCCGGCGCCGGCGCTGCCGTTCGTGACCCAGCACTGGAAGCCCGCCATGCGACGCACGCCTGGCGCCGCCGGCGATGCCTTCACCGTGTTGCGGGTGACGCAGTATTCGAGGTCGCGCTTGAGCTCCTTCGCTTTCAGCAGCGTCTGCCGGTCGAACTCATCGCCGCCTACGGTGTTGCTCACCCTGAACGTGTTCGACACGGTGACCGAGCGCACCATGATCTGGCAGATGTTGTTCTTGCGCGCCGTGCCGGTGAGCGGCATCGCCGCGTAGCGGAAGCCCTCGGGCTGCGCGTTGTCGGCCGCAGCCTGCAGCGCCTGCACCAGCCACTCGGTCATCGGCTGATCGGCTTCCTTGTTGCCGGCCGCCGACACCATCGGGGTTTCATACGGATCGATGTCGTAGATGATGTCGGCGAGATCTTCCCGCACGTTCGCAGCGCCGGTCGCCGGCGTGTACGTCGTGTTGGAAATAGGCGCAGCCATCGGAGGCACAGCCATTTTGCATGTTCCCTGAAAAGCCCCGCGCAGACGCGCGGCGCCGGAGTTGATGTACGGGGTTCATGCGAACGGCCGAGGTCGGTCGGGCGTGCAGTGGCCGGGTGCTGGCGTGAGCCAATCGGGTTGCGCGGCGGAGCGACGGGACGGTATTTCGCCTATGACCGTCAGTGCAGGGTGCTGCGACCCACCGCAATCTGCCCAACGGCGCGCGGAGCTTCGCGCAGGCGTGATTTCCGCGTCAAGATCATGTCGCGTTTTTGCGGCATGAGAAAGCCGACTACGACGGCGGCGGCCTGGTGCGCCCGGTCATAATGATGGCGACCAAAATCGGAATCGTCTCGCCCAGCCAGTCGCGGAAGATGGTCGGCCACGGCCTCGTCCAGCACTCGGCCTCCATCCAGATCATGCAGCGCAGGACGATCGCCAGCACCACCACCGACGGCGTGACGATCAGCACGCCGAGCAGCAGCATCGCCCACGGGGTCGGATCAAACGGCGGCTTAGGCGACTGTGGGGGTGGCGCAGTCGGTGACGACGACATGATACCGGTCCGCGTCATCGCAGGCCGGTCCTTGACCCCCCTTGAACCGGATCGTGCGGACAGCCACCGGCTGGCCGCGCCATTGATCGGTGACGACCAGCCCGGCGGCGGTCACCGATATGAGGACCGCCGCGTGGCTCGAGCCGTCCGTCGCATTCGCATAGCGTCCGTCTTCATCGAAGGTCGCGATGAGCGCGCCGCTCGGATGACTGCCGCCACGCACCAGTGCGCCGCGCCGCCAGGCGGCGGTGTGCGGCGCGCCAGTCACCTCGCGCACGAACGCGACGCAGTGCCCATCGCCCGCCACCGAGCCTAAATACCGGTCATGCTGCGTCGAGACGAACGTCGTCACGTTAGGGGGCGCACGATGATCAGCCGGCAGCTGGCGTCGAGCTGCACGTTCAGGGTGTCGGTGTGCCGCGGCGCCTGCTCCTCCCGGTTGGCGACGATGTCCCACTCGGAGATGTCCGCCGCGTGCAGGAGGCTGATTTCTACCGGGACGGTCGCGCCGCCCAGCTCGGGCGCGGCGCGCCACAGCGGGATGATGAAAGTGCCGTCGCTGAGCTGGTAGAGGTCGTAGCCGGCGTCGGCCGGCAAGCCGGTGACGAGAAAGTCCAGCCGGCCAGGATTGAACGTCGGGCGGCCGCCAGGATCCGCGCACAGCCGGCACAGCGTCTGCAGCGCGAACGCCGCAGGGCGGGGGTTTTCCGGGTTCGTCGGGAACAGGCCGCAGATGTAGTCCTGCCCATAATCAAACAGCGCATACCACCACACCACGACGTCCAGCTCGGCGCAGATGAACAGCGTCAGCAGCATGTAGTAGGCGTCGCGCTCACCACTCCAGCCGGGGCTGTTGGCGGGATCGCCCGGTTTATTGCCGTGGGAGTTGTAGAGCGTGGGGTGGAACTCGGTCAGGTCGCTGTGGTGCTGATAGGCGGCGAACAAACCGGCGAGATATTCGGTGACGGAGTATCCGGTGTTGGGAACGCCTGGACAGGCCGGCGGATAGTAGTGACCATTGCCGTAATGCATGGCGGCGTTGATCGCCTCCATCCGGTCACCACAATAGCCGGTGATCCAGCCCTCCGGATGAGGTGTCCCTGCGACAATGCTTGGGCCAAGTATTTCCTTGCCAGCAATACCACGCCACACGTCATCTTGGATCGCCTGTGTCTGCTCGACTGGCACCTCCCCCGATCCAAAATCGGTGTTGGGCTCGTTGAGGCCTTCGACCCAGCGAATACCACAATTTGGATCGCTTGCGAGAGAAAGCATGCTCGGCACGTCTTTGGTGGAGGCGTTGGCGCCAGGACAGATGGCGACCTGGGTGCCGGGGATGGCAGCGACGATCTGGCTCAGCCAGGGGCGCTGGTGCGCCTCGCGCCCCTTGTAGTGGTACTCGCGCAGCGGCAGCGCGTAGCCGGTGCCGGCGGTCAGAAACTGCAGCGCGGCGAT
>DATAPW010000088.1:0-6005 GCA_036265005.1 Acetobacteraceae bacterium | reverse complement strand
CGCTGCACTGAGGTCGTCGGCTACGACGTTCCGCCCTTCGACTCGATGCTGGACTTCAAGGTGTGGCAGGAAGTCGGGCCGCCGACCGGGACAGTTTACAATTACCCGATCCGGCCGTTTCATAAGGCGGTGGCGCATATCGCCGCGCTGCCGGCCCCGCCGGAAATCGCCGTGCAGATCTACAATCGCGGCACGATGCCGACGATGCTGGCGAAACTGAAGAGTGGCCAGTCGATCGACCAGGTCGTCGCCTGGGCATCGGATGAACTGGAAGGCTTCACCCGCTGACCTGAATGGGCCGAGCCGGTAACGGCCGGCTCGGCCCATTCAGGATGGGTTTCGGCCAGCCAGGTTTCGGCCAAACCTGATTTCGGCCAACCTGGTTGCGGCCAACCTGGTTGCGGCCAACCTGGTTTCGGGAGGTATCAAGAATGGCAGACGGCACGAGCGTCCCTATCGGTGTCATGGCACCTGGGCGGTCCACGGCTCGAAGAAGCACCATGCGGAAGTTTGCGCAGCGCCGGTCAACCACCGGCTTCCTGCTATGCCTGCCGCTGATCCTGCTGGTGCTGGGATTCGTGATCTATCCGGCATTCTATGCCATCTATCTGAGTATGCTGAACAAGAAGATGACGGCGTTCGTCGGTCTGGGAAATTTCGCGTTCCTGCTGAAGCGCAACACCTTCCAGCTGGTCATCTTCCAGAGCTGCCTGTTCGCCGTCACCGCCGTGGTGTTCAAGGCGCTGATCGGCATCATCCTGGCGCACCTGATGCACAACATCCCCGGCAAGAACCAGCGCATCTGGCGCGGCCTGCTGCTGGTCCCCTGGGTCATCCCGCTGGCGCTGTCCACGCTCACGTGGTGGTGGATGTTCGATCCCTCCTACTCGGCATTCAACTGGATCCTGAACCAATTCGGCCTTCAGTCGGTGCCCTGGCTCGGCGTCGGCTGGATCGCGCGGATCTGCACCATCACGGTGAATGTCTGGTTCGGCACGCCGTTCTTCATGATCATGTATCTCGCGGCGCTCAAGTCGGTGCCGGACCAGCTATATGAAGCAGCGGCGATCGACGGCGCCAATGCGGTGCAGAAGCTGTTCTTCGTCACCCTGCCGATGATGCGCAACATCATCGCCATCACCGTGCTGTTTAGCCTTATCGTCACCTTCGCCGACTTCGACATCGTGCGCATCCTCACCTCGGGCGGACCGCAGGACATGACGCACGTGTTCGCCACCTACGCCTTCCAGGTCGGCATCCAATCGGGCGACATTCCTCTCGGCGCCGCCGACAGCCTGTTCATGTTCCCGATCCTCGCCATTGCCGCGTTCTTCGTTCTGCGTGGCGTGACGCGTCGCAGCAAGGAGATCGCGGCATGAGTTCGTCAACCGCAGTCGTCGGGGCCGTTCCGCAGACCCGGCGCAAGCGCCACAGCCTGCATCGCCAGAATGCCTGGGCGCTGTGGGGTAGCTACATGGCGCTGGGCGTCTTCGTGGTGATCTTCCTGGTGCCGCCGTTCTACACGCTGATGACCAGCCTGAAGTCGTCGGCCGAGATCTCCGCGCAGCAGGGCAATCCGTGGCTCGCCCATCATCCGACGCTGGAGAATTTCTGGTACCTGATCACCTATCCGAACTTTCAGACCTACTACCTGAACTCTGTGATGATCACTGTCGTGGTGGTCGTGGTGAGCATGACGATTGCCGTGCTGGCCGCATTCAGCCTGGCGCGGATGGGCTTCTGGGGCAGTTCCGCGCTCGCCACCGGCGTGTTCCTGACCTACCTGATCCCGGCTTCGCTGCTGTTCCTGCCGCTGTTCCAGATCATCGGCATGCTCGGCCTGATCAACAACCTCTGGTGCCTGGCGATCCTGTATCCGACGCTGGCGGTGCCGTTCTGCACCTGGATCATGATCGGCTATTTCAGTTCGATCCCGAAGGAGCTGGACGAGGCCGCGCTGATCGATGGCGCCGGCTACCTGCAGATGCTGTGGAAGATCTTCATCCCGGTGGCGATGCCCGGCATCATCGCCGCAACGATCTTCGCGTTCACCGTGAGCTGGGGCGCCTTCCTGTATCCGCTCGCGTATCTCTACACGTCCAACCAGATGGTGCTGACGGTCGGCATCATCAGCGACCTGATCCGCGGTGACGTGTTCCAGTGGGGCAAGATCATGGCTGCGGTCGTGCTCGCCTCGTTGCCACCCATCGTCATCTACGCCTTCCTGATGGACTACTACGTTGCCGGCCTGACCGCCGGTGCCACCAAGGGCTAGCCCACAAACCGCACAACACACGAGGGAACGACAAGACCATGGCTGAAGTTTCTGTTCGCAAAGTCGTCAAGAACTACGACGGCGGCGTGCAAGCGGTTAAGGGCATCGATCTCGAGATCGCCGATCGCGAATTCGTCGTGCTGGTCGGGCCGTCAGGCTGCGGCAAGTCCACCACGCTGCGCATGATCGCCGGCCTCGAGGAGATTTCCGAGGGCGAGATCTGGATCGGCGGCGACGTGGTGAACGACGTCCCGCCGCGCGATCGCGACATCGCCATGGTGTTCCAGAACTACGCGCTGTATCCGCACATGAGCGTGTTCGACAACATGGCGTTCGGCCTGAAGCTGCGGAAGTTTCCCAAGGATGAGATCAAGCGGCGGGTGGACGAGGCGGCACGCATCCTCGACATCGGCGTGCTGCTCGATCGCAAGCCACGGGCGCTGTCCGGCGGGCAGCGGCAGCGCGTGGCGATGGGCCGCGCCATCGTGCGCAACCCCAAGGTGTTCCTGTTCGACGAACCGCTGTCGAACCTCGACGCCAAGCTGCGGGTGCAGATGCGCACCGAGATCAAGAAGGTGCATCAGACGGTCAAGACCACCACCGTGTATGTGACGCACGACCAGGTGGAAGCCATGACCCTGGCCGACCGCGTGGTGGTGATGAACCACGGCGTGATCGAGCAGGTCGGCTCGCCGCAGGACCTGTACCATAACCCCGCGACCCGCTTCGTCGCCGGCTTCATCGGCAGCCCGGCGATGAACTTCCTGCCGTGCCGCGTGCAGGACGGCGCCAATGGCGGGCTGGCGATCCGCGTCACCGACAGCATCGTGCTGCCGGTGCCATCGTCGCGGGTTGACCGCTACGGGAAGCACAAGGGTCGCGAGATGGTGCTCGGGCTGCGGCCGGAGCATCTGTTCGAATACCACGAAGCCGGCAAGCCCGGCTGGACGCGCGTCGAACTGCCGGTCGATGTGGTCGAGCCGATGGGCATGGAGACGATGGTGCATTTCTTCATCGGCCATGACCCGGTGTGCGCCCGCGTCGATCCGGCCACCCATGCGGAACCCGGCGAGGTGCTGCCGCTCACCGCCGACCTCAACCAGATGCACCTGATGGAACCGGACGGCAGCGGCCGGGTCGTCTGAACGGCGCCGGGGCTCGGGGAGCGTCCGAGCCACCAGGTTGCGGGGCGGCGCATTCTGGCACCGCTTCGCGAAGTTCGCGTGTTTGGCCGACGATGCTGTCATGCCAACGCTCGTTGAAAGCGACCCATGCGCCGCGCCGGAGGTCATGGCCGGGCGTGTCCCAGCCCTCCACGTCTTCCTCGTATGCATCGGCGAAAAGACTTGGGTGGCTGGGCCAGGCCCGGCCATGACAGCCGGCGCGGCGCATGGGTCATCTCAATGACGTTTGGCATAGCAGCACGAAATCGCTGCCGGCTTGGCGCAACTGAGCCGCAACACCGTTAGCGGCTGGCCGCAGATAAATGAAATCTCAATACTAATCTGCTAACGGGGCAACGCCATCTTCTGCCGCTGGCAGATCGGCCGGATTGCTTGCCTACCTCGATTGTCGCTGGGGCGGGGCGGGATGGACCGCCCATTGCTTCACGCCAGGCATGGAGGCTTCGTTTGCGTACGATAAAATCGCGTCTGAATACCTGTGCATGCAATCGGCCGATTGCCAAAAGCCTGCTGCGCCAAATCCGTGATTGTGTTCGACACGGTAGCATCATGTTGCGAATCGTGGCAATTATTTTCGTGTTGCTGGCGCGCCCCGGCTTCGCAACCGACCAGCTTTACGTGTTGCAGTCGCCCAGCTTCGGCGGCACCAATCCGGCAGCATTGCAGGCGGCGCAGTATGAGAAGAGCCTGCGCGATCAACGCGATTCGTCCGCAAAGGCCGCCGCGCAGGCCATCGCCGCGCCTGATCCCAACCAGCAATTCGCCAACGCCATCATCTCCCAACTCAACTCCCTGGTGGCGCGCGACGTGGCACTGAAGATCGCCAATTCACAGAACGGCGATGCCGGAACCATCCAGTCGGGCAGCGTGTCGGTCACCTATGTCAATGCCGACGGCCAGTTGAACATCTCGATCAACACGCCGAGTGGTTCGACCACTCTGTCGCTGCCGACCGGCGACTGATGCTGTGCCCATGCGCCGTCATTCGATCACAGTATCGCTGATGGCGGCCGGTCTGCTCACTATGGCAGGCTGCATTCAGGATCCGCTGCCATCGGCCACGCCCGACGTCATGGTCGAGGACGAAATCCCGCTGCCGCCACCGCCGAAACGCGCGTTGACCGTGGGTATCTATAACTGCATAGACACGACGGGCCAGCGCCGGCCTACGCTGCTCGCCCAGGAACTGAGCACCGCCGTCCCGATGGACTGCACGCCGTACCTGGTCGAGGCACTCCGGTCGCTACGGCCGGGCTATGTCTACCTGGTTGAACGCCAGCACATCGATGAACTGCTGCGTGAGCGGCAACTCGCTACCCTGGCGTTGAACAGCGGAGACCAGCCGGCCAGCGGTCGGCATCCGGTCGCGCCGCGCAGGCTGAACATGGTCCGCGTGGCGGAGGTGCTGTTCGTCGGACAGGTGGTGGCCTACGACCGGGCGACACGCGACCTGTCGGCGGGCGTCGCGCTCGGCGGCATCGGCGCCAGCGGCACGCTGATCACCGACCTCGTCACGTTCAGCCTGCGGGCAGTCGCCGTGCAAACCGGCGAGGTCATCGGCCAGACCACGGTGACCAAGTCGATAACCTCGCTGAAGGCCGGCGGCCACATCACCAAGATCTTCTCGGTATCCGTGATGGAGCTGGAACTCGGCGGCGGCGGCAACGAGCCGGTCGGGCTTGCGCTCCGCGCTGCGATCCGCTCCGCCCTCAATCAACTCGTCCAAAATGGCATCCACGATGGCTGGTGGGCATGAAACCAGCGTCATCTTACCGGCTGTCCTGCGAATATCGTCGGCTGCGGGGGAATTCCGCAACAGAAGGCACCCGGCCATGAAATCGATACTGCTCGGCGCAACGATCCTGATGGGGCTGGCAGCCCCGGGTTGGGCCGACATCAACAACATCCGCATCGATGCCTCAAGCAACGGCGGCAAGGTGACGACGCTGGCAATCACGCAGGACGATTCCCACCTCGCCAACCAGGTCAGCGGCAACGCCAGCGGCGCCACGCCATTCCCGGTGGCCGGCCCGTGGGACACGGTCAGCATCAATCAACAGGGCGGCAGCAACAAGCTCTATGGCTCGGTCAAGGCCACCTCAGGCTCGACCGCGGCAAGCCTGACTGCGTCGTACGCCGGAGGCAACAACACGCACTCGCTCACCATCGGCAATACCGCGGCTCCGGCAAATCCCGTGGTGGCGATCGTCGTGAACAATACCGGCGTTGGCGCCAACACCATCACCGATACGCTCAACGGCGCCACGCTCAGCTACAACCTGGCCGTCACCGGCACCGACAACGCGGTGACCAATTCGGTCGGTGCAACCGGCGCCATCACCCTGAACCAGGGCGGCAGCTATGGCATCACCGGCAACAGCAATACCGTCAGCAACACGGCCGCGGGTGTGGCGTCGTTCACCAACAACCTGACGCTCGCGGGCAGCTTCAACACCATCACGAACACAGCGAGTGGCGGCGGCGACAAGACCATCACCGAGTCGGTTGCCAGCGACCACAACACCGTCGCGGTGAGCCTGACGGGT
>DATAPW010000087.1:0-3378 GCA_036265005.1 Acetobacteraceae bacterium | reverse complement strand
CATCGGCCTGATGCAGATCAACAGCCGGAACCTGCCGGCACTCGGCGCCACGGTCGAGCAGGTCCTCGATCCGTGCACGAACATCCGCAGCGGCGCCACCATCCTGACCGCCAACTATGTCCAGGCCTCGCAGCGGTTCGCGCCGGGGCAGCCTGCACTGCAAGCCGCACTCAGCGCCTACAATACCGGCAGCTTTTATCGGGGTTTCGAGAACGGCTACGTCGCCAGGTACTACGGCCGCGCGACCATCCCCAGCATCGCAGGCATCGCATCCCCGGCAGCCGCCACGCCGGTCGTGTGGCGTGCGGCACCGCCGGCGAGGGAACCGGCGATCAATCCCTACACCGCAGACATCAACGTCTATCAGCGAGAGGCAACGAATGTCCCCATCCAATGATCCTGTTGTCGTCAGCAGGAAGCTCGGCGACCTGACCTCACCTGGGGTCGTCGTCGAAGTCGATGCCGAACAAGCGGAACTGCTCGGTGCGTTCGAAGAGGACGCGCTGACACCCGAGGACGCTTGGGCGGCGAACGTAGACCTCGGGACGGGAGAATGACCGTGCCTGAAAACAACGACAACATCACCCGCGTATCCGACATGCTCGTGCAGCAGCTTGGGCGCAACGCGGCACCCTGGCAGCAGTCCTGGCGTGGCGGAAGCCCGTTCATGCCGATGAACCCGGTCAGCGGGAAGCCGTATCGTGGCATCAACGCCGTCAGCCTGGCGACCGAGGCAATCGACCGTGCCTACCACGACAACCGTTGGCTCACGGCGGATCAGGCGACCAAGCTCGGCGGCACCGTCAAGCAAGGCGAGATCGGCAGCGTCGTCCAATACTGGCAGTTCTCATTCACCGATGGCGACCAGACGGTGAAGCTGGAGAAGCCACGAACCTTCAACTGCGTGGTCTACAACGCACAGCAGATCGACGGCCTACCCGAGCTTGAGCGCAGCGTGGTGCCGATCCACCTGCGCACTCAGCAGGTCGGGAACATCGTCCGTGGCAGCCGCGCAGCTTTCGCAATGGACGCCAATGGTGGGCCGGCCACCTACGACCGCGAGCGCGATCTGATCCTGCTCGTGAGGCGGGATGAGCAGGACAACATTGGCAGGCGTCATATCGACGTTGTGCACCAGCTCGCGCACTGGACTGGCCCGCGCCTCGGCCGCGACATCGACCACCCGGTAGGCAGCATCGGTGCGGCGCGCGAGGAGCTACGGACGAACCTCGCTTCACTCATGCTCGGCGATCGCCTGCGGATCGGATGGAACCCGGGCAACCACGCTGCCTATGCGAAGCCGTGGGCCGAGCTTCTGACCAAAGACCCGACGGAGCTTCTGCGAGCATCCCTATCGGCGGAGAGCATCACTCTGCACGTGCTCGGCCTGGAACGCGCCAGGAGCACGCCGGAACTCAGCGCGCAGCAGATGCAGGAGCTTGCCAGCAAGACAATCGACAGAGACCGGACGGCAACGCCCGATCTGCCTGCCGCGGCAAACGACGGCATTCACCTGCTACGGCAGCCGATCGACGTAAAGACGATTGTTGCGCAGGCAATGGGGCAGCAGGCCACCCCGGAGCGGGAGACCATCGAAATTAAGGCACCGACCATGATCGAAGCCGACCATCCTTCGCTGCGCACCTCTGACGATCGAACCTATCTCGCGGTGCCCTATTCTGAGAAGGACGACGCACGCGCACTCGGAGCGCAATGGGACCGCAAAGAGAAGGCCTGGTATGTACCGGCAGGCCAAGACCTCGGGCCATTCGAGGCATGGCTACCGGCGAAGGGGAGGGTCTACATCGCGCCGGAAGTCGATCCGCGCGTTGAGTTCAAGACCGCACTCGAGCAGGCCGGCCTGATCATCGAGGGCTTGCCGGCGATGGACGGGAAGATCCATCGAGTACCCGTCACTGACAGCAAGCGCGGAAACAAGGACGGCGCATACATCGGCCATCTGGACGGTCGGCCCGCTGGGAACATCCAGAACTTTATCACCGGGCACAAGGCGAACTGGAAAAGCACCGGCGCGGTGTCGGCGCTCTCGGCCGACCAGAAAGCGGCCCTGGCGGCAGAGGCAGCACAGCACCGCGTGGACCGCGCCAGGGAGCGGGCGCGGGAATACGAACGAGCCGCGCAGCAGGCGAATGCGATTTGGGCCGCAGCTACACCTTGCGAGGCGCATCCCTACCTCGACAAGAAGAACGCTCAGGCGCACGGCCTACGCCTGGCCGGCGCTGGCACGATGCTCGAAGTGGGCGACGAGGAAGACAAGCGGCAGATCGACATCGGTGGGCGGTTGTTGATCCCTGTACACAAGGACGGAGAGCTGCGCAGCCTGCAGGTCATCGACGACAGGGGCTTCAAGATGTTCCTGAGGGGCGGCGAGATCGCTGGCGGGCATTACCTCATTGGCGACCCGAATAGCCCCTGGCCGCTGCATGTCGTCGAGGGATACGCGACAGGCGCCACGATCCACGCCAACACCGGGCACACGGTCGCGGTGGCGTTCAACGCCTACAACCTCGCTGCCGTCGCACAGGCTTATCGGGACGCCAACAAGGAGCGGTCGATCTTCATCACCGGCGACAACGACCACGGCAAGGAGCACCAGACCGACGCACAGGGCCGGCCAAAGAGGAACGTGGGCCGCGACAGCGCGCTCGCCGCGGCAGAGCAGGTCGGTGGGTATGCCATCCTGCCGAAGTTCGGTGACAACGAGCGCAAGCTGTCCGACTGGAACGACCTCGCGGCCGTACGCGGCAACGATGAAGTGCAACGCCAACTCACAGCCGGCATGGCCATCGGTCGGCGGCACGAACTGGCCCGAGAACGGGAAGCCGGTCGAGAGTCCCCGCAGCGCGGCCGGTCACTGGAACGCGCTGGGATTGAACGCTAGTACTTGTGTTTGACAGGTTATCTGTGCTACTAAATGCGGGACCGCCTGACCATCTGATCGGTCGGGCGGTCCACCTATTACAGAGGGACAGATGATCGAATTTCTCTGTGTCTTGCTGGTTGCGGCGCTGGGCTTCGTTGGTCTGTTCCTGTCGATCATCGCCGGCCTGGTCGCCTTTGCATTCGCCCTGATCAGCGGCGTGCTTATGATCGGCGCGCTGTTCAGCTTCGCGATGTGGGTATTCACCGGCCAGCACGCCGCATTCTTGTCGATGCTCGATTTCCTCGTGTGGGGATCGCTGTCCTTCGTGCCGATGACCTTGATCCAGTACTACCTCGACAAGCTGGCCAACCCGGAGCCGACGAAGCTATCGGACGGCACGTATGCGTTGGCAAAGGTCCCGGCGCACCGCTAGAATTAGCGGCAGTCTGTTCATCGTGCCAGGGGAACCGATCATCACTCCATGGCAGCGCTAG
>DATAPW010000086.1:0-32053 GCA_036265005.1 Acetobacteraceae bacterium | reverse complement strand
CGCGCCCAACCAGAACCAGGGCAACGGCAGCTAAACGGCGAACCAGCGCTTCGACGATACGCGCATTCCGCTGGCAGGTTCGGTCCGGTTGCCACTGCCAGAGGACGCGAGAACGGGCCGGCAGCAATGCCGGCCCTTTCTCGTTCCGGGTGACTTTCTCCTCCTCAACTCTGCCCCGGACCACTCGTCCGGGGCTTCTTTTGCCGGCCGCCATGGTGAGGACCATGATCGGCTGGTTGTCGCGGCGGCTCGCGACAAGGTTGCAACGTGCCCCTACACCAGGCAGCGCGGCACGCTGCGGTCCCATTCGCGACGACAGACTTCCGAATCGGCCTCGGTGGCCCGCACTGACGCAAGCAGCCGGAAGGCGTCTTGCGTGCACGACATCCGCAGTTGCGTCTCGATGCCGATCCGCCAGGCGCCGCGCGAGACCGTCTGCGACTGGCGCATTTCGAAGACGGCGCTCAGCGCATCGTCCTCGTCGAGATGGACGTCGAAGCTGCTTTGGCCCCCGAGTTCGAGCCCAAGCCGGTCGATGCGCAGCACGCCTTGCCCGAGATCGGTGGTCGGCTCGGGAGCGGCACTCTCCGGACCCGGCAGGGGCGGAAGGGCATCCGCAGTCGCCGGGCGCACCGGCAGTTCCAGCGTTCCGCCGAACAGCGTCACAGTCGCCTTCTCGGGCGACGGCCAGATCATCGGCCAGTAGCCGGTGGAGATCGCCACCCGTATCCGATGGCCGGGCGGAAACACCGAGCCTGCATCGTTCAGCCTGATGCACACGCGATAACGCTGCCCAGGCGCCAGCGGCGCGGGCGCCTCATACCCGTCGCGGTGGCAGAGGTTCAAAATCCCGAAGCTGACCCGCAGTGACCTGCCGTCGGGGCGCACATCGCAAAGCCGCACGACCAGGATGGCCAGCTTCCGGTCAGCCGCAACCTGGAGCGTGACCACCGGGGCGCCAAGGATCTCGGTCCGCGCGGCGAGCGGAGCGGTATCGAACACCAGCGACTGTGCGTCGTCCTCCTGCTGGTCGCCGGCCTGGTCGCCGCCGCGGCCGAACGGACACCAGGCGCCGCCGTGCTTCCCCATCGTCAGCGGCGAACATACCGGCCGCGGCGTCAGTCCCGTGCCATCCGGCTGCAATCCGCCATCGGTGAGATGCAGGCTGTGCAGCGTGTTGTTCGCCGGCGGCCATGCCGGTTCGGCAATCCATCGCCCCGGCAGCGTCTCGTGAAACGTCGCAGGCGCCACGCTCTCGGTCATCCAGGCGCGCAGCATCGGTTCGTCCATCACGCCGGTGTCGATGCCTTTCAGCCAGTGGTCCCACCAGCGCAATGCTTCCTGCAGGAAGCCGACCGGCGGACCGGGCAGGGCGAAATGCGGATAGGCATGCGCCCAGGGTCCGATCAGTCCCTTGCGCGGCACGGACAGGTGCTCGAGCAGGCGCGGGATCGCGTTGGTATATCCGTCGGTCCAGCCGCCCACCGCAAACACCGGACACGCGATCGCGGCGTAGTCCTCGCACACCGAGCCATGCTTCCAGTAGGCGTCACGCCATGGGTGGCGCAGCCAGGTCTCGAGAAACAGCGGCAGGTTGTTCAGCCGCTCGAGCCACAGGGCGCGCCAACGGTCGCCGACCAGCGCAGGATCCGGCGGATTGCACATCGCGCCGAACAGGAATGAGGCCCAGCCGAAACCGGCGCGGAGCACCGCTCCGCCCATGGTGTGCACGTCGTCGCGATACCTGTCGTCGGTCGAGCAGATCGTGATGATCGCCTTCAGCGCCGGCGGACGTCGCGCGGCAACCTGCAATGCGTTGAAGCCGCCCCAGGAGATGCCCATCATGCCGACGGCGCCGCTGCACCATGGCTGCGCCGCCAGCCACGCGATCACCTCGAGTGCGTCGTCCTGCTCCTGCAAGGCGTATTCGTCGAACAGCAGGCCATCCGACTCGCCGCTGCCGCGGATATCGACACGGACGCCGGCGTAGCCGTGCCCGGCGAGATACGGGTGGGTCAGCGCATCGCGATCGTACGTGCCGGTCCGCTTGCGGTACGGCAGGTACTCGAGGATCGCCGGCACCGGATTCGTCTCGGCATCCACCGGCAGCCAGATACGCGCGGCCAGATCGGTGCCGTCACGCAGCGGGATCAGGATGTGCTCGATTTCGCGCACAGCGCGGGGCAAGCCGGTGACGATCAAGAGCGCATCCCAAGTCCCGTTAGCGATGTCCAAACCGCATTTTCCCCCTCCCCTTGCGGGAGGGGGATGGTGCATCAGTCGTCCGTCATCAGCCCTCCAGCGACGCCCCCAGCGCGTCGAGCAGGAACCCGGTGCCGTGCTCGCGGGAACCCGCGTCGTCGTAGCCGTCGAGGAACGCGCCCTGTTCGGTGACCATCAGCGTGGTGCTGCCGTTCGCGGACTTCAACTGCATGGTCGCCAGCGACACCGATATCTTCTTGTCGTCCAGGTGCATGACGTAGCTGTAGACCAGCCGCTGGTTGGGGATCACGTCGTGGTACGTGGCATCGAACGTGGATACCACACCGCCCTCCCAACGGCCCTTCAGCCGCTCGCTGCCGCCGACCCGCACGTCCATGTGGCGTTCGAGCAATTCCCACTTTCCGGGTATGCCGCCAAACCACTTTTGCTTGGCCGCCTCGTTGGTCAACGCGGCCCAGACCCGCGTGGCCGGCGCGTCGTAGGTGCGCTCCAGGTTGAACGTGGCGTGCACCACCGAACGGACGCCGGTCTCCGACCCACCCTGCATGCGAACAACCTCCTGCTCCAGCTTGTCGAGCGTGGTGCGCCAACCTTCCGGCGCGCCCGCCACCATCGGCGCGGCGATCGACGGATCGTTGAATGTGTAGGTCTGCACCACATCCATCCGCGTGCCGCCCAGCGCGTCGGAAAACGTCACCTCGGTATAGGCGCGGAACAGCTTGGCGCCGGCATCGTCGGTGGCGTGCATGTCGATCACCAGCCTGGTGTGCGGCACGACCTCGACGAACCTGCCGCGGGTCCAGTGCTCCGTGCCGGCGGGCGAGCGCATGCAGACGTCGAACGTGCCGCCGACATGCATTTGCACCGTGGCATCGGGCACGGTGTAGGTCGCCGGGCAGAACCAGCGTTTCACGTGGTCGGCGGAACTCCAGGCCTTGAACACCGTCTGGCGTGGCGCGTGGAACACCCGGGACAGCCTGAGCGGCGGCGGTTGTTGCACGGTCGCGTCCTGCTTTGCGTCAATTGCCTGTGCCATCACCATCTCCTTCGTTTTCCAGTGTCTTGAGGTATTCGCCCAACCGGTCGAGGCGGTGCTCCCATTCGATCTGCCTGGCGTTGATCCACTGCTCGGCCTGGCTGAGCGCCTGCGGCTCGATGGAGCAGGTGCGCACCCGGCCGGTCTTCTCCGAACGCACCAGGCCCGCCGCTTCGAGCACGCCGAGATGCTGCATGGCCGCGGGCAGCGACATCGGCAGCGGCCGGGCCAGTTCGCTGACCGGCGCCGGCCCCCGGCTGAGCCGCTCGACGATGGCCCGGCGCGCCGGATCGGCGAGAGCATGGAACAGGCGGTCCAGGTCGGTCGATTGGTTAAGCATGTGCCTAAGTATGCCGATCGCAGACAATTAGGCAATTGCTTTAGTATCGGTGAGCCGGCACGTTTCCGTGAGCAAGCCACTGCAGTCGCCAGGAGTGGGCTCTAACGCCTGAGCCCTCGTTGTAACGGCGGCGATGATTTGTCGGGGTCCCGGGTCCAAAACGGAAGCCGCGTGGATCGGCATAGGTCTTGGCGCGGCAGCGATCGATGGCTGCCTGCAGTTCGACGATGGATCGGACCTGTCGAGCGCAGGTTGATCCAACTCGACTGTCACACCTGGGCGCATCCGCCAGCCTCGCGCTCGCGAGCATCAGCGCCTGCGGTCTGTACTACAGCAATTCTTGGGAACGCAGGCTGGTTCTTGGAAGCAGGATGTCGCAATTCGGGGCCGCCATTGATTCATGATCTCGTTGCTGGGCGAACACCAGTAGGCGGGGAATCGCGTCCGGCGAATGCAGTGTCGAGCGATTCAGCCACGGTCCAATACCAACGCTCGTTGATGATGACCCATGCGTTGCCTCGACTGTCATGGCCGCGCGTGGCCCGGCCACCCACGTCTTTTGGCCAACGCAGACGAGGAAGACGTGGATGGCCGGCCCACGCCCGACCATGACGGTGGGATCGATGACTCGCTATCAACGAGCGTTGGTCTAAGTCCAGCGTGGCAAACAACTGCTGAGATCGCACGCCGCCAGCATCACCGGCAGGTACAAGCATTCCGCCGAGCGACCGATGCGATCTTGACAATAAACTTCTATGGGGTGCAACGTTACCACTCCGGGTGACAAATAAAGAAGCTGCTTAGCGCATGACGCCCTGCGCGTGCGAACAGGATTATTCGGGGTAAGCACACGACCTACAATCGTGTCAGCTTACTTGTGTTAGCGGACATGGTTGTACAACCGCCCCGTTAGGCGCGGCAACGATCCATAATCTCGTGACAATCCCTGAATAGATGGCGATGCGTTGGGCTGGCGTTGCTGAAAACAAAGCAATGGAGGGAAACTATGGTACGTGCACATACGCGCTTGCTTCCTGCGATGCTACTCGCGGCTGTCTCACCATATGGGCTGCATACTGCATACGCGGCTCCGGCCGGAGATGCCGTCATCACTTGGAATGCCAACGCAGGAGTCGCTGCGACGAAAGCCTGCATCGCTCCACTGGACGATCCGTTTCATGAGTCACGTATGTACGCGATGATGCACATCGCCATCCATGACGCGCTGAACGCTATCGACCGCAAATTCCAACCCTACGCGTTCGACAAGAAAGCGGAACCTGGAACCTCCCCGGATGCCGCAGTGGCGGCAGCGGCACGCGACGTTCTGGACAAAGCCATCGGCGAACTGCCTTCTGAATTGGTCAAGAAGGAGTGCATCGATGCCGGCCTCGCAAGTGTCGAGGCGGCTTATAAGGCTGCCATTGCTGCTATACCCGACGGCGCAGCCAAGACACAGGGAATCGCCATTGGTCAAGCTTCAGCGGTAGCAATCCTCACCAAGCGAGCCGGTGACCATTCGACAGAGGGCCCGTTCCTGAACAAAAACTGTCCGCCGGCTGAGCCAGGAAAGTACCAGTGCACACCGGGCTTCCCATTCATTGTCTTTGAGAAATGGGAGAACCTCACTCCGTTCGTGCTGCAAGACAAGGCACAATTCCGCCCTGGACCAACTTACAAGATCACCGACAAGAGCTATGCGGCGGACCTCGACGAGGTCAAAAAGCTTGGTGGCGATGGCAAGAGCACGCCGAGCGCCAGGACGGATGACCAGACGCAAATCGCGCTGTTCTGGCTGGAAAGCTCGCCGCTGAAGTGGAGCCGCATCGCGCGCTCCGTCGCAACGGCCAAGGGGCTGAGTATGTGGGAGAACGCGCGGCTGTTTGCCCTGCTCGATATGGCCCTGACGGATGGCTACATCGCGATGGTAGCGAGCAAGAACCACTATGACTTCTGGCGTCCGGTCACCGCGATCCAGAGCGGCGGTGACAAGTCCTGGACGCCGTTGCGTCCGACACCGCCGAATCAGGACTATCCTTCGGGACATTCCATCGAAGGCGGGGTGGGGGCCGAGGTACTGAAACAGGTCTTTGGCACCGACCAGATCAGCTTCCAGGACTGCGGCGCGACGCTTCCTGACGGAAGCACCTGCTACGACCCGAAGCCAGTGCTCCGCACATATGCCAGCTTCTCGCAGGCCGCGGATGAGAACGCCTATTCACGGGTTCTCGTCGGGTTCCATTTCCGCAACTCGACCGCACAAGGGAACGCGTACGGTCACAAGATCGGCGAACGCGCCGCGACGCTCCTGCCACGCGTGCAGTAAAGTCTGACCGGTGGCGGCAGCCTCGGGCTGCCGCCACTCGCCAGTGGAAAGAATCGAACCCGCTTGAGTCGCCGGCTGGTGAGCCTGGATGCCATCGACGCTGCTGTCGATGCTCGCCTGCGCGAGCATGACGGCCGCGGTTCAGTTGAGCGTCTTCACCAGCCTGGCGATCTCCGCCATCCGCTGATCGACCCGCTCGGGACGCTGGCTCCCGAGGTTCACCACCAGGCGATCCACTCCGGCCTCGGCGTATTCCTGCATGGCGTCGAGCGGCATCGACACCGGCGGCGTGATGATGATCTGGAAATCCTTCCCACGCTTGCGCCCGGCCTTGGCGAACGCCGCGTCGAGTTGGACGAGCATCGCCCTGGTGGCGGCCGGATCGCGGTTGAAGCCATACCAGCCGGCACCGAAACGCACGGCGCGGCGCAACGCGGCTTCGACATAGCCGCCGACGATGATCGGCACATGCGGCTTCTGGATCGGCTTGGGATCGAGCCGGCAAGCTGCGAACTTCACCCACCTGCCCTCGAAGTCCGCCACCGGTTCGGTCCACAGTCGTCGCATGACCTCGAGGAACTCGTCGCAGCGCGCGCCGCGGTCTTCCCAGCGGTAGCCGCAGGCCTCGACCTCCTCCTTGTTCCAGCCGACGCCGATGCCGAAGTCGATGCGTCCGCCGGTCAGCCAATCCAGCGTGCAGAACTCCTTGGCGGTGTAGATCGGATTGCGCTGCGGCACGAGCGCGACGCCGGTGCCGAGGCGCAGCTTGCTCGTTGCCGCCGCGAGGAACCCGAAGGTGGCGACGACATCCAGCATCCCGCCGCCGGGCGGAACCGGGATGCGTCCATCCGCCGATCCGGGATAACCAAATGTGTTTTTGTCGAACAGCGCGACATGCTCGCCCATCCAGATCGATTCCAGGCCGATGTCCTCGGCGCAGCGACCGAAATCGCGGATCATCTGCGGCGTGGCCAGCGGCGACATGAATGTGGAGAAGACACCGACCTTCATCATGATCCTCCTTGTCCGGCTTCGGCTTCAGTCGCCAGTGCGATCCGTCATCACGGCGCGCGCGGCGAGCAGCGTATCGATCTCATCTGGCGCGTAGCCCGCCTCGGCGAGAACCGCGCGCGTGTGCTGGCCGAGGCGAGGCGCGAAACGGCCGGTGGGCGGCACGGTTTCCGACCAGGTGCTGGGCTCGCGCATGGTGCGGATGCGGCCTTCCGACGGATGCTCCTCGAGCCGGAAGAAGCCGATGTCCGCCAGATGCGGATCGTCCAGCAGGCTCTCCAGCGTATGCGGGCGGATGCACGGAATATCGTTCTGCTGCAGCAGTTCGAGCCATTCGTCGGTGGTACGGTGCTGCAGTTCCTCGCCGAGCATTGCGTAGAGCGCATCGATGTTCGCGGTGCGGGCGGTGATATCGGCGAAACGCGGATCGGTCTCCACGATGTGCGCCTTGCCGATGGCGGCGAAAAAGCGGCGCCACTGGCCGTCGTTGTAGGGCAGCACGGCGATGTAGCCGTCCTTGGTCTGGTATGGCCGGCGATGCGGCGACAGCGTGCGCGGATAGCCGGGTGGGCTGGTGGGCGGATCGAACGTGGTGCCCTGCATGTGTTCGGACAGCACGAACTGCGCCATGGTCTCGAACATCGGCACTTCGATGCACTGGCCGATGCCGCTGCGCGCGCGGGCCAGCAGCCCGGCGAGCAGCGCATTGGCCGCGGCGGACCCGACAATGCGATCGATCGCCGCCATCGGGATGAAGCGTGGCTGGCCGGTGGAGCGTTGCAGCAGCATCGGAATCCCCGACGCCGCCTGGATCAGGTCGTCGTACGCCGGGCGCCCGGCATAGCGCCCGCCGCTGCCGTAGCCGACCATGCTGAGATAGACGATGGAAGGATTGAGCTGCTTCACCGACTCATAGTCGAGACCGAGACGTGCCAGCGCCTGCGGACGGATGTTCGAGGCGAACGCATCGACGGTGGGTACCAGCCGCAGCAACGCGTCGCGCGCCGCCGGCTGCTTGAGGTCCATCGCGATGCTGCGCTTGCCGCGCGCGTTGTGCTGGAACGTGCCGCTCATGCCGCGATGCCGCGGGATGCCGGTATAGCGCGATGAATCGCCCTCCGGCGCCTCGACCTTGATCATGTCGGCGCCGTAGTCGGCCAGGATGCGGGTGCACCACGGGCCCATCTGCACCGTGGTCAGGTCGAGCACGCGAATGCCGGCGAGAGGTCCGCTCATGATGGCTGCTTCCTTCCCGTCATGGCCGGCCTTGTGCCGGCCATCGGTTGCGCCAGCGTGCCACGACGGATGGCCGGGACCAGCCCGGCCATGACGATAATGGTTCGGCCTGCGCCACTGTCACGTTCCCGTCTTCACCTTGGTGAAATCCGGCACGTTGCTGGCCGAGGCGCTGAGCATCGGCGAACGCGTCACTGCCAATGCGGCGGCGCCGGCTTCGTTCTCCAGGATCTTGGCCATGATCGCCTCGCGCGAGCGCTCGAAGACCGCGCGGTTGTTGGTGACGAAGTCCTGCGACTTGCGCAGCCCGGCGAGGTAGCCGTTGATCTCCGGCACCACGTAGCGCGCCACCATGTCCCAGCTTCGCATGGTGTTCTCCGGGTTGGCCCAGTCGTGCACGAAACCCACCACGGTGCCGAAACCGCCGCTGCGCTCCAGCACCGACTTGATCCGTTCGATCAGATCGTCCGGTGTCCCGATGGTGGACACCGCGCCGTCCGAGAACGCGGTCTTGTCCACCGCCTCATCCGGCGACTTGAACGGCCGCGCGCCGGGGCGCTGCAACGTGCCGGTGATGTATTCGTTATGATGCCGCATCAGCCCATCGCGGGCCTCGGCGCGGGCCTTCTCGCGCGTCTCGGCAATGTGCCAGCTCAGCAGCACGCGCCAGTTCCTGCGGTCCACCACCTTGCCATGCTTTGCAGCGGCGGCCTCGGCAAAACCCCACTGCGTCGGCAGCGCGTTCAGGCCTTCCTCCGACAGCGAGCCGATCGAGATGATGCCGATGCCATGCTTGCCGGCCAATGTCATGCCGGACGGGCTGATCTGCGAGGCGACCGCAAACTCCATATCCTCCTGCAGCGGCAGCAATTGCAACGCCGCATCCTGCAAGGTGAACCACTCGGATTTCGCAGTGACGCGCTCGCCATTGAACAGCCGGCGAATGATGCCGATGGCTTCGTCCTGGCGATCGCGCAGCACCATCGGATCGATGCCAAGCGTGTGTGCGTCCGACGCCAGTGCGCCGGGGCCGGAACCGAAGATCGCGCGCCCGCCCGTCATGTGGTCGAGCTGCACCATCCGCTGGGCGACGTTGAACGGATGGTGATAGGGCAGCGACACCACACCGGTCGCCAGCCTGATGCGCCTGGTGCGCTCGCCTGCGGCGGCGAGGAACATCTCGGGCGACGCGATCATTTCCCAGCCGCTGGAGTGGTGCTCGCCGCACCAGAATTCGTCGTAGCCGAGTTTGTCCAGGTGCTCCACCAGGTCGAGGTCGCGGCGAAACTGCAACATCGGATGCTCGCCGACCGGATGGTGCGGGGCGAGGAAGGCGCCGAAGCGGAGGCGTGGCATGGGGCGGATGCTCCTGTGTTGTCACCTTACCGATAGTGCGTTTCCGCCCGGAGCGGAACTGGCCGCCCGGATTCGATCGCGTTAGGCTGGCGCTGCAACAGGGAGGCATGTGCAATGGCTTTGTACGAAATGCGGACCTACACGCTCTACGTGGGAAAGATGGCGGAAGCCGTGAAGCTCTACCAGGAGCTGGGATTTCCCGCGTTGCAGAAGGGTGGCCACGACAAGAAACTGGTCGGCTACTTCCAGGGCGATACCGGCATGATCAACCAGCTCGTGCATCTCTGGAAGTTCAACGACGATGCAGATCGCCGCGCACATTGGGACGCGGTATTCGCCAACACCGATTTCGTCGTCGGGTTCGCCAGCAAGTTCCGGCCGCTGGTGATGACGCAGGAGGTGAAGCTGCTGCAGGCCGCGCCGTGGGGTCCACATCCCTGAGGCGACAGCCCGACGCTATTCCGGCGCGCGGTCCAGGATGGCTTGCAGCGTCACGGCGCCATTCAGGCCTGCCGCCGCGACGTGGCCGCCGTCGGCGATCCGCTTACGCTGGGCATCCTCCCAGTGGCGGCCGTCGAAAAACCGCGTCGGCTTCAGCGACGGACCATCGATGTCATCGAGGCACCGGGCGTTCACCGTGATCTTGTCGGGTTGCGAGCGCGGCACGTAGAAGGTGTGCATGCCGCAATGCGTGCAGAATGTGTGCTGCGCGACGCCGGTGCCGAAGGTGTAGACGGTCAACGCTGTCTTGCCGCGCAGCAGCTCAAAATCGGCGGGGAAGGTCGGCAGATGCAGGATGCCCTTCTTGGTGCAGATGCTGCAGCTGCATTGCGACAGAAGGTCCAGGTCGACACGGGCTCGAAACCGTACTCGGCCGCAGTGGCAGCCACCTTCGCGGGTTTGCAACATCACGCGGCTCCCTATGATGATCCGAAAGTTGCCGTGGAACGGAATTGCGATACCTTAACCCGGCAACACAAGGAGGGAAACGCCATGAAGGTGGTCACGCTTCGCAACATTCCGAATGTCCCGGTGGAAGCCTCCGGCCGCATCGAAGGTTGGACGGGACCGATTTCCCGGGCCCGCCAGACCATCATCGAGCCCGGCGATTCCGCGAACTACAATTGCAGTGTGGTGAACTTCAGCCAGGGCTGCACGACGGGTTGGCACACCCACGACTGCGACCAGGTCCTGGTCGTGACGTCTGGGTCCGGCATGGTGGCGACGGAACACGATCAGCACGAGATCAACGTGGGCGATGTCGTGCATATCAAGGCCGGCGAGCGCCATTGGCATGGCGCCAAGGCGGATACCACGATGGGGCATATCACCATCACCGCCGTCGGTGGCCAGGCGAAGTGGGGCTAGTCCGGCGGGCGATCAGCAAGGAGGTGAGTCGGACTCAGAGTTTCACCGAGCGGTGAAACCCTGTGTGCGACTTCTCTGCCTGCTATACGGCACAGGAGACCCCACACCATGTCCCGACCCCGCGCACTGGCGAACATTCGCGTCGTGGACTTCAGTTGGGTGCGCGCCGGACCGTGGGCCACCCGATGGCTCGGCGCGTTCGGGGCGGAGGTGATAAAAATCGAATGGCCGGAGAGCGAGCGCGGCAGGCTGCCCAGCACCACCACGCCGCAACACCTCGAGGTCAACCTGAACACCTCGGGCAACTTCAACGACACCAACGTCAACAAGAAAAGCCTCAGCCTCAACGTACGCAGCGCCAAGGGACTGGAAATCGTCAAGCGGCTGATCGCGATCTCCGACATCGTGATCGAGAACTTCAGCTCGCGCGTGCTGCGCAACTGGGGTCTCGGCTACGATGAGTTGTGCAGGATCAAGCCGGATATCGTCTATGTGTCGATGTCGGGCTATGGCCACACGGGTCGCAATCACCACTACACCACGTTCGGCCCCGTCGCACAGGCAGTGTCGGGACTGACCTGGCTCTCCGGCCTGCCCGACAAACCGCCGGCGGGATGGGGCTGGTCCTACATGGACGATACCGGCGGCATGTACGGCGCGATGTGTGCCCTCACCGGCCTGTACCATCGCAACATGACGGGGCGCGGCCAGCACATCGACCTGTCGCAGATGGTGTCGAGCGTGCCGCTCAACGGTCCGGCGCTGCTGGACGTCACGGTGAACGGGCGTGGCTCGCGTCGCGCAGGCTTTCCTCCCGGCAACCGTGCGCACTGGCCCGGCACGCCTTTGGTCAACAACTACCGTGGTCCGACTGTTGCGCCGCATAATGCCTACCGCACGCATCCTGGCGGCTATAATGACTGGTGCGTCATCGTCTGCCGGTCGGACGAGGAATGGCAGCGCCTGGTGACGGTGATGGGTGCGCCGGCCTGGGCGAATGCGGAAAAATTCGCCACGTCCGCCGGGCGCCTGCAGCACCAGGAGGAACTCGACGAACGCATCGAAGCATGGAGCGCAACACTGGGAAAATACGAGTTGACCGAGCGTTGCCAGGCAGCAGGCGTTCGCGCGCTGCCGGTGCAAAGTGCCGAGGACCGTGTCGAGCATGACCCGCAGTTGCGCGATCGGCAGATGTACCAGGCGATGACGCATCCGGCGCTCGGTGCGCACAAGGTGCAGAATGCGCCGTTCAAATTGTCGGAGACCCCGGCCTTCAATCATCTGCCGGGTCCGCTGATCGGCCAGCACACGCGGGAGGTTGTCGAAGGATTGCTGGGCTATAGCCATGAGGAACTGCGCGCCGGCTTTGCCGACGGCACGTTCTGGCCGACGAAGCGGGCGCGGTTTCCCTACATGGAAGAGATGCTGCAATGAGCGATGCCCAGGGTCCGCTCGCGGGGCTGCGAGTCCTGGAACTCGCAGATGAGTCGGGACAGTTCTGCGGCAAGCTGCTCGGCGACCTTGGTGCCGATGTGGTGAAGGTCGAACCGCCCGGGGGCGAGCTTAGCCGCACGGTCGGGCCATTCCTCGACGACACGCCGCACCCGGAGCGCAGCCTGTCGTTCTGGTACTACAACACGTCGAAGCGCAGCATCACGCTCGACCTGAAAAATGCCGATGGGCGCAGGCTCTTTGCACGACTGGCGGCGACGGCGGACGTGGTTCTGGAGACCTTCCGGCCGGGCTTCCTGGCGTCCCTGGGGCTCGATTACGCGACACTCCGCGCGCAGAACCCCGGATTGATCCTGTGTTCGCTCACACCGTTCGGCCAGACCGGACCATGGCGGGATTACCTCTCCAGCGATCTGCTGCACATGGCGGCCGGTGGCGAGATGGCATCGTCCGGCTATGACGAGGTGGACGCGCCGGGTGCACCGCCGATCGCGCCGGGTGGCGGCAATGCCTGGCACATGGGCTGTCATTACGCGTGTATGGCCATCATGGCCGCGCTGGTGTTCCGCTCGGTCTCCGGCCAAGGCCAGTCTATCGATGCGTCCATACACGAAGCCTGCGCGCTCACGACGGAATCGGCGATCGCCAACTACGTGTATCGGGGCGAGGTGCTGCGACGGCAGACCGGCCGCCATCATGCCGCCGGCGCCACGCCGCGCACCCAGTTCCGCGCCAAGGATGGGACCTACGTCTGCGCGCTGGTGGGCGGCCGGTTGAATCCCAAATTCGTGCGCGAGCTGGCAGAACTGCTGGACAGCTACGGCATGGCCGGCGATCTCAAGGACGCCAAATACCAGGACCCGGCGGTGATAGCCGAGAACGCCTCGCACATCATAGACGACCTGATTGCCAGCTTCATCGCCAGCCTGCCGGCCGAGGAAGTGTACCATGCCGCGCAGGAACGCGGCTTCACCTGGGGTGCGGTGCGCGCGCCGGAGGCACTGCTGGAGGATGCGCACCTGCATGACCGCGGCTTCTGGAAGACAGTGCAGCATCCGGAGCTCGATCGGAGCTTCATCTACCCGGGCGAAGCGGCGATCTATGGCGATTCTCCATGGCGGATCGCGCGGCGAGCGCCGCTGATCGGCGAGCACAATGCGGAGATCTTCTGCAGCGAATTGGGCTTGTCGCGCGGGGAGCTCTCGGTGCTGGCGGAAAGTGGTGTGATTTGAGGAAACGATCAACGAGTGTGACGATCTGGAATAATCGGCGAACGGAGGATAACTGCCTTGACCCAACCACCCATTCGTTTTGAGGATGGCGAGGCCTACGAGCGCGGCATGGGCGGCTGGAGCCGGATCGCCGGACAGGTGTTCCTCGACTGGCTCGCACCTGAACCGGGCCTGCGATGGATCGATGTCGGTTGCGGCAACGGCGCGTTCACCGAGTTGGTCATCCAGCGATGTGCGCCGGCCGAAATGCAGGGGATCGATCCGTCCGAAGCCCAGCTCAAGTTCGCTCGCACGCGGCCTGGGGCACGCAGCGCAAAGTTTCTCCACGGCGACGCGATGGCTCTGCCGTTCGACGGCGATCGGTTCGATGCCGGCAGCATGGCGTTGGTGATTTTCTTCGTTCCCGATCCCGCCAAGGGCGTCGCCGAACTGGCACGGGTGGTGCGTCCCGGCGGTATCGTCGCGGCATACGCGTGGGACCTGCCCGGCGGCGGCTTTCCGTTCGACGCGATCCAGGCCGAATGGCGCATCATGGGCATTACGCCGCCGCTGCCGCCGAGTGTCGACGCCTCACGCATCGAGGCGATGCGGGCATTGTGGGAGGGCGCGGGACTTGAGGCGGTCGAGACGCGCGAGATCGCGGTGCAGCGGGAGTTCACTGATTTCGACGACTTCTGGCAATCGAGCACCACGGGGGGAAGCATCAAGCCGACGCTCGCCGCCATGACGGCCGGCGATCGGGAACAACTCAAGTCCCGGGTGCACGCACGCCTGTCGGAGGATGCATCCGGGCGCATCACGGGCCAGGCGCGCGCCAACGCGGTCAAGGGCCGCGTGCCAAACTCTGCAAGCCGTGCGATCTGAGAGACAGCAAACCTGCAGCGGGGCGGACAGCATGAGCGACTGGAGCAAGGTGACCCGGCCAATCCCGGTGCCGAACGAGTGGACCAAACCGTTCTGGGATGCCGCCAAGCGCGGCGTCCTGGAACTGCAACGCTGCCAGAGCTGCGGGCATTTCCAGCATCCGCCTTACGCGACCTGCGTGCAGTGCATCGCGACGGATTTGAAATTCGAACCGGTGCGCGGCGAAGGTGCGATCTACGCCTACACCATCATGTATCACACCGGCGACAAGCGGTTCGCCTCGGTCGTGCCGTATGCCAGCATCATCGTAGAGCTGGATGAAGCGCCTGGTGCGCTGCTCGCCGGCAACTTGCTGGACGCGCCGTATACCGAGGCAAAGGTCGGGCGCCGCGTCGAGGTCGTCTTCGAGACGCTGAACGACGATATCACGCTGCCGCAGTTTCGTCTGGCGCGCTGAAGGGGAACCGAACCTATGTGGGACAACCGATGCAAGATCGCCGTCAGCGGCGTGGGCTATTCGAAGGTTTCGCGGACCGCCGAAATCCCACTGGCGGCGCACGCGCTGACCGCGGTGAAGGAAGCGGTCGCGGAATCCGGGCTGCGGATGGAGGACATCGACGGCCTGGCGACCTATCCGGAACTGCCGGCGACCGGGCACGCGGAGGTGGACGGCATCTCCGTCGTGTCGGTGAACTGCATGATGGCGATGCTGAAGCTGCCGGCTCTGACGTGGCACATCCAGGTGGGGACCACGAACATCGGCGGCGCGGTGCAGCAGGCCGTGAACGCGCTGCTCGCCGGCGTTTGCAAATACGCCGTGGTGTGGCGGGCGATGCATAATCCGCGCGGCACGTACCAGAACCTGCCCGGCGCGCATGCGGCGGGTGCGGCGCAGTTCACCGCACCGTATGGCTTCGGTGGCCCGGGTCAGGGCATGGCGGTGGCGTATACACGCTGGCTGGAACGCAATGGCCAGAGCCGCGACAAGATGGCGACGCTGGCGGTGACGCAGCGCAAGCACACGCAGCACAATCCGCACGCGTATTTCTACGGCACAGAATTGACGCGCGAGGACTATTTCGCCTCGCGCATGGTGGCCTATCCGTTCTGCCTGTACGACTGCGACATCCCGGTGCAGGGCGCGGTCGCCATCGTGCTGACGACGGCGGAGCGGGCGCAGGATCTGAAGCCGACGCCGGCATATATCGCTGGGTATGGCCAGCGGCTGCATTTCGAGGTGGCGGGGCGGATCGGGAGTCTGTCCAGCTACATGGAGGGCGGCAGTTCGTCGGCGAAACTGACGTGGGAGCGGTCGGGGTTCTCGCCGAAGGATGTCGACGTGGCGCAGATCTATGACGGGTTCTCGGCGTCGGTGATCTATGGGCTGGAATCCTACGGCTTCTGCAAGGAGGGCGAGGCGCTGGATTTCATCCAGGACGGGCGGATCGAACTGGATGGCGAACTGCCGCTGAACACGTTCGGCGGGAGTCTCGGGACGGGGCGCATTCACGGGTTGTGGCACATCATCGAGGGCGCGCTGCAGGCATCGGGGCGCGCGGGGTCGCGGCAGGTGAAGGACGCGAATGTGTCCTTCGTCGGTGCGAGTGCGCCGATCGTGACCGGGACGACGTTCATCTTCGTGCGGGAGCCGTACTGAGGCGGGCACCTCGACGTCACGCAAGCATTGTGCCGGGTTCACCGTGCGAGCGTCATCCGATCAGCGCGCGCAATTTCGCCCTGGCCTGGCGCAATTCCGCCTCGGAAACCTTTCCCTTGCGGGTGGCCCGCCGTGCGCGCCAGTCAAGGTTCTTGACCTGATCGGAGAGCACGGCACTGCCTGATCGGCTGGCGAGAAGCACTTCGAACGGATATCCCTTGATCCGCGTGGTCAACGGGCAACAGACCATCAGGCCGGTCTTGCCATTGTAATTCGCTGGACTGAGGACCACCGCGGGCCGATGACCGGCCTGTTCGTGGCGGGCATGAGGATCGAATTCCAGCCACACCACATCCCCGCATCCGGCACAAAGGCAGGCCGCCTCACCAGAATTCCCGCCCAGAGGGGGCGCCGGTTTCGACCGGATCATGGCGGTTCTCTTCGGTGATGCCGGCCACCAGATCGTCGAGTTCGAATGCCGCCTCGCGGATCGGCTCGATCACAATCCGGCCGGCCTCCTCCCGCACATCCACAGCCTGGTCGAGCGACAGGGCCGCGGCAGCCATGACGGAAGCTGGAATGCGCACCGAGGCGCTGTTGCCCCATTTCTTCACGACGACCTTCATTACGTCCTCATTCTCGGCAGACCCGCAACGATAGAGCGAGCGGCCGCATGTGTTATCATTGTCGATACATGCGGCCGCACCTGCAACGCCGTCGTAGCGCAAGGCGTTCAACACGGAGGACCAAAGGCGAGGACCACCGAGGCCACGGAACCACTGAGGCCACGGAACCACTGAGGCCACGGAGCAATCGATAGGTGCTTCGCGCGAAGCGCGATCAAAATCCTTCGTGGCCCTCAGTGGGCCTCGCCTTTCGTCCTCCGTGTTGAAAGAAACGTTGGCTCTCTCCACGCTTCATCGCACCCCAACCGCCTTCCCTTCCACCAGGCCATCGATCTCCGCCTCGCCATATCCGACCTCGCGCAGCACCTCCCGCGTGTGCTCGCCGAGCCGCGGCGCCAGCCGTCGCACCGCCGCCGGGCTGCCGGAAAACCGCGCCGGCGGACGTGCCTGGCGGAGCGTCCCCTCAGTCGGATGCTCCACCTCCTGAAACAGTCCCACCGCCTTCAAATGCGGCTGCTCCATCACCTCCGACAGCTTGGCGAACCCGGTGTGCGGCACGTCGATCCGCAGCAGCAGTTCCTCCCATTCCGCCGTCGTCCTGCTCGGCGCAATGTCGCGCATACGATCGTAGATACGATCGATATTGCGCGCCCGCGCCACCGGATCGCGCACCGAGAACTCCTCGATGCATTCCGGATGTCCCACCGCTTCGAAAAACGCGCACCAGTTGTCGCCCGAGTAGGGCAGCATGGTCAGCCAGCCATCCTTGGTCCGCACCGGCCGCCGCGCCTTCATCCGCTTGTAGCCCGACGGCCCGATCGACGGCACGAACGCCATGCCGCCGAACATCTCGATGCTGTTGAACGCCGCCAGCGTCTCCAGCATCGGCACCTCCACCATCTGCCCCTCGCCAGTGCGCTCGCGATGCAGCAGTGCGGCGGTCACCGCGGAGGTCAATGCCATGCCGCAGATCTTGTCGCCGATCAGGCTCGGAACGAACGCCGGCTCCTCGTCCGTGCCCATGGCGGACGCGAAGCCGGACGCCGCCTGGATGATCTCGTCGAACGCCGGCCGCGCGCGCCACGGCCCGTCCTGGCCAAATCCGGTCGCCACGGCATAGACGATCGACGGGTTGAGCTCACGGCACACATCGTAGCTGAAGCCAAGTCGGGAAAGCCCGGCCGGGCGGATGTTGCTGACCAGCGCCTGCACCGTCGGGATCAGCCGACGCAGCACCGCCTTGCCGTCCGGATGCTTCAGGTCCAGCGCGATGCTGCGCTTGTTGCGGTTCGCCGCCATGAACTGCCCGCTCATGCCGCGGTTGCGGAACTGGCCGGAGTTGCGCCAGGTGTCGCCGGTCAGGCTCTCCACCTTGATGATCTCGGCGCCCCAGTCGCCGAGCGTCTGCGTGCCGAACGGGCCGAACAGCACCGTGGTCAGGTCGAGAATGCGGAGGCCGTTCAGCGGCCCGGTCGGTTCAGTCATGGCAAGTCGGTCCTTGGTGGCTCGTCAATGACCGGCCGGCGGCGCCGTCCTGGCGAACGACGGTCGTGCGGCGATGCGGTCGTACCAATCAGACAGTTTCGGGCGCCCGGCTCGCCAGTGAAGACCGGGGTTGCGTGCTTCCAGCCCGAGCGCGCAGCCAAGTGTGATCTGCGCAAGGTTGAGCGGGCCGCGCATCCAGGGATGGTCGATCTCGGTCTCCCAGACATCGGCTATACGATTGGCGCGTTCCGTCTCATGCGTTATCACTCCTGGCGAACGCTCGTCCTCGGGCCGCAGGATTTCGCGCCCCCACACTGAAAGTCCATCCACCAGGCTGCGGGCGACGGCTTCGAGACGTCGCGCCTCCCACGCCACATCCCCCGCCGGCAGATCGAATGCCGGTTCGCCGCAGCAACGATCAAGCCAGGCGCAGATGACAGCAGACTCCTCCAACCCGACGCCATCGTCGCGCACGAGATAGGGCACGCGGCCTGACGGATTGATCGTATAGTAGGGGCTGTCCGCAATCCGTGTCTGCGCAACGATAACCTCGACCTGGCTCTCCAGCCCTTTCTCGAAAACCACGATCCGCGCCATGCGCGCATACGGAGAGCCGGGCGTGATGAACAGTTTCATATCGGCGTTCCACCATGCAGCCGGATCGGACCGGTGATCGGCCTTCCCTTGCCGCCATAGCATTGGCGCATGGTTCTGGCCAACCCGCACCGGTCAGCGCTGCGGTGTTGTTCTACCTGCCCAGGAACCGCGCCGTGCGCTTCTCCAACCGCGCCAGCATGCCTTCCCGCGCGTCCTCGCTGCTGAGCGCCGCCCGGACCAGGGCATCCACATCGTCGTGCGGAATGCCGTCGCGGAATTCAAGCTGGCGCACGGTCAGCGCCTTCATCGCCTTGAGCGACAGCGGCGCGTTGGCGGCGAGCCGATCGATCACGTGCGCCGCCTCCGCCTCGAGCCGATCCGCCGGCACGCAGCGCGCGATCAGGCCCAGCGCATGCAGCCGGGTCGCCGGCAGCGGCTCGCCCAGCAGCAGCATTTCCCGGGTTGTCACCGGTCCCAGCACCTCCATCAGCTTCTTCGCCAGGAACCAGTTCGGCGCCAACCCAACCTGCGCGAGCGACATGCCAAATCGGGCATGCTCGCTGGCCACCACAAGGTCGCAGTGCAGTGCCAGTTCGTTGCCGCCGGCGATCGCGTCGCCCTGCACCACGGCGACGACAGGCAGCGGACAGAGCTCGATGGCACGCAGCATGTCCTCGATGCCGCTGGCCTCGCCGGTCTCCGCGGTGGCGCGGCGCTCGGCCATATCGAGGCCCGCGCAGAACACATCGCCCTTGCCGCGGATCACGACAACCCGGTCTTCCGCCGTGACCGGTGCGCGAAGGGCCTCCGTCAGTTCGGCGCGCATGTCGCGGTCCAGGGCGTTGCGCTTCTCCGGACGGTTCATCCAGATGGTTCTCACGGGGCCGCTCGCTTCGATGATGACCTTGCTCATTGCACTTCCTCCGGTTCGGCGTGCCGTCCTGCACTATCGCGCGCAGGCGTGCGGTTGTCGCCAGCCGCGGACCGCCCCACTATGCCCAGGCGATTAATCAACCTGATAATGCAGGTCGCCGCCGGGGAGCGCGTCACAGCGAATGACCCACGTGTCCGACAAGGCAATGTTGCCGGCTTCTCCGGCCAAGTGGCACGCGCAGTGATGGTGCTGCTGGCATCGTGCCTGGCCATGCTGGGGATCGGCATGAACAGCACGGCGATCATGGCGGCGTTGCCGACGATGCGAACCGACTTCGGCCTTGGCGAAATTGGCACCCAGTGGACGATCAACGCCTATCTGGTCGTGTCGGCATCCTGCATCGTGCTTGGCGGCAAAGCGGCGGACCTGGTCGGGGCGCGCCTGGTATCGATGGTCGGCCTGGCACTGTTCGGTGTCGCGTCCTGCATTATTGCCCTCGCGAGCGATGAGGCTGCATTGCTGGCGGGGCGAGCGCTACAAGGGTTCTCGGCCGCCTTCGCGGTCCCCAGCACGCTCGCGGCGGTCGGCACCAGCGCTGCAACGGAACGTCGCGCCGCATCGATTGGCGCCTGGAGCGGGTCCTTGATGCTCGGCTTCAGTATCGGCCCATTGTTCGGTGGCCTGCTCACGCACTACGTGGACTGGCGCGTGATATTCTGGCTGAACATACCACTGATGCTCACGGCATTCGCCGGCCTCGCAGCCGTCCGCCTGACACCAGCGCATCGTGACGCGACATCGGGCCGCACCGTCGATTGGAAGGGTTTCGTGCTGCTGGCCACGGCGATGGTATCGATGGTCCTGGCACTCCAGGCCCTGCCGCAGGCTGTATCGGCGCCGCTCACTGTCATCGGTCCGCTGGTGTTGGCCGCCGCCGCATTCGCCGCGCTGCTGTTCGTCGAGCAGCGGGCTGCCGCCCCTCTCGTCGAGCTGAGCTTCTTTGTCCGGCGCAACTTTCTACTCGGCGTGTCCCTCGGCGCGATCTCGATGTTCGGCATCATGAGCCTGCTGCTCTACTTCAATCTTTACGCACAGGATAAGGTTGGCCTCGGCCTGACGGCGCTGCAATCCGGTGCTGCGATCTTGCCGCTGAGTGCGACGCTGCTCGTGCTTGCCCTCTCTGTTTCGACGGTGACAGCACGCGTCGGACTGCGCCGGGCGATGACGGGGTGCATGGGACTGCTTGTCGTCGCCAGCGCCATTATCGGTGTGGCTGCGTCCGAGGCTGGAATACGCCTCATGGAGATCGGCTTTGTCGTCATGGGCGCCGGCCTGGCGCTGCCATATGCAGCGGCACCACGACTGGCGCTCTCGGCGCTGTCGCAGGAGCAGGCAGGACAGGGCTCAGGCATCATCAACGCCTGCACTTTTCTGGCCGGCAGCGTGGGCGTCGCAGCCGGAGCCATCGCCTGGCATTTCGCTGGCTTTCCGGGCGTCCTGGCGATGATCGCGTTGGCGGGCGCATGCGGGGTCGCTTTCGCCCGTGGAGTCGTGGAATTGTAGGTTCAGTGGGCCGAATGGCCTGCACCGAGGGGCGATGCGATGAGTGAAAGCGGATTCCGCGCTGCGGGCTATCCGTGGCGCCTTTACTGCGGCCGGAAGGTCATCGAGCACGGCCTGCACGAGGCCGTCGATCGAGCGGGCGCGATGCGCGCCTTCGTGGTCTGCTCGCCATCCGTCAACCGCCGCACCGACACAGTGGGGCGCATCGCAGCGATCCTCGGCGACCGCTATGCCGGCGTGTTCGACGGCATCGAAAAGGATTCCACCTATGCCTCGGTGCGCGCCGCGCGGGAGGCCGCCAGCGAGGCCGCAGCCGATCTGCTGATCGCGGTCGGCGGCGGCAGCGTCATCGTCGCCACGCGCGCAGTGGCGATCTTCATGGCGGAACCCGGCGACCCGTTCCAAATCATGACGCAGTATCCGGAAGGCAAGCCGGCCTACAGCCCGAGGCTGCTCGCGCCGAAGCCGCCGATCATCAACATTCCGACCACGCCGACCAGTGCGATGAACCGCGCCGGCACGGGGCTGAAGAATCCCGACCTCGACCACCGGATGGAATATTTTGATCCCAAGACGCGCCCGCAGGCGATCTTCCTGGATGCCGACGCATTGCTCAGCGCGCCGCCGGAGTTGATCCGCTCCACGGCGACGACGGTGTTCGCCAGCCAGGTTGCCGCGATGTCGCAGGCCGACATGAATCCGCTGGCGGAGGGCGATCGGAACCATGCGTTCCGGCTGGCGCACCGCGCCTATCCGCGACTGGTGGACGAACTCGACAATCCGGCGCTGCGCATCGACCTCAGCATTGCCGCCTTCCTGCAGGACCGGGCCGAGGACGATGGGGTGCGCCGATTTCGCGGCGGGGCGTTCTCCGGCAACTACGCGGTCTCGACGGCACTGCATGTGCGATATCCGCATGTCGGGCAGGGCGAATCGACGTCGGTCGTGCATGCCGCGAAGATACGGCTCACCGACGCGGTCGATATGCGATCGGCGCGGCAGGTCGCAGAGGCGCTCGGCGTGTGGCGCGACGGGATGGACGCGCGACAGGCCGCGCTCGGCGTGGCCGATGCGCTGGAGGCGCTATACACCCGCGTCGGGGTGCCGACACGGTTGCGCCAGTTGCAGATACCCCGCGACGAATTGCGAAACATTGCCGACGAGACGGTGAAGAACTTCAACGCCAATGCCGGGGAGCGATCACCTGCCGAGCAGATTGCGGACGCGATGCGCCTGCTCGAGGCGGCGTACTGACACGGTCCCCCTGTCACAATGCGTCTTAGGACCAGAACGCCGGCATCACCTGCTCGCCGAAGCGGCGCATGGACAGCAGGTTCTGCTCGTGGCTCATGTCGCCGAAGCCGGTCTGGCACAGCAGATGCCGCACGCCGACGTCGCGCAGCTCCGCGACCTGCTCGCGCACCCGCGCCGGCGAACCGAACAGCGACCCGGTGGCCAGCACGAACGCCAGCGCTTCGGCATCGCCGACGTCTGGATTGGTCCAGGGGTTCAGCATGACGGGATCGATGTGGAAATCGACGGGATTGTACTCGTGGCGCACATGCATCATGTGCGCGCGGGTGCGCAGCAGCAGCGCTGAAAGTTCGTCTTCCGCCTGGGCATCCGACCCGGCGACGTAGACGTTCCGCCACAGCGCGGCCTGCGACAGCAGCCGCTGGCGCGTGGCAGCGTCGTGGCCACCCTCCGCGATGCCCGCATCATACAGCGCCCAGCGTTCCTTGATGCGCTCCACCGGCAGCCGCGCGGTAAGGATCGGAATACCGAGCCGACCGCACTCGATGAATGAGTTGGGCGAGATGACGCTGCGCCAGATCGGCGGGCCGGGCTGTTGGACCGGCCGCGGTCGCAGTTCCGGCACACGCAGGTTGAAATACTTCCCTTGGTACACCAGTGGCGTCTCGCGCCAGGCGCGCTCCAGCACCTGCATGGCTTCGTCCAGGCGTGCGCGACTGTCATCGCTGCGCAGGCCGTGACCGACGAATTCGTATTCGTTGTAGACCGTGCCTTTGCCGATTCCGACATCGATCCGGCCCTTGCTCAAATTGTCCAGCAGCGCGAGTTGCACCGCCAGGCGCACCGGATGGTGGAACGGCATCTGCAGCACGGCGAAGCCGATCCGGACCCGCGTGGTGCGCATGGCCAACGCCGATGCGAACAGCAATGCATCGTTGTAGACGCTTTCGCCGGTGAAGTAGTGCTCGGTGAGCCACACGTCGTTGAATCCCAGCGCCTCGGCGGCGCAGACTTGCTCGATCTGCTGGTCGACGCGGGCTTCATCCTCATCCGGCGATGGCGACAGCGCCAGGGTGAGCCAACCGAACTTCATTGCCTATTACCCATTCGTGTATCGGGCAGACTGCCGACAAGCCGTGTCGCGATCAAGCACGGTCACGTCATCCGTCATCCTCGCGCAGGCGAGGATCCTGGCGCCGAAGCACCGTGCGGCGGTCCCGCATCGCCATACGCCGCCAGTTCGGCCAGCAGGTTCGCCAGGCTGTACGACGGCCGGTAGCCCAGCCAGCGAACCGTCTCGGAAATATCCAGCCGGTATGGCTTCGCGGCCGGATCGAGCCCGTATGCCAGCGCCAGGTCGTAATGCTGCGGATAGTGCTTGCGGAATGTCGAACCCTCGCCATCGGCGTCCCAGCGTTCCAGGTCAGCGTCGGAGTATTCATAGGCACTGTCGAGCGGCAGGATGGGATGCTCTTCCAGTTGCCGCCGGGCCAGCAGGTCCAGGCTCAGCAGCACCGCCGTGGCGACATCGTCGATGTGCACGGCGCCGCGCCAGAACCAGCGCGCCCAGTCGCTGAATTTCGTGTAAACGCCATGGTTCCAGTGCGGGATGAAACCGCGCGGCCGCAGCGTCACCACGTTCATCCCGCCATGGCTGGCAAAATCCCCGGCAATCTGTTCGGCCAGTACCTTGCTGCGACCGTACAGCGTATCCGGCCGGCGGACGCTGGTGGTGGAGATGTATATCATCTTGTCGATACCGGCATCGCGCGCCGCCTGGAATACCTCGAAGGTGCCCCGCACGTTCAGGTCGAAGAAGTCGTAGGCATGCTTCTCGCGGCGGTCCTCGTGGATACCGTGCCAGCCGGCGATATGCACGATGCAGTCGCAGCCCCGGACAAAGTCCTGCATCCGTGGCCGATCCAGCACGGAGCCCTGGACGAACACCGCACCCTGATCCAGCGGCGCACGCACATCCAGCACCACCGGCGTATCGCCCCGGCCGAGCAATCGGGGGACCAGTGTCCGGCCGAGATCGCCGGCCCCACCGGTCAGAAGGATTTTCATCGCCTTCTCTCCTGCTGTGCGCGCAATCGACAGGGCCGCACTGCCGTCGCAGGATACTCCACCAACCAAGCCCGGGAAGGAAACCAGGAATGCCCGAAACGCCAACCTTCGGCCGCTACGCCGAGATCCCCTACGACCAGATGACGCCAGAGCAGCAGGAAGGCTATCGCTCGCTGATCGAAACCCGCGGCGGACTCCCCGGCCCCAGCAAGATCTGGGTGCACAATCCGAAGCTGGCGAAAGTTGCCGGACCGTTCGGCGCGCATTTCCACGCCGGCCGCTACTCCCTCACCGAGCGCGAGCGCGAGATCGCCGTCTGCGTCATCACGAGCAAGTTCCATTCGGCCTATCCGACCAACGCGCATGAGCGGCGCGGCAAGGAGGTCGGGCTGCCGGCCGACAAGGTCGAGGCCATCATCGCCGGCCTGCACACATCATTCACCGACGAACGCGAGCAGGTGGTCTACGAGATGGCGATGGCGCTCGCCAATGCGCGCTGGGTGCCACGCGGACTCTTCGACCGCGCGGTCAAGGCACTCGACCATGTCGGCATCACCGACGTGATCACCTTGATGGGGCATTACTCGAGCGTCTCGATGACCCTGGCGTTCTACGACGTGCCGGCCGGCGCGACCGGGATGGCGCGCTGAAGGAAGGCGCCCAGCAGGCTTATCGAGGGTTTTGCCAGGTCGTGAAACGGCGACCTGACTGTACGCTGGCTGCGGGTGCCCGCTTTGAGCGGCGAGCGGGCATACTGCGTTCCAGCGACGACGGCCGCCAGGAAATGCGAGACCTGCGCCACGCTTAACCAGGCCTTTTGGCGCTCCCGGCGAGCCGATCGAATCCTGCCGTTACTTGATCGCCGCGAAGGCCTCGACCTGCAACAACAGATCCGGGCTGGACAATTGCGGCGCAAGTACTGTCGTGCTCTTCGGCGAAGGTGGGCCGAAATAGCGCGCGAGCAGATCGGGGTATTTGTCAAATTCGGCGGGCGCCGTGACCTGGTTGACCGTAAAGATGATATCGTTGACTGTTGCGCCACCGGCCTTGAGACACGCACCGACGTTCTTTCCGACCTGCTCGATCTGCGCCCGCATATCGCCCTTGCCGACGACGTTGCCGCTATCGTCGAGTGCGACTTGACCGCCGACGACGAGCCAATGCCCGCCGTCGCGCAGTGCGACCGAGGTCGTACGCGGTGTGGTCGCACAGGGAGCTCCGATAATGACCGGGTCCGGCAGATCCGCGACCACCTGCCAGCTCGCGTCGGCCCGCTTTATGTACTCCGTGGCCTGTTCCCGCCATTTCTCGAGCCAATAGCGGTCGTGCACCAGATAGAGCTTGCCGTCGACGATGGCCCAAGCCTCGGGATCGACCGTGTCCTTGTGCGCCGCCGCTTCATTCGACGTGCCCATCGCGCAATAGCCGTCGTATTGGGGCGCATAGCGTTGCGGATCCTTGGTGAACAGGTCGCGATGTTCACTGCTGGCAAAGCGCCAGCGCAACTTATGCCACGAAGTTTCGTAATCCGCCTTGCCCTGAACCGGTTTGCCGTCGGTGAAATAAGCCACCGGATCGTAGCCGCTGATCGAAAGCTTCGGTTCGTCGGCCCAGGCAGCAGATCCGGCCAGCGGCACAAACAGCAGGCCCAGTAGCTTCGCGCTCTGCCTCATTCCAAGAAAAGAAACGCTCCACATGGTCTTTCTCCTGGGCACACTCAGCCTACGGACTTCCCATGGCCAGCCAATGCGGCATTGAATATAATGCGGTCTGTTTCCGGCAAGGTCAAACCTATTCGCACACCGGCAGACCTCGACGTCGCGCCTCAAGGTCCGGAGGAAGCCCCTTCTCGGAAACGGAAACTCGCCGCCATTCTGCACGCGGACGTGGTCGGGTTCAGCCGCCTGATGGGCGAGGACGAGACAGGTACGCACCGGGCACTCGGACAGCTCCGGCACGCGGTCGATCCGCTGATAGCGGCGTGCGGTGGACGCATCGTCGGTACCGCGGGGGACAGCCTGCTGGCAGATTTTCCAAGCGTCGTCGACGCGCTGAACTGCGCCCTCGACATGCAGCGGGCATCGCGTGCCATCAACGACCCGATGCCGCCCGAACGCCGTCTCGAGCTGCGGATCGGTGTCAACCTCGGCGACGTGATCGTCGATGGCGACGACATATTCGGCGATGGCGTCAACATCGCCGCCCGGATCGAGGCTCTCGCCAAGCCCGGCTCGGTCTGCATCTCGCATACCGTCTACGAGCATGTCAAAAACAAGCTCGATCTTGATTACCGCCCGCTTGGCAGCCATCGCGTCAAGAACATTGCCGAGCCGGTTCGCGCTTACGAGGTGGGTGCCGCGGCCGCAAGCGCGGCATCCCGCCCAACGATCAGGCGCTGGCCTGTGGCTGCCGCCGCAGGGTTCGTTGCAATCGTTTCGGCAGGTCTTGTCGTGTGGGTGTTATACGCCGAAGGCGGCCGCAACCCGTTCGGGCTTGGCCCCGGGGCGAAGCCGGTCGACGTGGCGAGCCTCGCCGCACCGGCTCGCCTCGCTGGGCGTCCCTCGGTGGCCGTGCTGCCGTTCAAGAACCTGTCGGGCGACGCCGACCATGATTTCTTCAGCGACGGGGCTACCGAAGACGTCATTACCGCGCTCGGTCGCTTTTCGAACCTGCTGGTCATTTCGAAATCGGCGACTTTTCCTTTCAAGAACTCGAATGCCTCACCTGCTGAAATCGGACGCCAGCTGAATGCGCGTTATCTGCTCGATGGCAGTATCCGTCGCGCTGGCAATCGCGTCCGTGTCGGCGTCACGTTGACCGAGGCAACGACCGGGCGAAACGTATGGTCTGAAACATATGACGTGGAGGGCGATGACATCTTCACCGTGCAGGACAATATCGCGAAGCGTGTCGTCGGCGCAGCGGCGGTAAGCCTTACCCGCGTCGAGCAGGAACGCGTTCTGGCTAAACCCACAAACAACCTGGCAGCGTACGAGTACGTCCTGCGCGGTCGCGATGCATTCTCACACGATTCGCGTGACAGCAACGACGAGGCAAGCGAGCTCTTCCAGCGTGCCATCGATCTGGATCCCAACTATGCCGACGCCTATGCGGCACTGGGCTTCTCCTATTACGAGGCCGTCATCTCGGGATGGTCGGAATTCCGCACCGAAGAACTCGAGCGCGCGGAAGCACTCGCGGAAAAGGCTCTGGCGCTGGATCCGGCAACGACGCGTGCTTATCGCCTGCTCGCCCAACTTCATCTGTTCAGGAAACGCTTCGATCTGGCACTCGCGCAGGTCGACCGCGCGCTCGAAATCAATCCGAGCGATGCGAACAACTATGCCGCCCGCGGAGCCATCCTGGCATGGGCGGGCAGGGCCGCGGAGGCATTGCCGTGGCTGGAAGGAGCGCTTCGCTTTGACCAGGCCGACGGCTTCGCGGCCGCGCGACTCTGCATGACGTATTACCTGCTTCGCCGATATCCCGAGGCCCTCGATGCCGGCGACCGTGCCCTCTCCCGCAACCCGGGACGCAACACCCAGATGATCACCCATCCGATGCTTGCGGCGTCCTATGCCGAACTGGGCCGGCAGCAGGATGCAGAGCGTGAGCGTGGCATCTCCGCACGTTTGTGGCCACTCCTCGACGCCCGGACGTTCGCCGATCAATTCGGCACGGACGAGGCGCGAGACCAAATGCTCGATGGGCTGAAGAAGGCCGGATTCCATTGAAAGCGGCCATCGACGTCGGCGAGGAACCTTTCCGCTAGGCGATGGTCAAAATGTTCGCGACACGTTTGAACTGTTTTCCTATGTGCGCCGAGAATGCGGAAGACGCTGCGCTGACGCTCCCAATCTCGCTCCCGCTATTGAAGTCGTGGGCACCGTGCAGGGTAATGTTCTCTGGCGGCTCTTCACCAAGAAAGAAGAGTGTAACCCAGAGCTGGGCAGTGTTTTGCTGCGTGGTTCCGCAACTCACCCGCTTGACGCTGGAGTAGTTGGCGACGTGCTTGTCGTTCTCCAGGACTTTGCCGCCTTCGATCTGCCAACGCATGCCAGGATCGTCCACGTTGTCCAGGCATTCTCGATGTAAGGTGTAGGTAAGGGCCGGACCGGGAGCCACGCCGAAGGTCAGATGGAACGGTGCTGTCAGGCCACCACCGCCGTCTGGGACGAAGAAGTCCATAAATACGCCCGTGGGATAGTTGAAGCGCATTACATTGGCAGCGTTCTGCGTCGATACGTACAGGTTGCCATTGGGGCCGAACGTGATTCCGATTGGGACGTAAAGGTCGCTGCCGGTATTGGCGAAGAAGTCGATGAACGCACCCGTCGTCGGATTATAGCGTCGAACGCCCAGCTTCCCGCCGAAGGTTCCTCCAGAGATGTACAGGTTGCCGTCGGGGCCAAACGCCATGGCCGATGGCGTATAGAGGCCACCGGAGCCAACCATGTCATTGGGCGGCATCAGCAGCCCGAGCGGCGACATGGTCGTGAGATCGAAGGTCTCTACGGTGGCCGCATTGTAATAAAGCACGTAAAGACGGTTGTTGGCCGTGCTAACCTTCACGTCGCGCGGGCTGGGGTTGACAAGCGATGGTGCAAAGAAGCCGGTGCTCACGCCTGTGGCAGCATTGAATCGCTGGACGCCCTGGGGTGCGTTCGAGTTGGTAACGTAGAGAAAGCCCCCGTGGACGGTCATGCCCATTGGGCCTGCCAGGTTGCTTGACGCAAACACGTCCATGAAGGCGCCGGTTGCCCGGGCATAGCGCTTCACTTCGTTGGTCTGACCATCCGAGACGAGCAGGTTGCCATCGACACCGATAGCGACGCCGAGCGGATCGCCCAAAGCACCGCCGGACGCAGCCACCTTGACGAATGCACCGGTTGACCCGTTGTACTCCCGCACGGTCTTATCCGATTGGCTGGTGACCAGTAGGGTTGCTGGATGCGCGCCTGTGGGCATTGACCGTCCCTCCCCGTTCCGCCGGCTCCATAGTACGAAAAAGCACCGCCGCCGGCGGCCTGATTCACGTTTCCGCTGCCGTCACGCAGGGCCGGGCACGATAAGCCGTATGGCCGCCGCCGCTGCCTCAGACAATCCTATCCTGGCGCAGCCTCGCGACCGCATCGGCATCCAGCCCGAGCCAGTCCCCCAGCACTTCGCCGGTGTGTTCCCCAAGCAGCGGCGCCGGTTTCACCTCGGTCGGCACACCGTCGAACCGCACCGGCCAGGTCGGCATCGTCATCGTGCGTTCGCCATGCGTCATGGTCTGCAAAATCCCGCGGGCGCGGAAACTCGGCTCGCTGGTCAGTTCCATCGAATCCAGCACCGCACCCGCCGGCACGCCGACCGCGCTGAGTTGCGTCATCGCTTCGTGCTTGGTGCGTTGCCTGGTCCAACCGGCGACGATTTCATCGACCTCGGCCTCGCACTTCAATCGCGCGTCCGGCGTGTCGTAGCGCGGGTCGCCGATCAGGTCCTCGCGCCCGATCAGTTTCAAAAGTCGAGGCCAGTGCTCGGGGTTGGCGCGGCTGGTCAGCAGGTAGACGTAATCGTTGGGACCGCCAGGCTTGCACGGATAGATGCCGCCGGGCGGGTTGTTGGCGGGCGGCCGCCGTGGCGCTGCGGCACCGGTGCGCGCCTGCGTGATGAACGCGCCGCGGCTGTAGTGCATCACAGAATCCTGCATCGCCACCTGCAGGCGGCGTCCCTTGCCGGTGCGCGCGCGATCGAACAGCGCGCTGACGATGCTGAATGCCAGCAGCATGCCGGTACCGGTGTCGCCAATCGTCGGGCCGGGTTTGATCGGCCTGCCGTCGCGCTCGCCGGTGATGCTCATCGAACCGCCGGCGGCCTGCGCGATCGGATCGAATGCCAGGCCGTTTTCGAACGGGCTGCCGTCGCCGAAGCCCTTGACCTGGGCGTAGATGATGCGCGGGTTGATCGCGCTGACGACGTCGTAGCCGAGACCGAGCCGTTCGACCGCGCCGGGCGCGAAGTTCTCGGTGAAGACATCGGCCTGCTTCACCATCTCCTTCACCAGCGCAAGCCCGCGCTCCGATTTCAGGTTGACCGTGATCGAGCGTTTGTTGGCGTTGTACATCATGAAGTAGTAGGCGTCGCCGAAGCCGGTACGGCCGGCCTCGCCACCTTTCGGGTTCTCCACTTTCGCAATGTCGGCGCCCATCCAGGCAAGCGCCTCGGTGCAGGTCGTGCCGGCCTCGAATTGCGTCAGGTCGAGCACGCGAATGCCGGCCAGGCAGCCGGGGGATGCAGGTGTTACGTCCATTGCAAACTCCTCTCCAGAGGCAGCAGGTTCATGTCCCGCGTAAACGTCCGCTTTCCTCGATCTCGGCTGCGGCGATTGCGCGTGTCAGCGCAGCGTTCAACGCCTTGGCAGACGCCAGCGTGAGTTCCACCGCGACCCGGGCGCCAGGCCCGAGCGTGGCGTTCAGGAAGTCGATGGTGATCGCCTCTTCCAGCAGAGCGTGATGCGGGTGGTCGTATGACACCACCGAATGGGTCAGATCGATCCACCCGTCACTGCTCTTGCCTGCACCGCTCGCACTGACGATTTCGACAATCGAGGTGCACATGCCAACGGCTACGCAGCCAGGTGTTTCTTCAGGAACGCGAACACCTTCTGCCAGCCGTCGAGCGCCTGCTCGATGCGGTACATCGGCCGGTCGTAGTAAAAGAAGCCATGGCCGGCGCCGTCGTAGCGATGAAACTCGTAGTTCTTGCCGTGCTTCTTCAACTCAGCTTCGTGCAGGTTGACCTGCTCCGGCGTCGGCGAGCGGTCCTCGTTGCCGAACAGGCCAAGCAACGGACATGACAGATCCCTGGTGAACTCGATCGGCGCGACCGGCTGCTTCGGGTTCAGTTCCTCCTTGCTCATCACCACGCGGCCGCCCCAAAGATCGACGGCGGCATCGATGCTCCTGGACTTGCAGGCGAACAGGAAAGTCTGTCGGCCACCCGAGCAAGTGCCCAGCACCGCGACTTTGCGATTCAACCAGGGCTGCGCGCGCAGCCACTGCACTGCGCCCTCGGTGTCGCCAATCACCTGGTCATCCGGCACGCCACCCTCGGCGCGCACCTTGGCGGCGACGTCATCGGCTTTGCCATCGCCGGCGCGGTGATAGAGGTTGTGGCTGATCGCCGCATAGCCGTGATGGGCGAACTTGCGGGTGGCCTCGCGGTACCACTCGTCCCAGCCCGGCGCATGGTGGATCAGCACGACGCCGGGAAACGGGCCTGCACCCAATGGCCGCGCGACATAGGCGGAGATCGGTTCGTTGTTGTTGCCGTTGATGGAGATGGTCTCCGCGATCATGCCTTCATAAGCCATGGCGCCTCTCCCCTTGCTGGTGGGAAAAACCATAGGAGCTGATGTCCAGGCCATCAACGTGCGGCCGGCCCGCCGGCAATCCGGAACTCGCCGGATTGCCAGGAGACAATCTGATTGCAAATCGTCTAC
>DATAPW010000085.1:0-1758 GCA_036265005.1 Acetobacteraceae bacterium | reverse complement strand
GTCTGCAGGCCGGGAGGCTGGCATGAGGGCTGCATGGATCCGGAGTGAAGGAGGATGCGATGACCGGGACCTGTCTCACGATCAGTAGCAAGAACTATTCCTCCTGGTCGCTGCGCGGCAGGCTGCTATGCAGAATGGCGGGCCTGGATTTCGTCGAAGAGGTCGTGGCGGCCGACGATCCGGCGAACCGTGCCGAGTTGCTGCTGGTCTCACCGTCGATCCTCGTTCCTTGTCTGACCCACAAGGGCGTCAGGATCTGGGATACCCTGGCGATTGCCGAGTATCTCAACGAAGTGAAGCCGAAAGCCGGGCTGCTGCCGGCTGACCGCGCCGCTCGCGCCCGCTGCCGCTCCATCTGCGGCGAAATGCATTCGGGGTTCACCAATTTGCGGTCGGCGCTGCCGATGAACCTCAAAGCCCACCGCCCCGGCTTCAAAATATGGTCCGGAGCGCAGGCGGACATCGACCGCATCACAACGATCTGGCACGAGTGTTTCGCGGCTCACCACGGTCATTATCTCTTCGGGAAATTGACAATGGCCGACGCGATGTACGCGCCTGTCGTCACGCGTTTCCTGACCTACGACGTGAAGCTCGACCGGCAATGCGCCTCTTATTGCGAACACATCGTGGCGCTGCCGGACATGGTCGCCTGGCGATCGGCCGCGCTGCTCGAACCCGAGGAACTCGAAGAACTCGACATGGAGTTCTGAGACTAGTGTGCCACCTCAAAGGACACGGCCCTGTTCATCGATCGCGTGCGCCAGGAGGCGGCGCTCGCCGCGCTTAATCGGCGCAGCCCGCGGCATCATGATCTGCCACCAATTCGCGCAGGCGTGGAATCAACTCTTCGCCATATTGAACAGCGTCCGGCCGCGGATCGTATCCTCGGATCAACAGGCTGGCGGCGCCCAGCTTGTAATATTCGAAGAGCGCCTTCGCGACGGTTTCGGGTGTACCGACCAGGGCCGTCGAATTGCCTTGAGCGCCCGTCGCGGCGGCGAGCGATGTCCACAAGCATGTGTCATGCACCTCGGCTTCAGCGGCCGCCTGCAGCAGCCGTTTGGAGCCGACGTTCTGGCGCTGTGGTGCAGGAGCACCGCCGCGATTGAGCAGCACCCGGTCGAGGATGGCTCTGGCCCGGTCCCAGGCTGCGCCCTCGGTTGCCGCCAAGATCGGGCGGGTTGACAGGCTGAAGGTGAGGTTGCGGCCGGAGAACGCCGCCTCCTGGCGCACGCGATCGATGAACAGGGCCGTGTCCTTCAGCGGTTCGCCCCACAGCATGAAGACATCGACATGCGGGGCCAATGCCCAGACCGCTGCGTCGGAGCCGCCGCCACCGTAGATCGGGATATGCGGCCGCTGCCGGCAGCGGATTTCCGAATAGGTCCCCCGGGTCCGGTAGAACTCGCCCGCGTGGTCGAATGGCGCCGGCTCGGTCCAGGTGCGGCGCAACAGGGAGAGGTATTCTGCGGCGCGGCGATAGCGGGCCTCATGGTCGGTCCAGTCGCCGTCTTTGGCCTGATCGGCGTCGCTGCCGCCGGCGATGATGTGCACCGCCAGGCGGCCGTCGCTCAGCTGGTCGAGCGTCGCCAGCTTGCGGGCGGCGACCGGCGGCGCCACGAACCCCGGCCGGTGCGCCAAGAGGAAACTCAGCCGCTCCGTCACCGACGCGGCGTGGGCCCCGACCAAGAACCCGTCCGGCGCATCGGAGAAATAGCCGATCAGCACGCGGTCGAAGCCGGCGCGCTCATGAAT
>DATAPW010000084.1:0-27382 GCA_036265005.1 Acetobacteraceae bacterium | reverse complement strand
CCCCGTCAGGGCGAGCGATGACGCACCAGGGGGCCTTGCCTCCTTTTGCGCCACGTCAGCAGCCCGCCACGTCAGCAGCCCGTCATGCCAGCAGCCCCGTGGCCCCCAATGCCGCGGCGGCCGCCAGCACCAGCAACGGGTGGAGACGGGTGAACAGGCACAGCAGTGTCGCGACCACGGTGATCGCGGCGGTGCCCACATCGACCGATGTGGTTCGGATCAGCAGCGCGGCGCTCGCCATCACCAGGCCGGCCGTCACCGGCATCAGGCCGGCCCGCACCACCCCGCGCCACGCCGCATCGCGGAAGCGGTACCACACGCTGTAGGCCAGGAACGTCAGCACCGAAGACGGCCCGGCGACGCCGAGGGTGGCGATCAGCGCCCCCGGCAGCGCCGCGACGCGCCAGCCGATCAGCGTGACCACCAGCATGTTCGGGCCGGGCGCAGCCTGCGCCAGGGCAAACAGCGCGGCGAATTCCTGCGCGGTCAGCCAGGGATGCACCTGCACCACCTGGCGCTGCATTTCCGGCAGGACCGAGTTGGTGCCGCCGAACGCCAGCAGCGAAAGCTGCGCGAACACCGCCGCCAGGCTGGCCAGGCTCGAAGCGACGCTCATCGGCGGAGGCGCCACGCCAGCAGCGTGGATACCACCACCATCGCCGGCAGGACCGGCGGCAACGGCAGGCGCAGCACCGCAATCGCGACGAAGGTCGCCAATGCCACGGCGATACCCCCCGGCTGCGACCGCAGCGGCGCGGCGATCTTCAGGGCATTGGCCAGTACCATGGCCGTTGCGGCCGCGGCCAGGCCGGCGAACGCGTGGCGCACCGTCGGCAAGTCACTGAACCGGTCGTACACCACGCCGAGCAGAATGACGCAGGCCACCGGGCCCGCCATCAGTCCGACGAACGCCACCGCCGCGCCGATCGCGCCGTGGAATCGCGCACCCAGCGCAATCGTCACGTTCATGACGTTGCCGCCGGGCAGGAACTGGCAGAGGCCCAGCGTGTCGGTGAACTCGGCCGCGGTCAGCCAGCGTCTCTGCTCGACCACCATGCGGCGGGCCCAGGGCAGCACGCCGCCGAAGCCGAACATGCCGACGGACAGGAAGCCCAGGAACAAAGCCGGCAGTGTCGGCGGGGCTGGCGCATCTGGCATCCCGGCTGGATACTTTGCCCGACGCCATGGGACAATTCCGTTTGCCACGCATGACGACCCTGCTGCGGCTCTGCGCAGCGCCGATCCTGCTGCTCGCCGCCATCGCAACGGCACAGGCAGCCTGCCAGGTCCAGGCGGTCGGCACCGTGCCGATCGAGATGGCGGACGGCCACATCCTGGTCACCGTACGGGTGAACGACACCGATGCGACGTTCATCCTGGATACCGGCGCGGAACGGACCTTGATGGGCGACGATGTGGTGCGCCGCCTCGGTCTCGAGCGCGATGGCTGGGTGGCATCGACCATCCTTGGCCTCGGAGGCTACGAGGAGCGGCCCAACGCGCTGCCGCGCTCGCTGCGGCTGGGCAATGTGGCGCTGCGGCGCAGGACATTGACCGGCGACACCAGCGTGACGGTCGGCCCCTTGCCGGTGAACCAGATCGCCGGGCATCCGATCGCCGGCCTGCTCGGCCGCGACTTCCTGTCGCCGTTCGATCTGGACATGGACCTGCCCGATCATCGCCTGACGCTGTACGACGTGCGCGGCTGCGGCGGCGGCTTCCTGCCATGGTCGATGCCGTACGCCGCGATCCCTGCCACCACGCCGATCGGTGCGGCGCTGGTGCTGCAGGCGGAGGTGGACGGACGTCCGCTGCTGCGCGCGTTGCTGGATACCGGCGCAAGCTCCTCCCTGATCGTGGCGCCAGGCATTTTCCGGCTTGGCCTGACGCCCGCGATCCTGGCGCGCGATCCCGGCGGCAACGGTGCGGGCATGGGGCCGGCGCCGGTGTTCATGCACCGCCACCAGTTTGCCGAACTGCGCGTCGGGCCGGTATCGACACGCAACCCCGTTATGTGGGTGGCAGCGGCGCACGTCGTGCCGATCGTCGACATGCTGCTCGGTGCCGACTGGTTGCGCACCCGCCATGTCTGGGTGTCGTTCGCGACCAAGCAGTTGTTTGTCGCGAAGCCGTAGGCCACGACAACTGGAGGCGCGACGAGCGCTCGACCGCGGGAAAACTGCGATCGGAAACCATTCCACAATCGACAGATGTGGTATACGCCCTTCTCCATAATCACGCGCTGTGCTGCAATATCACCGCGCGACTCAAAATGGTGGCGGGTCCCGGGGGTAAATCGTGGAGGAATGGCTCGGCGCGATCGGGCTGGCAGAGCGCATAGCCGCGTTCCAGGCACAGGGCATCAGCTTCGATCAGCTCATCGAGCTGACCGACGACGATCTGCGCGAACTCGGCCTGACCATCGGCGAGCGCAAGCGGTTCCGCCACGCTGTCGCGGCATTGCGGCCCGGTTTGTCCGACGACCCGCCGCCGTCTGCCCTGCCGGTGCTTGAAACGACGCGCGCCGAGAGGCGGCCGCTGACCATCATGTTCGTCGATCTGGTGAACTCGTCCAGCCTGGGCGAGCGGCTTGAGCCGGAAGACCTGCTGGAGGTGATCCGCCGCTATCGCGAATTCTGCGGCGCCGCGATCACCCGCTATGGCGGCCACATCGCGCGCCTGGTCGGCGACGGCATCCTCGCCTATTTCTGCTATCCGGTTGCCAACGAGAACGATCCCGAGCGCGGCGTGCGCGCCGCGCTGGACATCACCCGCCGCATCGGCGACCTCACCACGCCGGCGGGCGAACCGCTCAACGTGCGCATCGGCATCGCCACCGGGCGCGTCATCGTCAGCGACCTGTTCGCCGGCGGCGAGGACCGCCGCTCGATCATCGGCTCGACGCCGAACCTGGCGGCCCGCCTGCAAGGTTTCGCGCCTAACGGCGGGACGGTGATCGCTGACGAGACGCACGAACACGTCGCCGCATTGTTCACCTGCGAGGACCTCGGCGAGCGCGAGGTACGTGGCTTCGAACAGCATCACCGGGTCTGGCGCGTACTGGGCGAGGCCCCTGCCCCGCGTGCCAATTTTGAACGCCGGCCGCGTCGGCTCACCGCGTTCCATGATCGCGAGGCCGAGTTCCGGCTGCTCGACCGGCATTGGCAACAAGCCTGCGCCGGCCACGGCAGCACGGTGGTGGTGATGGGCGAGGCCGGCATCGGCAAGTCGCGCCTGGTGCAGCATTTCCTGGCCACGATCGCAGACGCCAGGACACGCGTCGTGCATCTCGCCGCGTCCGCCTTCGATGAGGACAGCCCGCTGCGCCCAGTCATCGCGTTCCTGCGCAGTGCGGCGCAGCTCGATGCCGACACGCCGCACGAAATCCGCCTCGCCAGACTGGAAACGCTGCTGGCGGGCGATGCCGCACAGAAGCGCAATGCCTTGCCGTTGTTTGCCGAACTGGCCGGAGCGGTCGCCGATGACGCCGCAATCTGTGCGCTGCCGCCGGAAGTGCTGCGCGAACGGATGCTGTCGGCGCTGGTCGAACAGTTCCTGCTATGGGCAGGCGAAGCGCCGCTGTTCCTGGTGGTCGAAGACCTGCACTGGCTCGATCCCACGTCGCGCGAATTGCTGGAGCGCATGGTCGGCGCCGTCGCGAGCCACAAGGCGATGCTGCTGTTGACCACGCGCGAGGGGTTCGATGCACCCTGGATGGCGGAGCACGCGACGCTGATGCCCTTGGGGCGCCTGCCGATCGAAGCCGTCGCCGACATGGTGCAAAGCCTGTTCGGCAGCCGGCCGATGCCGGCGCAACTGGCCGGCGTCATCGCGCGCCGCACCGAAGGCGTGCCGCTGTTCATCGAAGCGGTGACCCGCTCGCTGCTGCAATTGCCCACGTTGCCGGATTTCGATGAAGCGCCGTTCGACATCGCGGATCCGGTGATCCCGGCGTCGCTGCGCGAATCCCTGATGGCGCGCCTGGACCGGTCCGGCCGGGCAAAAGAGATCGCACAGATCGCCGCCGTGGTCGGTCGCTCGGTTCGCCGCGACCTGCTGGCAGCGCTGGCCGACACGACGCTGCCCGAACTGGATCAGGCGCTGGAGGCATTGGGCGAAGCCGACGTGCTGCTGCCGGACGATGCGGCCGAGCCAGGCGGCAGCTACCGGTTCAGCCACGCCCTGCTGCGCGATGCGGCGTATGACAGCCTGGTGCGCGACGAGAGGCGCGAGCTGCATCGCAACGTCGCCGACTGCCTGTCGCGGCTCGATCCCGAGACGGTGGCGGAGCATCCGGAGCGGCTTGCGCACCATCTGACCGAGGCCGGCCTGGCGGAAGCTGCCGCGCCGCATTGGCTGGAGGCGGCGCGCCGCAGCCTGGCACGGTCGGCGCTCACCGAGGCGACGCGATTGCTGCACCGTGGCCTGGCCCCGCTCGAACGACTGCCATCCTCGACGGAAAATCTCAGCCTGCGCCTGCAATTTTCCGGTTTGCTCGGGCCCGCGCTGATCGGCCTGAAGGGCGCCGGCGCGACGGAGACGCGCGAGGTGTACCTGACGGCGTGCGACATCTGCCGCGCGCTGCCGGATGATCCGTCGCATATTCCGATCTACTGGGGCTGGTGGCGCGTCGCGGAAGATTGCCACGCGCATCTGCATCGTTCGCGCATCATCCTTGAGCGCGCGACAGCGCACGGCAATCCGGAGTTCATGCTGCAGGCGCATCACTGCGCATGGGCCAGCCAATACAACGCCGGCGATTTCCATTCCTGCAGCGAGCACATCGATGCCGGTCTCGCGCTGTACGAGCAGGGTGACTACCAGCATCATGCCAGGCTGTACGGCAATCACGATCCCAAGGTGTGTGGCCTGGGTGAGCGGGCGCAGGTGCGCTGGATGCAGGGCCGGCTGCAGAGCGCGCTGGAGGATGAAGCGCGTTCGATTGCCTGGGCAGAACGGCTCGGCCATCTCGGCAGCCGGGTGCATGCGATGGATTTCAGCCTGCTGCACCGCATCTATCGGCGCGAGTACGCCGAGGTGTTCGAGCGTGCCGGGCGCCTGGTGTCGGCGACGGCGGAATATGGCCTGGATGACCATCGCGCGCGCGGGCTGATCTTCCGTGGCTGGACCGTGGCGCTGCGCGACGACCCCGAGGGCGGGCTGGCCATGGTACGCGATGGATTGGCGCGGCAACGCGACATCAACACCAGAGAGGATTTTCCGGTGTATGTCTGCCTGCTGGCCGAAGCGATGGCGGCAGCAGGCAGCCCCGAGCTGGCAATCCATGAGCTGGTGCAGGCCTTGCCGGAATTCGAGCGGATCGGACTGCATGTCTGGCACTCCGAGGTGCTGCGAACCTACGGTGACATGATCCTGGCGGCTGCGCCGGAAGAGGCTGAACGGGCGGAGCGTTTGTACGCCGAAGCAGCGCGCATCAGCGGGGAACAGCAGACCGCGATGTTGGGACTGCGCGTGGCGGTCAGCCAGGCGCGCCTGTATCGCCGGCAGGATCGACTGGCGTCGGCGGAACGCCTGCTGGCGAAGGCGATCCGCGGCATCACCGAGCATGATGGATCGACCGACCTGATGATGGCGCGCGCATTGTTGCGCGAGCTGCGCGACAAGCTTGATCTGGGGCGCAGCACCGCGAACCTGGCGGTCCATTGAGCGGCCGCGACGGCTTCGCGGACGCAGGAGCGAAGCGCTACCGCGACGGTACGCATCGGCTGGCCGACCCCGACACGACCCTGGCACGGGTGATGCCGCTGGCGGCGCGCATGGGCATCACGCGCGTCGCGGTGCTGACCGGCCTGGATGTGATCGGCATTCCGGTGGTCGCAGCCTACCGGCCGAATTCGCGCTCCGTCGCCGTGCATCAGGGCAAGGGTACGACACTTGCCGCGGCGAAGGCATCGGCGGTGATGGAAGCGGTGGAATCGTATCACGCCGAGAACATCGAGGCTGACGTCCGGCTGGCGTCGTACCGCGAACTTCCCGCCGCCGTCGCGCCCGAACGATTGCCGCGGGTGGCCGGCACGGACGTCTGTTCGCAGAACGAGCGGCTGTTGTGGATCGCCGGTCAGGACCTGATCGGCGGCGGCACATGGCATGTGCCGCTCGAATTGGTGAGCGCCGATTTCACCTGGCCGGGCCTGCCGGGCGGGCGGCGCTTCCAGGCGACGACAAATGGCCTGGCGTCGGGCAACCACCTGTTGGAAGCGGTGCTGCACGGGCTGTACGAGGTGGTGGAGCGCGATGCCATGGCGTTATGGCAGGTCGCACCGATCCTGGCGCAGGAGGCAACGGTGCTCGACCCGGACAGCGTCACCGGCCCGACCAGCCGACGCCTGCTGGAATATTTCGCGGCGGCGCCGGTCGCGCTGTGCATCTGGGATATCACGTCCGATGTCGGGTTGCCGACGTTCCAGTGCATGGTGGCGTCGCGCGATGCCACCGAGGGCGTCGAGCCGCAGCTTGGCGCCGGCTGCCATGCCGACGCCGACATCGCGCTGTCCCGCGCTTTGTCCGAGGCGGCGCAGGCGCGGCTGACCGTGCTGACCGGCGCGCGCGACGACATTGCCGCTGCCGGTTATCGCCCGGCGATCCGTGCACAGCGTCAGCAGGTGGCAGCGCATTGGCTGCGCAGTGCGCCGCGCCGGCGGTTCGACACCGTGCCATCCTGTGCGGGGCACACGCTGCGCCACGACCTTGATGCGGTGCTGTCGCGACTGGCCACGCGGGGTTTCGATCAGGCAATATGGGTCGACCTGAGTCGCGCCGATATTGGCATTCCAGTGGCTCGGGTTATAATTCCGGATATGGAAGGTCCCTGGACCCCGCCGGATGGCGAATACACGCCCGGGCCTCGGGCACGGCTGGCCGCCGGTCACCGGCCATGACCGCGGTGCTGTTCCTCGGGCCGACCTTGTCCACGCGCGAAGCGGCCGGCCTGACCGATGCGACATTGCTGCCGCCGGCGCGACAGGGCGACATCTATCGCGCGGTTCGCACCTACCGGCCACGCGCCGTCGGCCTGATCGATGGCGCGTTCGCCGAGGTGCGTGCGGTGTGGCATCGCGAGATCCTTTGGGCGCTGTCGCAGGGCATCCATGTGTTTGGCGCCGCAAGCATGGGGGCATTGCGCGCGGTGGAACTCGCGCCATTCGGCATGCGCGGCGTCGGCACGGTGTACCACGCCTACCAGACCGGCACGTGGCCGGGCTTCGACGAAGCGTTCGAGGACGATGACGAGGTCGCGGTGCTGCACGCACCGCACGACGTGGGTGGCGGCGCATTGTCGGACGCCATGGTGGATCTGCGCGCAACGCTGCTGGCAGCGGAGGCTGCCGGCGTCGTCGATCGCCCTGCGCGGGACACGCTGGTGATGGCGTTGAAGCGGCTGCATTTCGGTGCGCGCAGTTTCACCCGCCTGGTCGAGGCGGCCGACACGCTGTTCGGTTCGCCGCACGCCGCACAGTTTGCCGGCTGGCTCAGGAACAACCGGGTACTGCGCAAGCGCCTCGATGCGATCGAGCTGATCGACACTATCAGCCAGTTCGTTGCTGCCGATCCGGCGCCGTTCGTGCCGGCATTCCGCATGGAGCGCGCGCTGGTGTGGCAGCGTTTCGTGATCGACGCCGAAGCGCCGGATGCGCCCGATGGCGACGAACGCCTGGTGCTCGATGAACTGCGGCTCGATCCCGAGCGATGGCGCGAAGCGGCACGGCTGGCACTGGGCCGCCGCGCCGCGCTTGCTGCATGCGATGAACCGGATCGCGCGGTGCTGGCTGAGCAGGTCGATGCATTCCGCCGCACGCGGGGACTTTGGCGGCGTGCCGATCTCGATGCATGGCTCGCCGCGAATGCGCTCGATGAAGCCGGGCTGACCCGATTGCTGTGCGAGGAAACGCAGCTTGAATCGGCGGCGCGTGCGGCGGCGCTGGACCTGCCATCGGCGATGGCCTCCCACCTGCGGCTGAGCGGTGAATTTGCGCGGCTGCTGCAACGCGCGCGTGCCAAGCAGGATGCGCTCGCCGGCGCCGCGCAGCCGCCGGCGCGACCGTTCGTGGAAGCTGCGCTCGACTGGTTCTTCACCGACCGCAGCGGGACGGCGCGACCGCGCTCGCTTGACGCCTACGCAACGAGTTATGGCTGGCCGGACCAGGCAGCGTTCGAGGCAGCGGTGTGGCGCGAGAGCCAGTACGCCGGCCGGGCCGATCCGGGATGACGATTGCCAGACCGCATGGCGGCGCGCGCTTCCGATTGTTCCCGGAATATGCCGCGGGCTATTTCGAGCCGGAAACCGTGCAGCTGTCGCTGCCGCCCGGCAGCATCGGACCAGGGCCGGCGGACACCACGATGTATGTGGCGAACGCGATCGACAAGCAGCAGCCCTTTGCGCCGTCCGACTACATGCCGCCCTGGCGTGGTCCGGTGCATCCGCCGGCATTGCCGGACGCGAGCGGGAACTTCGACTGGATCCCGGTCGAAAGCGACCAGTTCATGGCGGCACATCTGTACGGCGCGATCCGCTTCACGCTGGACGTCTGGGAGCGCTACCTGGGCCGCGTCGTGCACTGGTGGCATGCGGACTTTCTCCCGGTCGTCGAACTCATTCCGGACTTGAATTGGCCGAATGCGCATTCCGGCCCCGGGTTCATCGAGACCGGCGCCATCGTCAACCACTACGGACGCCGCCAGTTGCTGTGCCTGAACTTCGATGTCGTCGGGCACGAGACCGGCCATTCGATCCTATTCTCGCAACTCGGAGTGCCGCCGCCCGATCGCATAACATCGGAATACCTGGCGCTGCAGGAATCGTTCTCCGACCTGATCGGCATGATCGCAGCCCTCGAATTCCGCTCCGTCGCACGGCGCCTGCTCAACCAGACGGGCGGCAATCTGTACGTGCTGAACCTGGTCAACCGGCTTGGCGCGATTTCCGACCACGAGCAGATCCGCATCGCGTCGAACACCAGGACGATGGCGGATGTACAGGGATTGCGGGTGACGCCTGACGGCAGCTGGATCGACCCGCTCGGATTGGGCCGCAATCAGCACCAGTTGGCCGAACCGTTGACCGGTGCGATCTTCGATTGCTTCGTGGAAATCTACCAGGACAGGCTGGTGGACTATCGCCTCGTGCCACCGGATCGGGATACGCGCGGCTGGACACCGGACGAGATTGCGGCGGCGCTGCCCGATCTCATGCATCTGTCGCGACGCGACTTTGCCCGCTTTGAACAGGGCTTCATCCTGGCGCTCGATACGGCACGTGATGTGGTGGGCCAGAGCATGGCCCACGTCATCCTGACAGTTCCATCCGAGACGCTGGACTACGACCTTGTCGCAGCACGGTTTCTGGAAGCCGCCGCGGCGCTGGGACAGGCGCATCATCTGACGGCGCTGCTCGAGCATTTCCTGTGGCGCGGCATCGATCCGCGCCGGTACCTGGAGGCCGCTTTGTTGCGCTCTGTTCGCCGTCGCGGCTCACTGCCCCGGCGCGTGCTGCACGTGGTGGAACCGGTCGTCGCGCGCACCTGCGTCTGCTGTCATCCGGCTGACTTCATCGTCGCGCGCCGACTGATGCCGCACAGCCATCGCATGGCGGTCGGCGCGGTTCAGCCCACGGACCCTTCCGTTCCCGCACCAAATGCACTAGCCTAGGTATTCCGCTCGCCGCACGAAACGACCGCACAGCAGGAGGACAAAGTATGTCAGGCGCTCTTGGTGAAGGCCTCTTTGCCCCCGGCACCATCAGACTGTTCGGCCGTCTGTTCACCGGCCTGGAACTCGGCGAACTCAGTCTCGATCCTGCCTCCAACAACCCGCTGCAGGCACAGCTTGCGGCCCGTGCCGGTTCGACGGATCCGGCGAACAAGGCACAACTCGCGCGCATCTATGCGTTCAGCTATTCGGGCAACTATATCAAGCTGGGCCAACCGGTGGTGTTCCTGGTGTACGGGCCGGGAACCGAGATCAAGGCCGGCTATCCGACACCGGAGAACAGCCTCGACGACTTGGGGGTCGAGTTCAAAGGCGGCGACTTCACCGAGACTGTCAGGATGTGGACCTGCGACCAGCTCGACGTCGCAGTGCGCGTCGATATCACCATCGGCTGGATGAAGGATGTGCTTTTGGCCGAAGAGACGACGGGCGACAACAACATCACCGGCGGCGACCAGGTTCGCCGCGCCGACATCGTCGGACGCGACGGCATGTTCGTCGGTCGTGATGGCATGGCGGTGGGCCGCGACGGCATGCTGATCAGCCGCCGCCGCGGCTAGTTCCCAGTTAGCACAGCGCGGAAATGCGCAGCGCATTCCACCGCCCCGTTGCGGCGGAATACGCTTCGCTCTTCCGACCTACGTCATTTCACAGCGGAGAATGACGTCGGCGCCAGGATGAAGTTCTTCACGTTGGCGACGATGGCACCGGCTTCCTCGGTCTTGGCGCGCGCCTTGTGCCAGTCCGGATCGGCGCCGAAGGCGTTCCACTTCTTCTCGCGGTCGGCGAGCGACTCCCATTCCACCAAGTAATACAGCGTCTGGTTGGACTCGCCGATCACCGTGGTCCAGAAGCCGGCCTGCTTGATGCCGTGCTTCTCCCACAGCTTCAGCGTGATGGTGTCGAAGCGCTTCAGCAGATCCGGCAGCTTGCCCGGCACGCATTCGTAGATCCGCAGTTCATGCAACATCGGCAGTCCCTCCCTTCGAGTGGCCAATGCCCAGTCTGCGGCGCGTCGCCGTCAGCGGCAAGTCGCTCAGAAGGTCTCCAGCCACGGCCGCAGCTCAACCTCCCAGGTCCACGCACTGCGCGGCTGCTGCGCGACGTGCCAGTAGGTGTCGGCGATGGCATCGGGATCCAGCATGCTGTCGGGCTTGTCCGGCGGCTCGGTGCGGCCCGGGTTGCGGATGCCGCCGTCGATGACGAAGTGCGCCACGTGGATGCCCTTCGGCGCCAGTTCGCGCGCCATGCTCTGGGCCAGGCCGCGCAACGCGAACTTGCCCATGGCGAACGGCGCGGACAGCGGGTAGCCCTTCACGCTGGCCGATGCGCCAGTGAACAGGATGACGCCCGAACCGCGCGGCAGCATGTGGCGCGCCGCCTGCTGACCCACCAGGAACCCGGCATAGGCACTCACCGCCAAGGCACGCGCCACCGCCTCGGGATCCAGTTCGGCCACCGGTCCGCGCGCCCGTGCACTGGCATTGTAAACCACCACGTCCGGGACGCCCTGCGTTGCGAGCACCGCATCGAACAGGCCGCCGACCTCCTCGGGCTCGGTCGCCTCGCAGGCGAAGGTCGCCGCCGCCGTCTCGGCGGCCAGTGCGGCCAGCCGGTCCGGATTGCGCGACGCCAACGCCACCTGCAGGCCGTTGCGGGCGAACAGCCGCGCCAGCGAGGCGCTCAATCCGCTTCCAACGCCGACGATCAGCGCCGATCTCATCTCCATGGCACACCTCCGCTTGCTCTGTCCGGGGACGTCCGGGTTGCGTATCATCACCCGAAATGCCGGCAAGGGAACCCGCCGGCTGACCGGAGGCACGTCATGCTGGGATTGATGCAGCAGCAACCGCTGCTGATCTCGTCACTGCTCACCCACGCCGCACGGCACCATGCCACGGCCGAGGTGGTATCCGCGACCAACCAGGGCAGTGTTTACCACTCGACCTGGGCGGCGACGGAACGCGGCGCGCGGCGGCTGGTGCGGGTGCTGCAGTCCCTCGGCATACAAGCGCAGGATCGCATCGGAACGCTGGCCTGGAACGACTACCGCCATCTGGAGACCTACTACGCCGCGTCCGGCATGCAGGCGATCTGCCACACCATCAATCCACGCCTGTCGCCCGACGACATCGCCTACATCATCAACCACGCCGGCGACACAGTGCTGTTCGTCGATCCCGGTTTTGCACCGTTGATCGCCGGCATTGCAGCGAAGCTCGACAGCGTGCGCGCAGTGGTGGTGATGACCGACGCCGCCACCATGCCGGAACTCGATCTGCCCGGCAGCATGCGCATCCACTGCTACGACGACATGATGAGCGCGGCGGACGATGATTACGCGTGGCCCAGCTTCGACGAAAACACCGCGAGCGCCCTGTGCTATACGTCGGGCACCACCGGGCGGCCGAAGGGCGTGCTGTACAGCCATCGCTCCACGGTGCTGCACGCCTACGCGATTGCGCTGCCGGACGTGCTGTCGCTGCGCGCCACCAGCCGCATCCTGCCGGTGGTGCCGATGTTCCATGTCAACGCCTGGGGCATTCCGTACGCGACCGCGCTGACCGGTGCCGCGTTGGTGCTGCCGGGCCGACACCTGGATGGCGCCAGCCTTGCGCGCATATTCAACCAGGAGCGCGTCACCATGAGCTGCGGCGTACCGACCGTGTGGCTCGGCCTGCTGCAGCACCTGCGCGCCAGCGGCGAGAAGCTTGCGACGGTGACGCGCATCATGACCGGCGGCTCCGCCGCGCCGCCGCTGCTGATCGAAGCATTCCGCGACGAATACGGCGTTGCGGTCGAGCATGGCTGGGGCATGACGGAACTCAGCCCGGTCGGCACCTACAACGCGCCGAAGCCCGCGCAGGCGGACCTGTCGGGCGATGCGGCGGTGCGCCATATGCTGAAGCAGGGCCGCATCCTCGCCGGCATCGACATGAAGATCGTCGATGGCGAGGGCAAGGAACTGCCATGGGATGGCACGCAGTTCGGCGACCTGATGGTGCGCGGGCCGTGGGTGTGCAGCGGCTACTTCGGCGAAGCGGCCGGCAGCGCCTGCGACGCTGAAGGCTGGTTCGCCACCGGCGACGTTGCGACGATTGATCCCGACGGCACCATGGAGATCACCGACCGCTCCAAGGACGTCATCAAGTCCGGCGGCGAATGGATCAGCTCCATCACGCTGGAGAATATCGCAGTGTCGCATCCCGACGTGGCCGAGGCCGCGGTGGTCGCGGCGACGCATCCGAAGTGGGACGAACGGCCGTTGCTGCTGGTGGTGGCGCGACCGGGGCACACGGTCGATCCCGCTTCGGTGCTGCAGATCTACCAGGGGAAAGTCGCCAAATGGTGGCTGCCCGACGCCGTGCTGGTCGTCCCCGAATTGCCGCATACCGCAACCGGCAAGTTGCTGAAGACGGTGCTGCGCAGCCGCTATCGTGACTATTATCAATTACCAACGGCTTAATAACGTAGCGCTCATGAGGACTCATTCTCCTATGCGGGATAATGGTTCCCATCGCTGATGCGGCGTGCCACTAAGCTCGCACTTCCGTGACCTGCGGCGAAGGACGACGAGCGAATGGCCGGTGGCCTGACCAATGCACTTGCCGAGTTGTCCGACGCGATTGCGGCGCAGGTCGCGGCGGCCGCGCCCTTGCTGGCTGCCATCCGCATCGGCCCCAATCGGCACATCAGCGGCATTCTCTGGCAGCAGGACCTGGTACTGACCTCTGACCAGGCACTGCCGGCACAGGACAGCTACACGCTGGTGCTGCCCGGCGCCGTGCTGACCGCGGCCCGGCCGGCCAGGCGCGATACGGCGAGCAACCTGGCGTCGCTGCGGTTGGACGGCACAGCAAACCCGGTCCGGCTGCTGGCGCCGGCGGAACCGCGGGTTGGCGCCCTCGCGCTGGCGTTGGCCGCCGGTGCCGATGCCGCACCGACGGCGCGCCTGACGGTCATCCACAAGGTGACGACCGGCGCCGACCGCAGGCTGACGCTGGATATGCCGGCGAACCTCGTCGAGGAGGGCGGGCCAGTGCTCGATGCCTTCGGCGGACTGCTCGGCATGGCGACGATAGGCGCCAACGGCGAGGCGACGGTGATCCCGCACGCCGCCATGGCGCATATGCTCGATCCGATGCACGCACAGGCGAATGGCCGCCGCGGCTGGCTCGGTGTCGCGCTGCAGCCGATCGTGGTGCCCGAGACGATGCGGACCGCGGTCGGCCAGGCCTCCGGACGCATGGTGGTGAGCGTGGCGCCAAGCGGCCCCGCGGAACTGGGCGGGCTGCGGCCCGGCGACATATTGCTGTCGCTGGATGGCCACAGCGTGAGCGGCGCTCACGCGCTGCGGGCGTTCCTGGGGCCGGAGCGCGTGGGACGCCAGGTCGAGGTGCGTCTCATGCGCGGAGGCCAGGTTGAGACGCTGCAGCTCACGGTGGCTCCGCAGCCGGCCGATTGAACGGCAAGCAGGAAGCGAGAGTAAGCACCGAGGGCTGCCGAGGGACCTCAGTGAGCCACCGGGAATACCGAATGGCACTGCGCGCGCAGCGCCGAAATCTGCCTGACTTCTCGCTGGCCCTTTTTGCGCCCTCCGTCGCCCTCGGTGTGAACCCTGGCTTATCTCCCCCGACTCACCGGGTTTTGCTGCGGGCGCGAAGGTTGCGTCCCGGGGCGGACCGCCATAATTTCGACTTGAGCGCCGCGCCATGGCGGCGCGCAACGGCAGATGGCATCGGCCGTCGCCACGACAACAAGGACACGCGCATGAGCGCCTCGGCCAAACGGTCCGTCACCCTCGCACTCGATGGCTCCAACAAATCGAGCAGCCTGCCGCTGATCGATGGCACGATCGGACCGGCGGTCGCCGATATCCGCAAGATTTACGCCGACCTGGGCATTTTCACCTATGATCCAGGCTACGGCGCCACCGCTTCGTGCGAGAGCAAGATCACCTACATCGACGGCGACGAAGGCATCCTGCTGTATCGCGGCTACCCGATCGAGCAGCTGGCCGAGAAATCGACCTTCCTGGAGGTCTGCTACCTGCTGCTGAACGGCGACCTGCCTACCCCGGCACAGCAGAAGGAATTCGAACTCGGCGTCATGCGGCACACCATGCTGCATGAGCAGATCCGCACCTTCTACAATGGCTTCCGCCGCGATGCGCACCCGATGGCCGTGATGTGCGGCGTGGTCGGCGCGCTGTCGGCGTTCTACCACGACAGCCTCGACATCCACGATCCCGAGAGCCGGCGCATCAGCGCGTTCCGCCTGGTCGCCAAGGTGCCGACGATTGCCGCGTGGGCGCACAAATATTCCGTCGGCCAGCCGTTCATTTATCCACGCAACGATCTCGGCTACGCCGAGAACTTCCTGCACATGTTCCACGCCGTGCCGGCCGAGGAATACCGGGTCAATCCGGTGCTCTCGAAGGCCATGGACCTGATCATGATCCTGCACGCGGATCACGAGCAGAATGCTTCGACCAGTACGGTGCGGCTGGCGGGATCGACCGGTGCCAACCCGTTCGCCTGCATCGCCGCGGGCATCGCCAGCCTGTGGGGTCCGTCGCACGGCGGCGCCAACGAGGCGGTGCTGAAGATGCTCGCCGACATCGGCCACGTCCGGAACATCCCGGAGTTCCTCGAGGATGTGAAGGACCGCAACAACCACGCCAAGCTGATGGGCTTCGGCCACCGGGTGTACAAGAACTACGATCCGCGCGCCCGCATCATCCAGAAGGCCTGCCACGACGTGCTGGAGGAACTCGGCATCAAGGGCGACCCGCTGCTCGACCTGGCGATGGAACTCGAGAAGATCGCGCTGAACGACAAGTACTTCGTCGATCGCAAGCTGTATCCGAACGTGGATTTCTATTCCGGCATCATCCTGAAGGCGATGGGCTTCCCGACCAGCATGTTCACCGCGCTGTTCGCGGTGTCGCGCACCGTCGGCTGGGTCAGCCAGTGGCAGGAGATGATGGAGGATCCCGAGCAACGGATCGGCCGGCCGCGGCAGGTTTACACGGGCGCGCCGCGCCGCGACTACGTCGCCAAGGATCGCCGCGGATAACCAAGGTTTGCCGGCGCCCCTCCCCGATGCGGGAGGGGCGTCATTTCACCTGCTGATATTTCATCGTCCCCGGCCTGTGGATATCATTATCCACAGGGCTGTTGATAAGTCACATTAGGAACGAAGCCCAACCCTGCGGGCTGTCGTGATTCATCACCCCGTCGGTTGAGCCGAACCGACGCCATCCCTTTCCTGCAGGCGCTGCCCCGCAGATGTTTTGCTGCGCCAACAAGGGATTGGGCCGGCAATCTTAACCAAATGTATGAGAATCTCTTTGCAACGTGCATCGGTATGCCGTTGCTCTACCATTAGTTGCGTCATGCAAAAATTGAAAACTTATTCGGGGAATTCCATGCGCCCGTCACAATCACTCGATTTGCTGGTGAAGCAGCGGCTCAAGCAATGGCCGCAGCGGCCACCCGGCGTGAAACCAGCCTCAGGTGGGCGAGACGCATGGCTGCGGGGGCGCCCTTCGCTGGAAGTCCGTGGCTGCAATCCATTCCTCAAGCTGCCCGGGAGCACGCGCTGGCGAACCCTGCCGGACGGGCTGTGGCTCAATTTCGGCGGCACGCCGGTGGAACCTTTTGTGGATATCTTCGCGGTCGAGGCGTGCGGCTCACTGCAGAACCTGCTCGACAAGCGGTCCCGCTTCGCCCCCAGCGTGCACTCCGTGCTCGCCGTCTGCCCGGTTCCCTGGCTGATGGCGCCGGTCATGCCCGGCGACCCGACGCCGCGCTGGAAGGCCACCGGCGTCCTTCGGCAGGAACCGAGAGAGCCGTTCGTCCTGCCGGTCCGCGACATGCACGTGCTGTATGGGCTGAAGGCCCACCACTATGCCGGTTTCGTCCGCCACCAGTTGCCGCATGCGCATGAGTATTTCGCCCCGATGGACGCACTCACCGCGAAGAACAGCGACAAGAATCCGGCGCTCCGTGCACTGCTTGCCCGCGTCTCGGCGGCAGCCAATTTCCTGAGCCAGCCGGGCCGGCACGAGTGACGCAGCGACATGGCAGCAGGGAAATTTGCCATAGCGTAAGGGAGCATCCATACTGATCTCGGAGCTCAAACCTCCAAACGGACCCTTACAAACTGCGGGGCGCGCATCCCGACCGATGCGCGCCACCCTTTTTGGCTCCGGCTACTCGGCCAGGATTGCCCTGGCGAGGTCCGGCCGATCGGAGATCAACCCATCCACTCCCCAGCGCAGCAGCCGCCGCATGTCTTCCGGCCGGTTGACGGTCCACGGTACCACCGACAGGCCGAGTGCCTGGGCCTCACCGAGGGTCTCCTGCGTCAGGTCCAGGTAGAGCGGCGCCCAGACCGGGCCGCCTTCGGCTGCCACCGCGCGCGGAACGGATCCGGCGTAATCCGACGGATGCGGTCCATCCCACCAGGCCCGCGCGTCGGGCAGGATGACCGATCGGGTCAGCCAGGCCAGCCTGATATCAGGCCGGCTGCGACGCAGGTGCCGCGGCCCGCGCCAATCGAACGACTGCACGGTGATCCGGGCCGCCGCGCCCGCAGCATCGGCCGCAGCGACAACGGCGTCGGCCATCGTCGCGCCATCCACTGTCAGGCCGAACCCGGGCGGATAGGTCTTCAGTTCGATGTTGAACTTCACGACCGGGTCGATGCGCAGCACTTCGGCCAGCGTCGGAATGCGGGCCCCATCGCGCGGCGCCTGGTCCGGGTAGAGCGCCGCATACGCGGTGCCCGGCCGGATGCGTCCGACGTCGTATTGCGCCAGGTCCGCCGCACGCAGCGAACGGATCGCCGGGCCACGCTTCGCCAGCCACCCATCGTCGGCGGTCCGGGTGATGTCGGGATTGAGCATGGCATCGTGGGTGACCACCACCACGTCATCGGCCGTCATGCCGACGTCGAGCTCGACCGTATCGACGCCGATCGCCAGCGCCGCCGCAAAGCCTTCCAGGGTATTTTCGGGGAGCAGTCCACGGGCACCGCGGTGGCCCTGCAGGTCGATCGCCTTCATTCCGGGTTCCAGATTCCTGATTGTGCCCGCCTCAGGATATGGCCAAATGCTGCGCCATGGACATGACGAACGAACGACTACTCGGCGTACTCGGTGGTATGGGCCCCCTGGCCAGCGCGCACTTCATGCTGCGGCTGACCCTGCTGACGCCCGCGACGCGCGACCAGGACCACATCCCAGCCGTGCTGTGGTCCGATCCGCGGGTGCCCGACCGCACGGTCGGCAAGCTGGGCGGCGGCGCCGATCCGCTGCCCTGGCTGCTGCGCGGCATCGCCGGGCTGCAAAATGCGGGCTGCGGCGCGATCGCCATTCCGTGCAACACCGCACATGGCTGGTACGACGACATGTGCGACTCGGCGCGCGTGCCGGTCCTGCACATCGTCGATGCCGCGGCAGCCGAGCTGCGCCGCATGGGCATCGGCAGCGGGACGATCGGCGTGATGGGAACCCAGGCGACCCTGGCGATGCGGCTGTACCAGGATCGGCTCGGATCACTCGGCTGGGACTGCATCGTGCCGAGCCGGGATGAGATGACCGGACTGGTCAGCCCGGCCATTGCGCTGGTGAAGGCCAATCGTGTCGCCGACGCCTATGGGCCGCTCGCCGGGGTGGTGCGCAGCCTGGCCGCACGCGGCGCATCCTGCGTGGTACTGGGATGTACCGAGATTCCCCTGGGCATCCAGGCAGGACCTGCTCCGGAGCTTCCGGTGGTCGATACCATCGACGCGCTGGCGCGGGCGGCGATCGGCTGGGCAAAAGGCTGACGATTCGCCCAACAATCGCTCAGCGTTCACTTCCCTTTCGCGCCTGACGCGGCCACCCTTGCACCATGCGCGCAATTCTCCGGGGCGGCCGTCGCCTGCTCACCAGTCTCGGCATTGTCGTGCTGCTGGTGGCCGCCGTCATTACCGGGATCCTGTGGCTCACTCTGCCGTCGCGCTCGCAGCAGGCGCGCATTGCCGGACTGACCGGCCCGGTCGATATCGGCTTCGATTCCGACGGCATCCCGCGCATCCAGGCAGCCTCGCCGACCGACGCCGCCGCAGCGCTCGGCTTCGTTCACGCGCGCGATCGCCTGTTCCAGATGGACCTGATGCGCCGGGCGGCCTCCGGGCGGCTCTCGGAGATCGCCGGGCCGGCCACCCTTTCCTATGACCGCACCATGCGCACGCTCGGCCTGCGGCGGCGAGCGGTCGAGGACTACCCGGCGCTGCCCGCGGAAACCCGTGCCATCCTCGAGGCCTATGCGCGCGGGGTGAACGCCTGGATCGAGACGCGCGGCCGGCTGAGTGCCCCCGAGTTCCTGGTGTTCGGCACGCCGGAACCATGGGAGCCAGTGGACAGCCTGTTGTGGGGCGAGACGATGGGCCTGTTCCTGTCGCTCAACTGGCGCACGGAACTGTCGCGACAGGCACTGGCAGGCAAGCTGCCGCAACAGCAGATCGACGAGCTCTGGCCACCCTCGGGCGCCCCCGGCCAGCCGCAGGCCGGCCTACCGCCACGCGAACGCCATGCCGATGCGGCCGCAGACCTGCTCTCGGTGCTGCCCCGCTTCCCCGAGCCGTACACGCTGCCGAACAGTGCCTCCAACGAATGGGTGGTGGACGGACGCCACACCGCAACCGGTGCACCGATACTCGCCGGCGACCCCCATCTGGCATTCGGCTTTCCCGCCATCTGGTACCTGGCCCGCATCGAGACGCCGCAGGGCGTCCTGGTCGGCGCCACCGCGCCCGGCGTGCCGTTCCTGGTACTCGGCCACAACGGCCACATCGCCTGGACGTTCACGACCACCGGCGCCGACGTGCAGGACGTGTTCGTCGAGACGCCGGCCGGCGAGGGCCAGTACCAGACGCCGGACGGCCCGCGCCCGTTCGTGGTGCGCGAGGAGCACATCAAGGTGCGCGGCGAACCGGACCAGACCCTGACCGTCCGGGAAACCCGGCATGGCCCCGTGGTCAGCGACCTGCGTGGTAGCGGCGGCCCGATCCTGGCCGTCGCGATGGGCAACCTCGCGCCAGGCAATACCGCCGCCGCCGGCCTGCTCGCACTCAACCAGGCGCAGGACGTCGCGGCTGCCGGCAAGGCCGCGCCGATGATCACCTCGCCGGTGCAGAACCTGGTTGTCGCCGATCGCCAGAGCATCGCGTTCTACGTCACCGGACGGGTGCCGATCCGGCGTGCCGGCGATGGCGCCGCACCGGTACCCGGCGATGGCACGCATGACTGGATCGGTTGGGCGTCGGGCGAGCAGCTTCCGCATATCGTTGCACCTGAAACCGGTCGGCTGGTGAACGCCAACGACCGCATCGCGCCGCCGGATTTCCCGGTATTCCTCGGCCGCGACTGGTTCGGCGACTGGCGCTCGCGCCGGATCCGCGAATTGCTGGATCGGTCGGACCGGCTGACGCTGGACGATGTCTCCCGCATCCAGACGGACGTGCAGTCCACATTCGCGCGCCAGGTGCTTCCGGCGCTGCTGGCGGTACCCCAAGGCAACGTGCCACAAGGCAACGTGCCCCAAGGCGACCTGGCCGGCAGATCTCAGGCGCTGCTGCAGGGTTGGGATGGCAGCATGGTGGTGAATGCACCGCAGCCGCTGATCTTCAACGCATGGGTGCAGCGGTTCTACGGCCTGGTGCTGCAGCAGGCTGGTGTCAGCGTGAACGACGGCGGGCCGATCGCGGAGTTTGTTGCCTTTGTGCTGTCCCCGGCCGGTGCGCATTGGTGCGGCGGCGACTGCACCGCGACATTGCGGAAGGCGCTTGCCGAAGCCGTTGGCGACCTGGCCGCACGCTTCGGCAACGATCCGACGCAATGGCGCTGGGGCGATGCGCATCCGGCCGTGTTCGCCCATCCGGTGCTGCGGAACCTGCCCATCCTCGGCCCGCTCAGTACGATCAGCATCGCAAGCCCCGGTGACGACACCACCGTCGATCGCGGCGGGCCGGCCTACAATCAATTTCAATCGATGCATGGGCCGGAGTATCGAGGCGTGTATGATCTCGCCGATCTCGACCGCTCGCTGTTCATTATTGCGCCCGGACAGTCCGGCAACCTGCTGAGCCGGCATGCCCGGGACTTCCTGCAACGCTGGCGCGACGGCGCGACCATCACGCTTGGTCCGAAACCCGACACAACCGCGGCAACCATCAGACTGACACCGCCATGATCTACCGCATGACACCGATGGACGAGGACCTATTGACCGAAGGCGTGCTGGTCCGGCGCGTGTTCGCCTGGGTGATCGACGTCCTGCTGATCGGGCTTATCGTCGCAGCACTTTGGTTCGTGCTGATGCTGTTCGGCCTGCTGACGCTGGGCCTCGGCTTGCCGCTTCTCGGCATCCTGCCGTTCGTGCCGTTCTGCTACCACATGCTGTTCCTGGCCGGCCCGGCTTCGGCCACGCCGGGCCAGTCGACACTGGGCCTGATCGTGCGCCGCAACGACGATTTCGGCCACCCGACGCTGGCGCAGGCGCTGGTCTCCACGCTGCTGTTCTACGTCACGCTGGCGACCAGCGGACTGCTGCTGCTGTTCGCGCTGTTCACGGTGCGCCGGCGTACGCTGCACGACCTGCTGAGCGGCCTTGTGGTGGTGCGATCGCGGGCGTTGACCCGAGGCCTCGCCTCCTGGAACATGCAGGGCGGATCGCCATACGCATGACCTACAGACCCCCACGCCGGCCGCAGTTCTTCTACACGACGGCCCCCCTGCCCTGCCCGTATGTCGCGGGCCGGACCGAGCGCAAGGTCGTCACCGAGATCACCGGACCAGACGCGGACGCACTGCACGACCGGCTGTCGCGCGCCGGCTTCCGCCGCAGTCACAACATCGCCTATGCGCCGGTCTGCCCGTCCTGCCAGGCCTGCGTGCCGATCCGCATTCCCGTGGCGGCATTCCAGCCCGACCGCACGCTGCGCAAGATCATCCGCGCCAACGCGCTGCTGGAAGGCTTCGAGGTGCCGTCGCGCGCCACCGCCGAACAATTCCAATTGTTCCAGCGCTACCAGCAGGCGCGCCACGGCGACGGCGACATGGCCACCATGAGTTTCTACGACTACCGCGCCATGGTGGAGGATACGCCGATCGAGACCTTCATCGTGGAGTATCGCGATCCCGACGATCGCATGGTCAGCGCGTGCCTGGCTGACAAACTGGGCGATGGGCTTTCGGCGGTTTATTCGTTCTTCGCACCGGGCTTGGAGAAGCGGTCGCTCGGCACCTACGCGATCCTGTGGCTGATCGAGCGCGCGCGGTCGCTGGGGCTGCCCTATGTGTATCTCGGCTATTGGGTGCCCGAGAGCCGCAAGATGGCATACAAGTCGCGCTTCCGCCCGGCGGAGGTATTGGCCGGCGGCGCATGGCGAATGCTGACCGAGGCCGATCTGGGAGACGGCGCCGGCACGGCGCACGAGGCGCTGGTCCCGGCATCAGCCGAATATTCCACGGTGCGGTGACCCCTCCCCAGCCCTCTCCCGCGAAGCCGGGGAGGGTTCGGGAAGGGCAACCACCGCCTTGCTACCCGTCCAGCTCGATGCCGAACCGTTCGCGGAACCCGTCCCGCCCGGCCGCGGTGATCGCCACGGCGCGCGTGTCGCGTTGTCGCGCGATCCAGCCCAGGTCGAAGCACCGGCAGGCCAGCGCAGCCCCGACGCGCCCCGCCAGATGCGGCCGGCGTTCGCTCCAGTCGAGGCAGGGGCGGCAGAACACCCGCCGTCCGGACGCCGGCGCGGCGCCAAATTCATCCAGGAACTGTGCCCCGGTGTCCGTCACCTCGCCGCCATCCATCCCAAGCGCGACATGGCCGCGCGCGGTCAATGCATCGGCCAGCGCCACCCCGAGGCGCCCGGCCAGATGGTCGTAGCAGGTGCGCGCCGTGCGCAACGCCTCGCCGCCGCGCCAGGTGGTGGCGCGCGCCGGTTCCGGGCCGGCGAACGCCATCACGCCCTCCAGCATCTGGCCGACCAATGCCGAGGCGAGCCGGTAGTAGCGGTGGCGGCCCTGCTTCTCGACCGCCAGCACCCCGCCGTCGGCGAGCTTGGCCAGGTGGCCGCTGGCGGTCTGCGGCGTGATGTGGCCGGCAAATGCCAGTTCCTTGGCGGTCAGCGCACGGCCGTCCATCAGCGCTGCCAGCATGTTGGCGCGCGCCGGGTCGCCCAGCAGCGCGGCCGTGGCGGCGATGCGGTTCGGTTCGGTCATGGTGGCGGCCTCCGGGTCATCGGCCTGTCATGTAGCGATCGATCCGCGGCGATGCAGGCGGGAACAGTTCGGCCCACGCCGAAGTGTCGGGACGCGGCGCTGATGGCGTGGCCGCGCGAGGATCCCGGCCCCTCGGCTTCGCGTGCGCGACGATGTGATGTAAGGCGCAACGCCTGACCACGCGGAGCCACGACCATGCGCATCTCCATCGGCGGCGACCACGCCGGCTTTCCGCTGAAGGCCACCATCATCGCGGTCTGCCGCGACCTCGGCCACACCGCCACCGATCGCGGCTGCCACGACGAAACGCCGGTGGACTTCCCCGATATCACGCGCACGGTCTGCACCGATGTGGTGGCCGGCAGGGCGGACCGCGCCATCCTGGTGTGCGGCACCGGCGTCGGCGCCTCGATCGCCGCCAACAAGATCCCCGGCATCCGCGCCTCGATCGTGCATGACGGCCACATCGCCCACCAATGCGTCGAGCATGACGATGTGAACGTGATGTGCATCGGCGCGAAAATCGTCGGTCCGTGGCTCGCGGCGGACCTGGTGCGCGGCTACCTGGGCGCGACGTTCAGCACCGACGAGGATTGCCGGCGGCGCGTGGCGAAGCTGATGGAGCTGGAACGCTCGTTCACCAGGACTCAGACGGCGTGACGCTACCTCGATAGCTTGCCATCGCCGGCCGGCCCGAGCCGGGCCACCGGCCAGTCGCGGCAGGTGATGAGGAATTCGCGCCCGGCCGCCGCTTCGGGCAGGATCTCGTACCAGCGGCGCAGCGCCTGGCGGGCCGGCAGCCGCTCTGCCTCGCCGAATGCAGCGGCCTGGCGTGCGGTGCGCGCGGCGGCATCCAATGCGGTGTCGCGCACTGCCGCTTCGCCGGCACCCACATCGTTGCGGGCGGCGGAATAGTTCGCCCAGGCTGTCCGCGGCGAGAATTCCGGGCGCAGCGGCGCCAGCCACTCATCCGGCCCCCGATAGGCCTCTGCTTCACCGGTGTCCGCCGCGGGATCGGCGACCAGTTGATGCGCCGCGCCCAGCGCCATTCCCGTCACCATGCGCGCGGTGCGCGCCGCGACGTCGGCGGAGACCGGGGCGGCCGCCGGATCGAACCAGAACACCGAGCCGCCGAGCAGGCGTTCCAGCGCCGGCAGCAACACGCCGCCGGCGTCACGCGGAGCAAGGGCCGGTACCGCCTCCACCAGCGTGTCGACGAATACCTCGAGCATGTAGCGGTAACGCCCGCGCACCGAAACCTGCCATTTCGGCGGCAGCAACGCGGTGTTGAACAGCATGGCGCGATGCGCGTCCGGTGCCGCCAGCACCGCCGTGTGGAACGCCAGGACCATCGCTTCGAGGCGCGTGGCAGGCGATGCTTCCGCAGTGGCATCGTGCGCGGCGCCGATGCGGCGCGTGAGCGTGATGACGTGCTCCACCAGGATGTCGGTCAGCAGATCTTCCCTGTTGCGGTAGTAGTAATTGACACCGCGGTTGGGCAGGTCTGCGCACATGCCGATGGAACTCAGCCCCACTGCCGCGACGCCCCGTTCTGCGAACATCCGTACCGCCACCTCCTTGATGCGGCGTTTCTTGATGATGGCGGCGGTGGTCGGGTTGCGATCGCGCGACCCGCGGTCCCTCGGCTTCGGTTTGGTTGTGTCTGACGGGAGCGGCTGGTCCGACATGGTTTGGCACTCGCTGGCGTTAGTTAGAAATACTAACCCATAATCTAACGAGTAGGCAAGCGACAGCCGGCGTAGCGGGACACGGGCTGGAGCCTGCCGATTTCAGGTAGCCGTGCGGCGTCGGGGCGGCTGCGAACGCCGGGACTGTCACATTTCGTAATTTGCTGAATCGCTAAAATAGGAGCTATGCCGAATCGCTAGTCTCCCTAGGCCTTCCCTCACCTTAGCGCGCGTCCCTTCCAGGGGCGCGCGCTTTTCAATGCAGCCGATCGTCCAGCCGATCATCGTCACTTCGCGGCCACCTCCACCGCCGCCACCTTCGGCAACTCCTCCGCCGTCAGCGACTCATGCGCCAGGAGCGAAGCCGCGCCCTCGTCCAGCGCCGCACGGTTGGCCCGCAGAATGCCCACCGCCCGCGCCAATGCCCCCTCCAGCCGCGAACGCACCGCCACGTCGATCTCGTGCGCCGTCTCGTCACTGAACCGCCGAGGCTGCCAGTACACCCCAGGCTGGTTGAGGAACTGTCCCTGCTCGGTATCCCACGCCACCGGCCCCAGCCGATCGTCCATGCCGAACCGCAGCACCATCCCACGCGCGATGTCGGTCGCCTTCGCCAGGTCGTCTGCGGCGCCGGTGGAAATGTCCTCACCCAACAGGGTCTCCGCCGCGCGCCCGCCCATCAGCACGGCCATCTTGTCCTCCAGCTCCTGCCTGCCCATCAGGAACCGGTCATCGGTCGGCCGCTGCAGCGTGTAGCCCAGCGCGCCGATGCCGCGCGGAATGATCGACACCTTCTGCACCGGGTCGCTGCCCGGGATCGCCAGCGCAACCAGTGCATGGCCCATCTCGTGGTAGGCGACCACGCGACGCTCCCGTGGGATCAGGATACGAGACTTCTTCTCCAGCCCGGCGATGATCCGTTCCACCGCGCCGGTGAAATCGCTTTCCGCGATCGACTCCGCGCCGCGCCGCGTCGCCAGCACCGCCGCCTCGTTCCCCAGGTTGGCCAGGTCCGCGCCGGTGAAGCCCGGCGTCAGCGCGGCGATCTCTTCCAGCTTCACATCCGCCGCCAGCTTCAGGTTCTTCAGATGGATGCGCAGGATATCCACCCGGCCCTTCTTGTCCGGCCGGTCCACCAGCACCTGCCGATCGAACCGCCCGGCGCGCAGCAGCGCCGGGTCGAGGATCTCCGGCCGGTTGGTCGCTGCCAGGATGACGATGGCAACCGAGCGGTCGAACCCATCCATCTCGGCCAGCAACTGGTTCAGCGTCTGCTCCTTCTCGTCCTGTCCGCCCATCGGGCTGACCCCGCGTGCCCGACCGAGTGCATCGAGTTCGTCGATAAAGATGATGCAAGGCGCGGATGTCCGCGCCTGCTCGAACAGGTCGCGCACCCGCGCGGCACCGACACCCACGAACATCTCGACGAATTCGGCGCCGTTGGTGGAGTAGAACGGCACGCCTGCCTCGCCGGCCACCGCGCGGGCCAGCAATGTCTTGCCGGTACCCGGCGGACCGACCAGCAGGATGCCGCGCGGAATATGCGCGCCCAGCCTGGTGAACTCCTCCGGGCGCTTCAGGAAATCGACGATTTCGTGCAGTTCGTCCTTCGCCTCGTCCACGCCGGCGACATCGCTGAAGGTGACCTTCACGTCGGTCTCGGCGACCAGCTTGGCCTTCGAGCGGCCGACCGACAGCAATCCGCCACCGAAGCCACCGCCGAACCCGCCGCCGCGCCCGCCCATCATCGCGCGCGAGGCGAACATCCAGATGCCGACGAACAGCAGCGGCGGCAGTACCCATGACAGCAGCGTGCCCAACGGACCGCTGTCCGACACGGTGCCGCTGAATTCGACCTTGTGCTGGGCAAGCTGGGTGGCGAGGTCAGGCGGCACCTGCACGGTGGTGAAGCTGGTTTTGCCGTCCGGCATCGCGTCGGTCAGCGTGCCGTGCAGGACGCTGCCCGACACCGTGACCTGCTTGACCTTGTTGGCGTCGAGATACTGCTGGAACTGGCTGTACGGGATCACCGCCGGGCCGCCGGTGCCGCCGTTGGAGAACAGGCCCAGCACGGTGATCACCAGCAGGCCGGCGACGACCAGCCAGATGGACGATGAGAAATTCGGTTTCGGCGTCGGCACGCGATGCCTCCCGATGCAACCTGCTTCGCGGCCCTCGAGGGGCCCAGGATGAACATGGGCAGAGCGAGGCCCCCCATGCAACTCCCGCCGGTGCGGCGCGTGGCCCCGGCGACGACGGCGTCGGCTCACGAACCTTTTCTTTACGACTAGAGGGTATTGGTTCGGGCTGCGCAACAGCGCAAGCCAAGCCAGGCGCAAGGACAAAACGGCCCGTCCCTGGTTTTCCCAATCCCACAGGGAGTCGGGCCGTGTCAGTCATCCTCAATCTGGGCAGTGCCGCGAACACGGCAACCATCAGTGCTGTCGACACGCTCACCTCGGGTGCCGGCGCCGACACCATTGCAGTCACCGGCCCGGTCACCAATGCCAGCTTCGATCTGGGAGCCGGCAATGACATACTGACCCTCGGAACCGGCCCCAACTCCGCCTCGGTCGCCAATGTGGAGACGCTGACCGGCGGCACGGGCAACGACACCATCACCCTGGCCGGCGCGCTCACCACCGCGATGTCGGTCGATCTCGGCACCGGGTCCGACAAGCTGACGCTGGCCAAT
>DATAPW010000083.1:0-4889 GCA_036265005.1 Acetobacteraceae bacterium | reverse complement strand
TCGTCGCCATAGCGACCACGCTATCACACAGGCTGGCTCGATGCGGTGCTGCTTGAGCCGTTGCGCTATTCGGCGGATTTCCTGGATCGACCAGCGGATGAGCGCGCCCGGTTTTTGCGGATGGGTATTTTGGTTTTTTTTAGTGTCGCTTGGTTTGCCTGATGTCTGATGGCCGCCATCATGGCAAAGGCCATCATGACGAGGGAGACATGGCGATGCCAGCCATGCCATGACCTTGTTTCGTTGTGATCAAGCCCAAACTCGTTCTTCGCAGTCTCAAAGCTGTCTTCGATCGACCAGCGGTGACCTTCCACTGTCACCAGCGTTTCAATCGCGGTCCCCGCCGGGCACCAGGTGGTAAAGTAGGCAAGTTCACCATCTTCGATGTTCTGCCGTAGCAGCAAACCGCGCGTCCACAAGCCATGGTTTGCTTCGTTGAACTCGTCGGCGTCAAGGTCGGCGAGTTCAAGATAGCACCAGTCATGCAGACGCGGTCCCTTCGTGCCTTCTCCTGCCGACAGACGCTTCCAATCCGATGGCTCAAGCGTATTGGCAATCTCGGCAGCCGTGCCTGCGACCAGTCGCTTCTTGCCCCAGGATCGAAACACATGGGTTGAACCGACACCAAGCACGTAGCCCTTTCCCAGCTGCCGGAGATCGCGTTCGATATCACCAACGCCATACACGCTGTCCGCGGCCACCCAGCGGAACGGCACGCCGGCCGCCGCGGCGCGCGCGATCATCAGCGCCGCCAATTGCGGCTTCGTCGCGAAGCCAACGTCCTTTGGAACAGAGGTCGCCTTCAGGCGTAACGGATCGTCGGTCCAGCTCTTCGGCAAATAGAGCGCCCGATCAATGAATGCATGCCCGTGGCGCGATGCATACGTGGCAAAGACGCCAATCTGGCAGTTCGTGATCTTCCCTGCAGAACCGGTGTATTGCCGCGCCACACCACACGACTTCTTGCCTTGCTTCAGGAAGCCAGTTTCATCAATCACCAGCACCGCTTCATCATCGTGTAAATGTTCAACGGCGTATTCGCATACAACATCACGCAGCGCATCAGCATCCCAACGGTCTCGCCCAAGCAGCTCCTGTTGCCGCCAGGGACCAGGATCGCCCACCACCTCCGAGCGCATCCAGCCCGTCTTACGCGGCTCGTCGCTGAGCAAACCATCCAAAAACAAGCCGGCATTCGACGCCGTTCGCTCCTGCGCGAACAGCTGCCGCATGCGACCCTTCACATCGCGCAGTGCCGACGCCAACATTTCCAGCGTCGCCTCGACCGGAGCATAACCAGACCATGACTTTCGACTCATGGTCCGCCATAGATTCAGGCGATTCGGCGATTCGCAATAGGAAAATCACGACTGTAGTGCTAAGCCGAAAAGTTGAGAACCATCGTTGGCACCGCTGCGCCGTCTCGCACGACAGGGACGGCTAAGCCTTGGTAAGTTTCGCGTCCACGCTCCAGTCCTAGATCGCTCGATTGCGCCGATATTCATCGCGCTGGAAATCGCGAACGCCTTCAGCGGTGGGCCAGATTCGACGGTCGGTCCAAATAGTAAAGGAAGAACGCGTCGGCGGCGTGGCTCGCCGGTGCATAGATTCCGGCGGTGGCCTGCAATAAGCATCGACGCGCTCTCCGCGATCGATGGATGAGGATACGCGTGCCCGGATCGTCAGCGTCGCAAATTGCGCAGCTTCTTGATGCGGTCCACCGCCTGCTGCGGATCGTAGCGGCGGAGATATTCGGCGATGGCGAGCCGTGCCCTGATGTTTGCGCGCGCCAGCGCCTGCTCCAAACGATACAAGGGGGTGCCGTCGACATATTTGTTGGCGAGCACGAGCGCGAGCGTGGATGGCGTGTGTCAGATTGCCGCTAGTCTAAAGACAAGAATAATGCCGATTGCGGCTTGGCGCTGCCGCTTATGATGAAAATGCGGTGAATCGTTTGGAGGCGCGCTCAGGTGTTCGATCATCCAACAGGTCCGCGCGAAGCGTGTCTCTTACCGGATAGGTATCTGGTTGCGTCCCTAATTGATTTTGGACAGGCCTGGATCACGCGCTTATCTGGCGGATTCAGCACGCGAAGCACGAGAGAAGGTTCGGTTCCAGGTCCGTGCGCGTCGGAATCCGGAGTATTGGCTGATGCTTGCAATGCCTGCGCCTTCGTCCATGGGCCGCTCTATACTAGACAGCCCGATCGGCGTTGACCCAATCGGGCGGCCGTTACTCGTGCTCGTCGCCGATGATGATCTGTCGACGCAGCACATGCTGGCGGAGTACCTCAGGGAATACAACAAGCACGTTGCATCGGCTTTGCAAGGACGGGACGTCACTCGGCAATTTGCTCTCGCGGAGCCAAACGTCGTGATCCTGGATCTCAGTCTGGGAAATGACGATGGCCTCGACTTGCTGCGTGAAATCCGCACTCGTTCCGATGTGCCGGTCATAATCACAACTGGCGAGCGGCCGGACGAGATCGATTGTGTCGTGGGGCTGGAGCTGGGGGCGGACGATTGTCTTACCAAGCCGTTCGGGCCGCGTGAACTGCTGGCGCGCATTCGCGCTGTTCTGCGGCGGCAGGAGCTGGGACGTCTCGCGTGGCAACGCGGTTCCGAGCAAGGCCGGTGCAGCTTTGGCGGCTGGCAGCTTGATCGGCGTGCGCGCCGTCTGACCGATCCTAATGGCGAACCTGTGGCTTTGACGAAGTGTGAGTACGCGCTGTTGGTCGCGTTCCTCAATGCGCCGCAAAGACCGCTCAGTCGGGAACATCTTCTGCAAGCGACCCGCATCCACCAGGACGTGTTCGACCGCAGCATTGACGCGCAAATTCTTCGGTTGCGTCGGAAGCTTGAGCCTGATGCCATTGTGTCCCCCGTCATCAGGACGGAGCGCGGCGTCGGCTATGTGTTTGCGCTCCCGGTGAAGCAACTCTGAGCCGGCGGCACCGGGTTACCGCGGCGGCGAGCAGATGATCCGGTTCGCTACAACGTAAGCGTCCGGGCGCACAGCGGAGTCGTGCGTTTCCGATGAAGGCTGCCGCAGGCATAGCAACGCCAGGAAGCTGACCATCGCCGTGCCGCTGATGTAGAGCCCGACCGCAGACAGCCCGCCGAGGCCTAGCAGGAACTGCGCTGCATACGGCGCCAGCGATGCGCCCAGGATGCCACCGAGATTGTAGGCGGTCGACGCGCCGGTATAGCGCACCTGCGGTGGAAACAGGCTCGGAAGCAACGCGCCCATTGGTGCGAAGAGCAGACCCATCAACCCCAGCTCCAGGCAGAGGTAGACGGCGGCGCCTGTCACGCGTCCCGCGCCCAGCAATGGCTGCATCGCGAAGCCGGACACGGCCGCGACCGCCGAGCCGACCAGCAGCACCAGGCGGCAGCCAAACCGGTCGGACAGGAACGCCGAAATCGGCGTTGCGATCGCCATGAGGGTGATGGCGACGCATAACAGCCCGAGGAACGTGCCGCGCGGGATGTGACTGACGCGCGTGCCGTAGTCGAGGGCGAAGACCGTCGTCATGTAGAAGATGGCGTAGCAGACGACCATCGCCAGCGAGCCCAGCACCAGGCGCAGGCTGTGATGACGCAACAGCACGCCGAGTGGCACCCTCACAAGTCCGTTGCGCTCCGCGAGCCTGGCAAAAGCCGGCGTCTCGGTCAGACGGCCGCGCAAATAGAGGCCGACCGTGACAAGGATGCCGCTCGCAAGGAACGGAATGCGCCAGCCCCAGGCGGCGAATTGCTCGTTCGTCAGCAGTAAGGAAGAGCGCCAGAAACAAGCCGTTGGACATCAGGAAGCCCAGCGGTGGGCCGAGCTGCGGGAACATGCCGAACCAGGCGCGCCGGTGGCGAGGTGCGTTCTCCGTAGCCAGCAATGCCGCGCCGCCCCACTCGCCGCCAAGACCCACGCCCTGGCCCAAGCGTAGAATGCACAGGAGGATCGGCGCTACGACGCCAGCGCTGGCATAGCCCGGCAGCGCGCCGATCAGCGTGGTGGAGAGGCCCATCAACAGCAGCGAGCCGACGAGCGTCGACTTGCGCCCAAGCCGATCGCCGAAATGGCCGAAGACGAAGGAGCCGATCGGTCGCGCGAAAAACGCGATGCCGAATGTCGCGAACGCCGCCAGAGATTGCGCGCCGGCCGCGCTGTGCGGAAAGAAGAGCTGGCCGAGCACGAGCGCCGCCGCAGTGCCGTAGATGTAGAAATCGTAGAACTCGATCGCGGTTCCGACCAGGCTCGCCACCATGATTCGAGCGGTGCTGGGCGCCGCGCCTGGCGTAGTCGCCCGGTGGAACATGGCATTCAACGGGGTCATTGCAATCGTCGTGTCCGATTAAGCGGTCGTTGTGAACGCTTCGCGATGGAAGCAGCAAGAGGTTACGGACCTGCTTCAGCGTCAAGAAATCGGGTTACAGGCGCAAAAGGCCGCCTCCATGCCTTCGGGCTGTCCGTGAGCGCGGCGCTGATAGCCGTTGCGACGCTGCGTGCAGATTACGCGATTAGCCAAAGCTGCATCCGTAACGCGAAGTCGGCCGGTAACATGGACGGCCCACGTGTCAGTCTTAACCGGCTGGGACCGGTTCGATGCCGCGCGCTACGCGCTGTCCGGCCGGCTCTCAAGCGCCACCCCCACCAGCAGGTACGGCATCGGACTTCCCGAATAGTTGAGGCGTGACGTGACAAACTTTCTAAAGGCGGTGGGCATTGCCAGGATCTTGGTTGGCTTAGCAACCGTAACCGCGGAGCTAAAAGCCGGTCAGCTCAATACCACCGTGCGCGAGAGCCAGGGCGTGACGACCGAATTGAGCGCCAACGCTTCCGCGATCACCTACTGGGTGAATGAGGCCGACGGTTGGCGCGCGGTGACCACAGTC
>DATAPW010000082.1:0-111670 GCA_036265005.1 Acetobacteraceae bacterium | reverse complement strand
TGCAGTGGGGGATCGAGCACCGGCAGCTGGGCCCGATCGCGGCGATCGGTGTTGATGAGATCCAGTATGCCAAGGGTCACAAATACCTGACGCTGGTCTACCAGATCGAACAGCAGTGCACGCGCCTGCTGTGGATCGGCCGGGAGCGGACGGTGGCGAGCTTCGAGCAGTTCTTCGCCCTGATCGGCGAGGCATTGGCCGGACAGATCGAGTTTGTCTGCTCGGACATGTGGCAGCCTTATCTGACGGTGATACGCGAGCGGTGCAGCCATGCCATCCACATCCTCGATCGCTTCCACATTGTCGCCAAGATGAACACCGCCCTGGACCAGGTGCGTGCCGGCGAGGCGCGCAGGCTGGCGCGCGACGGCTATGAACCGGTGCTGAAGAAAACCCGTTGGTGCGTGCTGAAGCGCAAGACCAACCTGACCCGACAACAGCGGTACCGTCTACGCGATCTGCTGCGCTACAATCTACAGACCGTGCGGGCCTATCTGCTGAAGGAGGACTTCCAGCAATTCTGGGAGTACGAGTCACCGAGCTGGGCCGGCAAGTTCCTCGATGAGTGGTGCTGTCAGGTCATGCGGTCCCGCATCGAGCCGATGAAGAAAATCGCCAGGACGCTACGCTCGCACCGCGCGCTGATCCTGAACTACTTCCGCGCCAGGAAGCAGTTCTCCAGCGGCGTCGTCGAGGGTTTCAACAACAAGGCCAAACTGACCATGCGAAAATCCTACGGCTTCCGAACCTTCCACGTCACGGAAATCGCGCTGTATCATGCACTTGGCAAACTGCCGGAACCTGATGTCGCCCACAGATTCTTCTGACGAGGCCATTTTTATGGGCATTCCATGGGTAGGCACCGAAGGTTCATAACGCAGGCAATTGATCGTGTTCACATTTTCCAGAACTGATGTCAGCAGGTTGGTCTGCCCGGCGATCGTGTGAATCAGCCCGACCACATCGCCGATGCGCTGGGCGGCGTCAGCCAGGGCCCTGACCGTCGCATCGGTTCGCTCTGCCTCGCCCACCGCGGTATCGGCGATGTGCGAACACTTCGTCACCTGTTGGTTGATTTCGGCAATCGAGACAGTCAACTCCTCGGTCGCCACCGACACGGTCTGGACGTTCGCACTGGCCTGTGCAGAGGCAGTGGACCCGATTCGCGCCTCCTTGGTGGCCGCTTCGGCCGACGTGGACATCGACTGCGCCGCGCCGTGCAGTCGAGTCGATGCTTCCGTCACCATGCCGATGATACCGCCGACGCTCTGCTCGAAGGTGTTGGCAAGCGCAAGCAGCCCGTCGTGCCGGTCCTTCTCCGCCTGCAACTTCAACCCGGCGTGCTCGGCGCGCAGCAATTCGCTGCTTTGCAGGCTGTCCTTGAACACCTGCACGGCGCGCGCCATCACACCGATTTCGTCCCCCGCGGCGATGGCAGGCACCGGTGTGGACAGGTCGCCGGCAGCCAGAACCGCCATGACATCGGCGAGGCGTTGGATCGGTCGCGCGATCGAACGACCGAGCGCCACCGCAATGCCGAGTCCCAGCAGGATCGCACCCGTGCTCGCCCAAGTCACCGTCGCACGCATGCGACTTTGGGCCATCGCGGTCGCGGCGCGACTCGCCGTCCGCCGGTCGGCGATGGCGTGCGCGGCTTCGGTCGTCACGGACCCCGCCCGATCCGACGCGGAGCTGAGGTCGGCAAGGCGCTCGCGGCGCACCTGCTGCACCTGGACCAGCTGCCCGAGTGCGGCGGTGAAGTCCGTCAATGCATCGCGCGCGGCGCCGCCGACGCGCTGGATGCGCGCCGAATCGGCAGCGGCCTGCAGCAAATTGTCCAGCAACTCCCTGGCGCGTGTGGCTTCGGCGCGCGCCGTCTCGGCGTCAGCAGGTAGCTCCATGACGTTGAAGCGGATGCCCGCCCCGGTCGCCCGCGATGCGGCGGCAAGCAGCGAGGCAGCTGGCTCGGCGAATTCACGCTGGCCGGAGCGCGCTGCCCCTTCCGCCAGCACCGTCGTGGCATTGCCCAGGGCCACATCGGCGGCGGTCAGGCGCGCCGCGGCATCGCGCTGCTGCTCGATCGCGGCGCGCGCCGTGACCAGGGCGTCTCGAACGCTTCGGATCGACTCCGGGACGGCGGCCAGCGCGCCGGTGTTATCGCCGACGGAGCCGGCGGCGGCCGCTGCCTCGAGTTCGGTGATTGCCGTGGCGAGCGCGTCGCTCTCGGCTGCGCCCCCGGTGCGCAGATAGTCGGCGACACGCAATCGAGTCTCCATCAGGCGCATCTGCACTGTGGTGACCTGCCGTCCCAGGCCGTCGCTGTGGGCGTCGTCGAGGAATGCCTGTTCGACCTGTCCGCCCGCGTACCACACGGCGCCGACCACCATGGCAACCAGCAACAGCACCAGCAGGAAGCCGAGCATGATGCGCGTCCGTATCGACATAATGCCAGATCTCATCGATGATGACCTGTGCACCGCGCCGGCTGTCATGGCCGGGCCTGGCCCGGCCACCCACGTCTTTCGGCCCACGCATACGAGACAGACGCAGATGGCCGGGACACGCCCCGCCATGACGGTGGAAACGACGAGTAGCTCTCAACGAGTGTTGGTGTGCGGCCGTTCACCAGCCGTCTGCCGGATGCGGTGGCCATGTCGAAGCGTCCGGCGCCTGTCGGTGCCTGCCGTCAAGCTCCCACAGCCTGGATCCGCGCGGCGCGATCGGCTCCCAACCGCTGCGCCGCTGCATCCAGCGCCGGCTTTGCGGCTGCGGCGAGCGATGCCCGGTCCACGTCGCGGACGATGGTCATGCCGGCTGCCTGCAACGCTGCGATGCCGTCGTGTTCGCCCTGGCTGCCGGTTTCGCGCGAGGCTGCAGCGCCCGCCTTGGCGCAGGCGGTCAGCGCGGTACGCTGCGCCTCGCCGAGATCCTCCAGCAGATCAGGCGAGGCAATGAAGAACGCGGCGCTGTAAACATGCCCGGTGAGATTCAGGCATTTCTGCACCTCGGCAAATTTCGCCGCGAGGATGGTCGGTACCGGGTTCTCCTCCGCCTCGAAGCGGCCGGTGCGCAAAGCCTCGTAGAGCTGCGGGAACGGCATCGCCTCAGGGCTGGCGCCGAGAGCCTTGAAGGCTTCGATCATGACATCGGACTGCGGAACGCGGATGCGCAGCCCGCGCAGATCCTCCGGCTTGCGAACCGGATGGTTGGCGGTGACGTGGCGCAGGCCATTCTCGGCCCAGGCAAGCAGGTTCAGTCCTTTCGGCTGCATCAGCCCGGCGTACTCCGCGCCGATCGGACCATCGAGCACGGCGCGCGCATGTGCGGCATCACGGAACAGGAACGGCGCATCGAGCAGGCCGAGTTCGGGAACGATATTGGCAGCGACGTTCGATGCGGTCACCGCAAGGTCCAGGCTGCCGTTGATGCAGGCCTTGGTCATTTCCAGTTCGCCGCCAAGATCGCCGTTGGCATGCACCTCCACCTGCAGGCTGGCGGACAGGATGGGTGACGCGGCAACCGCCTCGGCGAAGGCGCGGCAGGCCTGGCCGGTGGCAGAGGGCAGCGGGTTGACCGTGCCGATGCGGATCACGCGACGAGGACCTGCGGCACGCAGCACGGCAGGTGTACACAGAACGCCGGCAATGGCGGCAAGCCCGGTGAACGCGGATCGGCGTGTTGCGAGCCTTGTCATGACCGGGAGCCTCCGGGTGCCTGAACTGATCGGCACCCGTTTGCACGCTCCAGGTGAATCTCCGGTGAAGATGCCCGGTTGTCAGGCCGCGGTTTCTGACGCCGGCCTGATGGTTTCGGCCCTGACCTGATCGGTCAGCATCTCGATATGGCCGGTGATCTGGCCACCATCCTCGACCTGCAGGCGCCGGCAACGTGCGGTGCCGAGTACCTTGCCCGATGCCCGCACGACCAGCGAGCCGCGCACGGTCAGCGTGCCGTCGATGGTCCCGGCGATTTCCGCGTCCTCGACCTCGATCTCGCCCTTGAACACGCCGCCGGGCGAGATGGCGAGCTCGGTTGCGTGGATCATGCTGGCCTCGACCGTGCCTTCGACCACCAGGCGTTCGGCATCCTGCACGGTGCCCTGCACGCTGATGCCGCGGCCGACAACGAGCGTTCGGCGCTCGGACGGATCGCGCGACGGGCTGCGGACCGGGGGGAGCCCGGTACGTGGTCCTGCCTGCGGCACGGCTTGCGGGGCAGGCGCTGTGGTGAATGGTGGCCGGGACATGGATGGCGCCTCCTGCTGGGCGGGACGGAATGGGGGCACGCCCAGGCCGGTGTCGATCGGGCTGCTTTGCGCGCCGGAGATGTGGCTGGTCAGGCTGCCCGGGTGGTCCGGGACATCCCCCTGGTCGGACATGGAAAGGCCAGCGGGCAACGTAGCGCCCGGTTCTGCGGCCTGCGGATCATCAGGCTTGCGGCGTTTGAACACAGGCTCCCCACTGGGCTGACAAATATCTGGAGTCGTGACGACATGGCCGGCCTAACACGGGCGGCTCCGGATGAACAACAGATTGCCCGCGGTTATCCACAATGATCCGCTTGGTTCACGAGTGCCAGGGGGGCTGGCGGTGGGCGGAGGGTGCCGTCATCGCCTGGTCCAGCACGTGCACCATGGCGGCTGTGCCGACCACCGGGATCAGCAGGTTGAGCACCGGGATATATCCAGCCAGCGCAATGATGCAGCCTTGTGCCAGGACAACAGGGCGGCCGCGGCGGTACAATGCCTCGGCTGCGGCCCGCGGCATCCGGCGCATGGCCACGGCGGCGAACAGGCCGCGGCCAATGGCATAGCCGCCGATGATCCAGGCAAGGACAAGGCCGACGCCCGGGAGGACCAGGGCAAGCACCAGTGCGAGCAGGTTCAGCAGCAGAATCCGCAGGCCGATGCTGATCGCGTCCCACAGTTGTGCGGCGAGGGACGCGCCACGCGGCGGCGGCAGGGTCGGATAGTAGCGGCGTTCCACCGCGCGGGCGATGCGGTCGATGTAAAACGTGCCGATGATGACGGCGAGCGGCAGGAACAGCCACAATGCGAGCAGGGACGCGCCGATGCCGCCGAGCACTTCGGCCGCCCAGCCGATCCAGCCGTGTAGGTCGAGCAACTGATGCACGCCCCAGATCGTGGCGATGTGCAGCAGGATGAAACACACACCCGACCATGCGACGCTGCGCAGCAGCACCCCGAGGAAGATGGGGTCGTCGAGTTGGGCCAGCGCCCGGGCGAGTGGGGAAAGCAGGATGGCCCCCTCAACTGGGCGGTAGGAATGCCTGCGCGACTTCCTGAAAAATCCGCTGGCTTTCGCATGTCGCCGCATGTGCCGTCAAAGCCGGCCAGCGTTGTTCGTCGAACAGCCCGGGATGTACCTCGCGCATGAACCTTAGTGCGCAGGCGGCGGCAATGTCGGCGTGACCAATCGTTGCGCCGAACCAGAATGGCGTGGCCTGCGCCCTGCGACTCGCTTCCAGGGCAGTGATCGTGTCCGATATCTGGCTTCGGCAGCGGGTGATCCACTGTTCGGAGGTCGTCTGATGCAGCACCTGCTCGTAGATCAGGCTCACCGCCTTGTCGGCCAGGCCGGTCGCCAGGGCGCACACCTTGAGGGCGTTGCGGCGTCGATCGCCACTCGCCGCGATCAAGGCACGCGACGGTCCCGCAACCTCATCGAGGTGGTCGAGGATCGCCGCACTGTCGATCAGCACCTCGCCGCTGTCGAGGATCAGAGCGGGCACCCGGCGGAGCGGATTGAACTGAGCGATCCGATCGGCGTCGGCGAAGGTTGACCAGGGACGATGCTCATAGGCCATGGCGTAGAGGCGAAGCGCGATTGCAACGCGGCGCACGAACGGCGAGTCGTATTGACCGATCAGGATCATCCGGCGCTCCTGCCATGCTTGTCCATGAACCTATACCAACGATCGTGGAGAGCGACTCATAGCTCCGTCACCGTCGTGGCTGCGCCGGCGAGTTGCTTCCTGGCGACACCACGCTAGCCTGCACACCTCTCGCAAATGGGTGAACGCATGGAATATACCACGCTGGGACGAACCGAGCTCAAGGTCAGTGTCGCCGGACTCGGCTGCGGCGGCTTCAGTCGTCTCGGCCTGAGCACCGGCGGGAACGAGGCGGGCGCCATTGCGATCATCCATTCCGCACTTGACCTCGGGGTGAACCTGCTCGACACCGCGGCGCCCTACGGCACCGAGGGCGTGGTCGGCAAAGCCCTGAAGGGCGTGCCGCGCGACAAGGTGGTCATTGCCACAAAGGCGTCGGTGATTCGTGGCGGCGAACGCTATGCGCCGGAACGGGTAGTGGCCAGCCTCGACAATTCGCTGCGCGAACTCGGCGTCGATTGCATCGACGTGTTCCAACTGCATGCCGTGCCGCCGTCCGGCTATGACTACGTGCGCGACACCATCGCACCTGTGCTGCTGAAGCAGAAGGAACGCGGAAAGTTCCGCTTCCTCGGCATCACCGAAACGTCACCCAACGATCTCGAGCACGAGATGGTGCTGCGCGCGGTGCCGGACGGCATGTGGGACGTGGTGATGGTCGCATTCCACATGATGAGCCAGAACACGCGCGAGAAGGTTTTCCCGGCCACCTTGCAGCATCGCGTCGGCACGCTGCTGATGTTCGCCGTGCGCAGCATCTTCGCGCGCAACGACCGCGTCGCCACCACGATGAAGGAGCTGGCAGAAGCGGGCAAGGTGCCGCAGGCGCTTGCCGACAGCCCCGAGCCACTCGGCTTCCTGATTCATCCCGGCGGTGCCACCAGTCTGACCGACGCGGCGTATCGCTACGTGCGGCACGAGCCAGGCGTCGATGTGGTGCTGTTCGGTACCGGCGATCAGGCGCATCTGCGATCGAATGTCGCATCGATCCTGCGACCGCCGCTGCCGGAGGCCGACCGCAATCAGATGAAGCAGCTGTTCGGCCATCTGCGCGGTGTGGGCCTGGTCGCCCCGCCGCATGCGCAACGCGCCGCAGCCGGCAGGGCGGCGACCTAGCCAGGGCGCCGAAGCGGAATTGCGGTTGGCTCGTCACCGTATGTGAGTGAACCACATGGAACCACCTCCGCGCCATGCATCGTTGAACTGGCCGAGATCGACGGGTGGTTTGTCGAACCATGTTGCGAATTGCGGCATCCGACACACCCAGGCAGTTGGCAGGATAGGCTTGACCCTGTCCCGCGCAGCGATGAGATAGGCGGCGAGGATGTAGGCTTCGCTCCAGTACCAATTGACGAACATATCCGGATAGTCCCACGGGAGCGTAATGTCGTGGACATGCACGATCACCCCTGGTTTGAGTCGCGGCAGTACATCGATCATAAAGACGGTGACGTCGCTGTTCATGAACACTCGGTGGGAACCGTCCAGGAACACGATGTCTCCAGGCTCCAGCGCGTCGAACAACGTCAGGTCGCAGGTTTCCAGGCCATCCCGGATAACGTCATCGCATAGTGCATCAATAGCTGCGCGTGGTTGCGGATCGATCGATACGATGCGTGTACCAAGGCCGTGGTCGCGGATGGAACGATGGGCGAAAGCGGTGGTAATGCCCGACCCGATCTCAAGGTAAATGCGCGGCTTGTAATGGCCCACCAGGGTATAGAGCGCCGCAGAATCGAAGGGGCAGAAGGGCACGCCAAGCCACGCGGGTTCTAGACAATGGCGGTCGAAATCGGGCGGGATCACGGCAAGGCGCGGGGCCCGCGCCTGCATCTGCTCGAGCACAATGCGATAGTCATCGTCATACCCACCCATCCACTGCGCCAGCGATGCAATCATTGGGTGGGTTTCACCCCAGCGCGGCCGCAAGGCACGAGATGGGAGATAGTCAAGAGGCATTGCGTAGTGCGAGTACTCGGTGCCCGACAGCAAGATGTAGGAAGCGCCGGTTTCGTTGGCGGGGCATGACGATGAAGATATCCTCGGGCGCGATTCCAATTGCGTCACGCGCGCCATCGCCTCATCTCGCTGTCGGATGATACGGCGCATCGCGGGTAGTTGAAGGACCATCTTTTTCGCGGCCCGTCTGATCACCTGATAATCCCTTTCCTGTTCCGCCAGACGGCCATCTCGTTCAGCCCTGTGATGCCAGGAGACCGCCAGTCGCGCGTCTTCCGCGATGACGGGCGCAACCGCCGGCCTGCGCTGGCATCAGCGAGTGTGCCGGCGAGATGCAGTCAACTGGCAATAAACCCAGGTGCCACCATGGGGGCACCGCGCGCGTAGTTGCGAAGTCCACCATCTGAGACGAGGACGCATGCCAGGCAACGCTACCGTCCGGCACTGGTTGCGAGCGCCAGTGCGACTGGCTCCGACCCTCGGCTGCATTGCTATTCTCTTGACGGGCTGCGCCGTTCCGCATGCGCGAAGCGGACCGAACAGGGGCGCCCATCGATCGACGCCGTCAGTACCAATGTCGTCGAGTGCCAGGGATGCGATGTCGCTCCCGCCTGTGAGTTCACCCGTGGGCGATGAGGTGATCCCGGCACCCGTGGGCACCCCTGATGGGCGACCGGGCGATGCCCCGCAATACTGATCCTCGCCGGGCCTCTCAGTCGGATCGATGATGGGTATCGCTGCGCTCGACTCGTCCTACGGCACCACGTTGCAATTCGTAGGATGGGTTGAGCGCAGCGATACCCATCGCGCACCCAGGCATTGCGCGAGTGTCCGGTCACCCTGAACCTGCTCTCGCCATGCCATCCGGCCCTGGGGTCGCCAACCGGCGGCCAGGGAGGTTAGCCTACTCCCCATCAGGCAACGCCACGGAGGAACGCCATGAGGATCGCCCGCATCGAGGACCTGCATTGCGATGCAGGCTGGCGAACCTTCTCCTTCCTGAAGGTCACCACCGATGACGGGCTGGTGGGCTGGTCGGAATACACCGAGGCCGATGGCAGCCGGGGCCTGACCGGCGTGATCTATGGCTTGGCCGAACCGCTGATCGGCATGGACCCGCGGCCGGTGCAGCAGATCGCCTCGACGCTGTGGGTGCGGCAGGTGCAGGCGCCCGGCGGGGTCAATGCGCGCGCCATCGCGGCGATCGAGAACGCATTGCTGGACATCAAGGGCAAGGCCCTCGGCGTGCCGGTCTATGAGCTGTTTGGCGGCCCGGTGCGCGAACGCATCCCGGTCTACTGGTCGCATTGCGGTTCCTACCGCGTGCGCAACCACGAATTGGTCGGCGTGCCGCCGCTGCGCACCTACGACGATGTTGCCGCGCTCGGCGCCGAAGTGAAGCGGCGGGGGTTCAAGGCGCTGAAGACCAACATCCTGCCGTTCGACGGCCAGAAGCTGACGAATTTCGGTCCCGGGTTCGGCCGCACGCCGGGTTATCCGGAACTCAACGTCGATCGCAAGACGCTGCAATCGGTGCACGACCTGCTCAGCGCGTTCCGCGCCGGCGCCGGCCCGGACATGGGGCTGCATCTCGACGTCAACTACCACTTCAAGACCGAGGGCTACCTGCAGATCGCCAAGGCGGTTGCGCCATTCGACATGACATGGCTGGAAATCGACACCTGGGATCCACAGGCGCTCGCACTGATCCGACGTGCCGCGCCGTGCCCTATCGCGTCGCTGGAATCGGTGTGCGGCAGGCGGGCGTTTCGGCCGTTCCTCGATGCCTATGCCACTGACGTGGCGATCATTGACGTGATCTGGAACGGCTTCCTGGAATCAATCAAGATCGCATCGATGGCCGAGGCATACGAAGTGAACTGCGCGCCGCATAACTACTACGGCCATCTGTGCTCGGCGATCAGCGCGCATTTCTGCGCGGTGGTGCCCAATTTCCGCGTGATGGAGATCGACATCGACAGCGTTGCCTGGCGCGACGAACTGTTCGTCAATGCGCCGGTGATCGAGAATGGCGAGCTGATCATTCCGAAAGGCCCCGGCTGGGGTGTCGATGTGAACGAGGCCGCGGTGCGCGCCCATCCACCCCGCGGATCGGGTCCGCGGGCAGGCTCGGTGCACTGACATGCCGGACACACATTACGATGTTCTTGGAATCGGCAATGCCATCGTCGATGTGGTAGCACGCACCGACGATGTGTTCCTGTCGCGCCACGACATGCACAAGGGCTCGATGACATTGATCGACGCCGACACGGCGGAGGCGATCTATGCCGCGATGCCGCCCGGCCAGGAGAGCAGCGGCGGATCGGCGGCCAATACCTGTGCCGTCGCGGCAGCGTTGGGTGCGCGCGTGGCGTATCTCGGCAAGGTTGCGGACGACCAGTTGGGCGGCGTGTTTCGCCACGACATGCGAGCCATCGGCGTGCATTTCCCGTCGTCGGCCCTGTCGGGCGGGGCGCCGACCGCGCGTTGCCTGATCCTGGTGACGCCCGAGGGACAGCGCACGATGAACACATTCCTCGGCGCCTGCGTGACGTTCGGTGAGGCGGACGTCGATACGGCCTTGGTGGGCGACGCGGCGGTGACCTACCTTGAAGGCTACCTGTTCGATCCCCCCGAAGCCCAGCGCGCCTTCCGCCGCGCCGCCGCCGCCGCGCACGCCGCCGGGAGGCAGGTCGCGTTGTCATTGTCCGACGCGTTCTGCGTGGACCGCCATCGCGCCGCGTTCCTCGAACTGGTGAAGCAGGACGTGGATATCCTGTTCGCCAACGAGGCCGAGGTGACCAGCCTGTACGAGGAGAACAGCTTCGAAGCGGCAGCCGAAGCCGCGCGGCGGGACGTCGCCCTCGCGGCACTGACCCGCAGCGAAGCCGGCAGCGTGATCCTGCGCGGCGGCGAGACAGTGGAGATTGCGGCGCAGCCGACCCAGGTGGTGGACACCACCGGAGCGGGCGACGCCTACGCCGCGGGGTTCCTGGCCGGGCTGACGTCCGGCAGGTCGCTGCCCGTGTGCGGCAAGCTTGCGAGCATCGCGGCGGCGGAGGTGATCAGCCACTTTGGGGCGCGGCCACAGGCCGATCTGCGAAAGCTGACGGCGGCGATCCGCTGATCACGGCAGCGAACATTGCCATCATTTCATCTAGCCAGATTAGCGGCGTAAGGAAATACTAAGGGCGCGCCATGGGCCGGACCCGTCGGGACCGGCGCGTGGAATATAGCGAAAAAGCAAAAAGCCCACTGGGAGGCTTCGGGAATGACATCAGCTCTCTGCACGGCAGGACTCGCCGCGCTGTTCGCTTCAGTCGTGGCAGCCGCACCAGCCATTGGGGACGATACGCCGAAGCGCGGCGGAATCCTGACCTACATGATCCCGGCGGATGCGCCGCCGAGTTTCGACCTGCATCGCGAGACCACTTATGTCACCGTCCATTCGGTGGCGCCATTCTACAGCGTGCTGATCCGGCTCGATCCCGAGCACCCCGAGGACACCACGAAATTCGTCTGCGACCTGTGCACCGCGATGCCGACGCCGACCGACAACGGCACCACCTACACGTTCAAGATCCGCAGCGGGGTGAAGTTCCACGACGGCTCGCCGCTGACCTCGGCCGATGTCCTGGCAAGCTGGGAACAGATCGTCCACCCGCCGCCGGGGTACTCCAGCGCGCGCGAGACCTGGTACAAGATGGTGGACACCATCAGCGCGCCGGATCCGACGACAGTGGTGTTCCATCTCAAATTCGCAACACTCACATTCCTGCCGGCGCTCGCCGATCCATATACGGCAATCTACAAGAAAGACATCATCGACAAGGATCCGCGCTGGTACGAGAAGAACATCATGGGCAGCGGCCCATTCAAGTTTGCCGGCTACGAACTTGGCCAGTCGATCAAGGGCGAACGCAACCCGGACTACTACCACAAGGGCGAGCCCTATCTGGATGGCATCGTTGGCATCTATGCCGACAAGCAGGTGGTGCGGGTTGAAGCCATCCGTGGCGACCGTGCGGCGACCGAGTTTCGCGGTCTGCCTCCCTCGGCGGTGGACCAGCTCAAGAAGGAACTCGGCGACAAGGTCACCGTGCAGACCAGCGACTGGAACTGCGGCAACCTGATTACACCGAATTCCAAGCGGAAGCCGTTCGACGACGTGCGAGTGCGCAAGGCGCTGCTGCTGGGGATCGATCAGTGGCACGGCGCGCCGGCACTGTCGAAGATTGCCAACGTGCGGACGGTCGGCGGCGTCGTCTTCCCCGGTTCGCCCCTGGCGGCGACCAAGGAGGAATTGCAGCAGCTCGCCGGTTTCTGGCCGGACATCGACAAGTCGCGCGCGGAGGCGAGGCGACTGCTCAAGGAAGCTGGCGCGGAGAACCTCAGCTTCGAATTGCTGAACCGCAACGTCGATCAGCCGTACAAGTATGTTGGTACCTGGATCGTGGACGAGTGGAGCAAGATCGGGGTGCACGCGACGCAGAAGGTGGTGCCGACCGGCCCGTGGTTCGAGCAGATGCGCAGCGGCAACTTCGATGTGGTGGTGGAAGCCAACTGCAACGGCGTGGTGAACCCGGTGATGGATACGCAGAAATATCTGCCGCGCTCGGCGTTCAACGAGAACTACGGTGGCTATGAGGACCCGGAAGTGGTGGATATCTACAACAAGATGTACCACGAGACGGATCCAGCGAAGCAGCGGGTGCTGATGCGGGCATATGAGAAGCGCGTCGTGGACACCCAGGCGTATGAATTTCCAATGCTGTGGTGGAACCGCATTCTGCCCGAGCGGTCGTACATGCATGGCTGGAAGATCGGACCCAGCCACTACGTGAACCAGGACCTGGCGAATATCTGGCTGGATAAGTGAGGTTCGGCGCGTTCTGCGTATGTCGACACGGAGGATGATGGAGGACCACTGACACCAAGCCCTGCTGACCGCAACTGATTCCGTCATGGCCGGCGAAGGCCGGCCATCCACGTCTTTCTCGCCTGCTGCAACGAAAGACGTGTATGGCGGGGCCAAGCCCCTGCCATGACGGCATTGAGCCGCGGCCACTGGGAGTTGGTATGAGGGCCACGGAGAAGCCCTGATTATTGCTGCTTCGCGCCGACGCCTGGCCCATTGGGCGCGGCGCATCGGATATGTCTCCGTGGTCCTCCGGCTTCCTCCATGTTGAAACGATGAAGAATGCACCGCACGAAACATGCGATACGCAGATGAAAATCCCCGAGGCTCGCCTGCGCCAGCGACAACGAGCCGCGCCGTAATCGTTTCAAGATACCGCGCTAGAATGTACGCCGTTTTGCCGGCTCGGTCGCGGGGAATTCGGCTGCTTCCAGGCCATCGAAGGGATCCTGCGGCGCGAACCACTCCGCCTGTCTGGCCAGATTACAGGAACGTCCGCTCCTTCCGAGGGGCGAAGATACCGCAATTGGATCAACGCGCGCTGTTGCAGCGTTGGACGCCAGCGAATTGTTCGATCGTCATAGCGGCCTCGACAGCGCTCAGTTAGAGCGCGGGTCGAGGTTTACGGGGACGATGACGCCATCCTCATGCCGTCTTGGACTTGAGCTCGTCGAGCTGCATCCGTGCGCCGGCGATCATGCACGACAGATCGGACGTCAGCATCACCATGTCGAAGCCGCGCTTCACCGCGCCCGCCGCGAACGCCGCGCTGGCGCAGTGCATGACACACTTGATGCCGTGCTTATGGGCTGCCTCCCGGATCTTGTCGCAGGTGGCGATATGCAGCGGGTCAGGGTTATCGCCGCGCGGGGCCAGGCCCAGTGCGAACGACAGGTCGGCCGGCCCGATATAGACGGCGTCGAGGCCAGGCGTAGCGCAGATGGCATCGAGGTTGGCGATGCCTTGCTTCGTCTCGATCATCGCCATGATGACGATCTCGCCGTTGGCGTTGGCCACGTAGTCGCTGCCGCCGTAGTGAATGGCGCGCACCGGCCCATTCGAGCGCATGCCGACGGGGGGGTAGCGGCACGCGGACACCGCCATCGCCGCTTCTTCGGCAGTATTCACCAGCGGCACGATGATGCCGTAGGCGCCGAGGTCCAGCGCCTTCATGATGGCCGCCGGTTCGTTCCATGCGACGCGCACGACCGGCACCGTGTCGGTCTGCGAGATCGCCTGCAGCATGGGCCCGACGTCTTTCATCTCGGCGGTGCCGTGCTGCAGGTCGACGCACAGCGCATCGAAGCCCTGACGCGCCATGACCTCCGCCGTGAACCCATGGGACACGGAGAGCCAGCCCAGCGTCACGCATTGACCGGCTTGCCACATCTGCTTGATCTTGTTCGGTCGCATGGTCGTACCTCTGGTGTTGTTCAATGATTCCACGAACGGATTACTTTCTATCAAACTCAAACGCGCCGCCTGAAGCAAGGGCCGCGGCAACCCGGCTGTGAACAGGTGGGGCTAGTATCCCGTCGTGAGGTCCACTTCCTGCAAAAGCCGGCCGCCCGCCTGGATGCTTCGGATATTCGCCGCGATCTCTGTCACGATCTGCGCAACAGTCGGCCGGCGTGCCACGTGCGGCATCACGGTGACTTTGGGGTGCAGCCAAAGCGGACTTGTTGGCGGTAGGGGCTCAGGCCACAGCGCGTCCAACGCCGCGTATGACAACTGTCCCGAATCGAGCGCGTTGATCAGATCCTCTTCCACCACATGCTTGCCGCGCCCGACATTCACCAGCATCGCCCCTCGCGGCATCATGGCAAAGGTGCGCGCGCAGAATATGCCCTTTGTTTCCCTCGTAAGCGGCAACAGGCAGACGGCGATGTCGGTCTGCTGAAGAAACCGCTCAAGTTGGTCGGGGCCGTGAAACATCGGAACTTCACCTTCCGCCCGCGGGTTTCGAACCCAGGCCGAGACATTGAATCCGAGCGACTTCAACACGAGCGCCGGCGCTTTCGCCATCATGCCGTAGCCGAGGAATCCGACACGCCTTTGCTCGGGCCGCACAATCGTCGTGCGGCGCCACTCCCGCCTGGCCTGAGCCGCCTGATACCCAGGCATGTCACGATGAAAACGCAGGACATGCATGACGACGTATTCCGTCATCATCGGATCGCCGCCTGGCGGCTCGACCTTGCATAGCGGGGCCTTCGGCAGCTTTGGATGGTCGATAAAGGACTCCACCCCGGCCGAGCGGCTGAACATGGCCCTCAAATTCGGAAAAATTGGAAGGGAATCGAAATCGGGATGCATGAAGGCGAGGTATTCGATATCCGTCAACTTTCCCGCATCAGGCCAAACGCGGATTTCCAGATCGGGAAGCTGTCCCTCGAACGTATCGCGCCATGCCTTGGCATTGCCGATATGCTTGTCGAGATCAACGATGAGCAACGCCATAATCGCCCCCTACATCATTCTATCATTGTTGTAGCCGGAACCGACCGTGCCGAACGGAAGAACATGTCACGGGTGGCGCTCAGCACGGTGTCGATGAGATTACCGTCCCGGTTGCACCGGAACCGACGGTAGCCTCGCGCAGTCACATCTGGCCGCTCGGTCACCGTCGTCGAGCCACAGACCAGGCAATCCATCGCAATCAATCCTCCGCCCAGCATCCTAGGAAAGCTGATCCCGTGCCGCTACCCACGCTGAGATGGCCCGAGGCGTGACAGAACCGGGTAGGGCGGTTCTGCGCAGTCGGTGGGTGGAGGTTCCGCCAGTGCAGGACGACGTGCCAAGCAGGAATTTCGCTACAAAATGTAATCTGCGAGCCCGTGCAGACGGCAATGCCGCAACGGGACACGCGAGATGCGCACCCAGGTGAACGCTGCAAGTAGCTGTTGAAGTCACATATACTAACGACTACCTGTACACTGCCATCTCGTGGGGCTACCTCGTGGGCGAACTCCATGCACGTGGTGCCATCCTGCCGGAATCGTCGATGGCAATCCATGCGCGGCACGGCTTCATGGGTGGATGGCCGGACACCTGCCGATGACAAGCCGCTCACCACCAGCTCTGGCATCGGACAGCGCCCCTCGCTCACCGCCAGTGCGATTTTCTGTACCGCCTTCGGCGTTCCGGAACGCTGCCGGGATTCGGGTATCGCTCCCGGCGCCTGCTGCCAACCGTAGCGACGCGCCGGCGCAGGAGCTCCCGACATTCATCAATCCCACGGTTTCCGATACCAACACCGGTTGATGCGACTCTGAGACGCAACCGGGATTTGCCCGCAGCGGCGCGATGACTCGGCTCCGCATGCCCGTCGCTGCATTGCGAAGCAGGTGGCCAGGTCCCGCGTCAGCGGATCAGCTTCGCCGGTCCTCACTCGTCTGCGCCCGTACGACCCGGTCCAACCTTCATCAACGGTGCAGTTGTCCTGCACCGCCGCCGATGAACGAGACTCCGAGACACTGCCGAGAACCGCAACCCGCAGCGACGCTTCCCGGCTCCGCGCGCCGACCGCTGCCGGCAACGACCTCGCAGCGCAGGCCGCAACCGCGCCACCTTCATCGACGATGCGGTTTTCATCCACCATCACCGCTCAGCGAGACTCTGAGACACGCGCAAGACGCGAAACGCATCGCGCCGCGCCCGCCGTTCGCCACACGCTCGCCGCCCATGACCGAATCGCTTACTCTCGCCGCATGAACGACCTGCCCGCCGCGACCGTCTCCAACGTCCCCGAATTCACCGTCTCGGAGATCTCCGGCGCGGTGAAGCGTACGCTGGAAGGTAATTTCGGCCGGATTCGCGTGCGCGGCGAGATCACCGAACTGAAGCGCTACCCCTCCGGCCACATCTATTTCTCGCTCAAGGACGAAGGCGCCAAGCTCGCCGGCATCGTCTGGAAATCCGCCGCCAGCCGTCTCGGCATGGTGCCGGAGAATGGCGTCGAGGTGATCGCCACCGGGCGCATCACCGCCTACGGCGAGCGTTCGTCGTACCAGTTGATCACCGAGCGCATGGAGTACGCCGGCGCCGGCGCCCTGCTCGCCCGCATCGAGATGCTGCGCCTGCGCCTGGCCGGCGAGGGCCTGTTCGACGCCGACCGCAAGCGCGCGCTGCCGGTGCTGCCAACCCTGGTCGGCGTGGTGAGCAGCGAGCGGGGCGCAGTGATCCAGGACATCCGCACCACCATCTCTCGCCGTTTCCCGCGCGCGATCCTGCTGTGGCCGGTGCCGGTGCAGGGCGACGGCGCCGCCGACCGCATCGCCGCCGCCATCGCCGGCTTCGACGCACTGCCGGCGCACGGCCTGGCGCGGCCCGACGTGCTGATCGTGGCGCGCGGCGGCGGCAGCCTGGAAGACCTTATGGCGTTCAACGAGGAAGTCGTCCTGCGCGCCGTGGCGGCCTGCCGCATCCCGCTGATTTCCGCGGTGGGCCACGAGACCGACACCACTTTGATCGACTTCGTCTCCGACCGCCGCGCGCCGACGCCGACCGCCGCGGCCGAACTGGCCGTGCCGGCACGCGTGGACCTGCTCGCCGACCTGGAACACAAGGCGGCGCGGCTGATCGGTGGCCTGAACCGCCTCGCCCAGGAACGCCGGCTGCGCCTGTCGCGCGCCGAACGCGGCCTGCCCGACCTCCCCGCCCTGGTCGGCGGCGCGCGGCAGCGGCTGGACGATCGGGCCGAGCGGCTGGTGTTGGCGCTGCCCAACCTGCTGCACAAGCGCGGGGCCGCACTGAGCGGGATCGAGCGGCGGCTGCCCGACCTGCCGGCCATGCTGCGAAGCTGGCGTGAGCGGGTGCAGGAACGCGGCGTGCGGCTGGTCATCGCGCTGCCGAATGTCGTGGAGCGACGGCACGGCGCGCTGAGCCTGTGCGGCCAGAAGCTGGTGGCCGGCCTGCGTCACGCAGTGTCCGGCATCCACAACCGCTCCGGCCGCACCCTGGGAAGGCTCAGCGATGCGCCGGTGCACGCGATGCTGCGGGAGTCGCGGGCCAGGCTTGGGGGCACGGCCGCACGCCTGGAATCGGTGTCTCCGCTGGCGGTGCTGCAGCGGGGTTATGCGCTGGTGTCGGATGCCGCCGGCCATCCGCTGACCAGTGCCGCGGCGGTGAAGCCGGCTGCGCGGCTGCGGCTGCGCTTCGCCGACGGTGAGGTGGGCGCCACGGCGGATGGCGGGCGCGCTGCGGATCGCCAGGGGCGACTGCCGATCTAGCCCAGTGCGATCTCCGGCAGCGCCTGCAAGGACGAGTGGTGGGCGAGCAGCGGCAGAGCGCCATCCTGGGCAACCATGCCCACCCGGTCATGCCAGTAGGTCGCCAGCCCGACAGCCGCGGTGCCGATCAGGTCGTAAGCCGAGCCGGCGACAAACAGGCAGCGCTCCGGCGCGACGCCCAGTTCGGCCAGCGCCAGCGTATAGGTGCGCGGGTGCGGCTTGTAGGCCCCTGCCCCCTCGGCCGTGACCACCACGTCGAAGTCGATGCCGACCCTGCGCGCTGCGATGCGGCCAAGCTGCTCTGAACAGTTGGTCACGACGCCAAGCCGCAGGCCGGCTGCAACCAGCCGGCCGAGTGTGGCGGGCACGTCGGGCCAGGGCTGCAGGTCGCCGTAGCGGCTGGCGAGCGCCGCGGCCAGACCGCGCGACAGACCGACCGCTTCGGCTGCCTCTGCCACCATGTCCTCGTAGGGCCGATAGGCGCCGGTACGGTAGGTGCGCTGCAGGTATTCGGCGCGCCAACGCCGCCCCGGCTCGGCGCCCCCGGCCACCGCGTTCCACAGCGACCAGCTGTCAAGCAGCGCTGTCAGCAGGTCGAACAGCACGCCATCAAAGCGCCGTCTGGGTGCAGCATCCGGGCCCGTCATCATCGCCGATAGTCGAGCGTGCGCCACGACCCGGCAAGTCCCAATTGCCCTCAGCCGAACAGTTGGTCGACCTCGCTCTGCCCAAGGTCATGGGCGCCCGGCTCGACCGGCGGCCCCGCAGCGACGCCGGAGCCAGGCGCCTCGTGCATCAGGCCCGACAGCATGGCTTCGACGTTCTGCAGGTGCTCGATTGCCCGGCGCACCCGCTGTCCCGTGAGGTCCTGGAACGTGCATGCCTCGAAGATCGCGTTGACCTGCTGCGTCGCCACCTGCAGCGCCGCCGGATCGCCGCCGGCCTGCAGCCAGGCGCCGATCGCCTCGGCCGCCTCCATGATCTGGTTGGCCGCACTCTCGGTCGCCTGCACGACAGCCTCGAGTTCCAGGCCGCTGTTATGCGTGGCGGTGGCCGGCACGGCGACGACACTGGCGATTTGCTCATGGATGCGGGCAAGCTGCGCCGACAGGTTCGTCTCGCTGTAGTCCACCAGTTGCACCGTGGCATGGATCTCCATGCTGAGTTCGCTGATGCGGCGATCGACGAAGCGGCGGAGTTCGTCGAACAGGCCGCCGAGTTCGGCACGGATACTCGCGCGCACGGCCTCGTCCAGGTGGCTCGGTGGGTCGGCCATGGCTGACATGGCCCGATCAGACACCGGTCGACTTAAGGTCGGGTAAAGCTCAGCCGCGGTCCCGGCATCCGCAGCACCTTGTCGCGCACGATCCGAAGCAATGCCGCGCGCGCATAGGGCTTCATGACGACGGGATCATGTGATTGCGGCTCCCCAGGCGCCGGCGTATCCGCAGCGCCGGTCACGTAGATCACCGGCAGGTTCGGCTGGATCTGCCGCGCCAGGCGCGCGAATTCGTGGCCTGACATCATCGGCATCGCGTAATCGACCAGCGCCAGGCCGACCGGTCCGGCGGCGAGCATGTCGCGCGCCTGGTGACCGCTCCCGGCCTCCTTCACCACGTAGCCCGCCTCGCGCAGTAGAATGGCGGTGATCTCGCGGACATCCGGATCATCATCCACCACCAAGATTGTGCCACCGCCGCCGATGCCATCGGTAGCATGCGCCTCCGTCGCGGCGGTGCTGGCCGGTGCCGGTACTGCGCGCGGCAGGAAGACCTCCACCGTGGTGCCGACACCCGGTTCGCTGGCCAACCGCACCGTGCCGCCGAACTGCGTCGCCACGCCGTAGACCTGCGCGAGGCCAAGCCCGCTGCCCTTGCCGACCTCCTTGGTGGTGAAGAACGGCTCGAAAGCGCGTGCCATGACGTCCCGCGGCATGCCGGTGCCCGTATCGGTCACCGCGATCCGCACATAGTCGCCGGGATCGAGCGCATGCACACGGTCGCCCTCGCGAAGTTTCACGTTACCCGTCGCGATGCGCAGCTGACCGCCGGTGGGCATCGCATCCCGGGAATTGATCGCCAGATTGAGCACCACGAGTTCCAGCTGCGTCGGGTCGGCTGTCGCCGGCCAGAGATCAGTGGCCAGATCCGTTGTCACCTGGACCAGGCCGCCGAGACTGCGCTGCAGCAGTTCGCCCATGCCGACAATGGCCGCGTTCACGTCCACCGGGCGCGGCGACAGGTTCTGACGCCGCGCATAGGCCAGCAACTGCTGGGTGAGCTGGCCACCGCGCAATGCCGAGCGCAGTGCAGCATCCACATGCGACAGCGAATGCTCGTCGGTCAGGCGGCTTTGCAGCAGTTCGAGGTTGCCGATCACCGCGGTCAGCAGGTTGTTGAAGTCATGGGCGACACCGCCGGTAAGCTGGCCGATCGCCTCCATTTTCTGCGCCTGGCGCAACTGCGCCTCGACGCGGCGCATCTCGGTGAGATCGACCGATGTCAGCAGCACGTGGTCGATGCGTCCGCTGTCACCGGGCAGCGGCACCAGGAACGACCGGCGCGACACTTCGCCGATCGGGAATTGCGCGGTGTATTCGTACTCGACCGGTGCCGCGGATTCGATCACCCGGCGGTACTGCATGTTGGCGAATTCCGCCTGCTCCGGCGGCAGGATCTCTTCGAGCGACCTGCCGACAACGGCTTCGCGGCTGTAGCCGGAATGGCGGACCCAGGCTGGATTGGCATCCTCGCAGACGATGCGGCCGTCTGCTCGCACCGCCATGAACAAGAGGTCCACCGGTGAGTATTCGAAGACGGCGCTGTAGCGTTCGCGCGAACGCCGCAGCTCCTCGACCGCTTCGCTCAGCGCTCGCGTGCGATCGACGACCTCACGCTCCAGCTGGCCGGCAAAACTGCGCAGCGCCTGCTCGGCTTCGATGCGTTGGCTGATGTCGCGCCAGTAGACCGTGACGCCGTCGCCGGACGGCCCCACGTTGACGGAGACCCAGATGCCTGTTGTCGGCGACGGCGCTTCGAAGGTGATGGCCTGCTGTTCGGCGCGCACACGACGGAGCACCTGTTCGTTCAGCGTCCCGATCAGGTGGGGAAAGCGCTCCCAGATGATACGGCCAATGACATCGTCAGCAGTGACCTGCCAGAACGCCAGCGCCCGTTGATTGGCATAGACGATGCGCCAATCACTATCGAGCGCGTAGAAGGCATCCCCCATGCTCTCCAGGATGGCCTGGGCATCAAGCGAGAGGGGGGTCGAAGTGGACACCACGTTCAGCGTCTCATTCGCAACAAATGTCTCCCGTCTGGTTGGTCGTCCGGGTTCGACAGCACGATACACTGTTCTCGCATTGCGAGCGTCGGTGGCGCGCGCCGAGGCAGCACAGTGTCCGCTCCGGCGCCGGCCAGGCCCCCGTGTCATTGCGGCGAGCGATGCGACGAAGCAATGACAGTGAACGTCGTTGGTATCACACGTCCAGATTCGCCACTTTCAGCGCATTCCCGACGATGAAGTCGCGGCGCGGCTCGACAACGTCGCCCATCAGCGTGCTGAACACCTGCGCCGCGTCCTCGGTGTCGCCCACCCTCACCTGCAGCAGCGTCCGAATCGCCGGATCCAGCGTGGTCTTCCACAACTGATCAGGGTTCATCTCGCCCAGCCCTTTGAAGCGCTGCACCGTCAGCCCGCGACGGCCATGCGCGATGATCCGGTCATAGGCCGTCGCCGGTCCCTGCACCGCGACTTCCTGAGCATCAAGCTTCAGCTTTGCCGGTTCGCGGAACTTCTCCGCCAACACTTCGGCGCGTTCGGCGAGCCAGCGTGCTTCGGCGCTTCGCAGCGCCGGTGCATCGAGCGCGTAGCGTTCCGCCACGCCACGCACCATGCGCGACATCGTCAGTCCATTGTCGGCGCTCACCACCCAGCCGCGCTCGGTCGGCAGCGACACCGCATTCAGTCGGGCCGCCAGGTCTGGTGCCGCCGCCGTGGCGCGCGTCACATCGGACGTCAGCGCCCCGGCAATCGCCGCCTGTTCCAGCAACTCAACCGGAGCGGCCGTCGCAAGCCGCCGAAGCTGCAACGTTGCCTCGCGCAGAAGGCGCACCTCGACGCGCAGTTCCGTGCCCTCGAACGCATTGCCGTTGGCGTACACCAGCCGCGCATCCGCCAGCGCCTTGTCCAGCAAAAACCCCTCGAGCGAATCATCGTCCTTCAAATAACGCTCGTCGTTGCCGCGCTTGGCGCGGTACAGCGGCGGCTGGGCGATATACAGATGGCCGCGCTCGATCAGGTCCGGCATCTGGCGGAAGAAGAACGTCAGCAGCAGCGTGCGGATGTGCGAACCGTCCACGTCGGCGTCCGTCATGATGACGATGCGGTGGTAGCGCAGCTTCGTCACGTCGAAACCGCCCTGTTCCGGCTCGCCCCGCCCGATCCCGGTGCCGAGCGCGGTGATCAGCGTGCCGATCTCCTGGCTGCCGAGCATGCGATCGAACCGGGCACGCTCGACATTCAGGATCTTGCCCTTCAGCGGCAGGATCGCCTGGTTCTTGCGATCGCGCCCTTGTTTGGCGGAGCCACCGGCGCTGTCACCCTCGACGATGAAGATCTCGCACTTCGCGGGGTCGCGTTCCTGGCAGTCCGCCAGCTTGCCGGGAAGGGTAGAAATATCCAGCACACCCTTGCGCCGGGTCAGTTCGCGCGCCTTGCGGGCCGCCTCGCGCGCCGCCGCCGCGTCCATCACCTTCTGGATGATGGATTTCGCCTCCTTGGGATGCGTCTCGAACCAGTGTGCTATGGCATCCGCCGTGGCGGCCTGCACGACCGGCTGCACCTCGGACGACACCAGCTTGTCCTTGGTCTGGGAGGAGAATTTCGGGTCCGGCACCTTCACTGACAGCACCGCGGTCATGCCCTCGCGCATGTCCTCGCCGACCAGTTGCAGTTGGTCCTTCTTGCCCATGCCCTCGGCGTATTTTGTCACCACGCGGGTCAGCGCCTGGCGGAAACCGGCCAGATGCGTGCCACCGTCGCGCTGCGGGATGTTGTTGGTGAAGCACAGCATGGTCTCGTGGAAGCTGTCGTTCCACGACAACGCGAACTCTACCCGGATGCCCAGCGCATCGTCCGCGGCGCGCAGATTGATCGGCGGGGTGAACACCGCGGTCTTGCCGCGATCCAGCCACTCGACGAAGGCCACCAGCCCGCCATCGTAGCGCATCACGCTTTCCACCGCCGGCGTGTGGCGTTCGTCGCGCAGCACGATGGTCACGCCGGAATTGAGGAATGCCAGCTCGCGCAGGCGCCGTTCTAGCTGGGCGTAGTCGAACTCGGTGCGGGTGAACGTTCCGGTACTTGGCTTGAATGTCACCTCGGTGCCATTGCGGTGCTCGACCGAGCCGACCACGGCAAGCGGCGCCTCCGCGTCGCCATGACGAAAGCGGATCAGATGCTCGACGCCATGGCGCCAGATGCGCACCTCCATCCATTCTGACAGTGCATTCACAACCGCCGCGCCGACGCCATGCAGGCCGCCGGACACCTTGTAGGAGTTCTGGTTGAACTTGCCGCCGGCATGCAACCGGGTCAGCACCACTTCCGCCGCGGAGATGCCCTCCTCGGGATGGATATCGACCGGGATCCCGCGCCCGTCGTCGCGCACGGTTACACTACCGTCACCGTTCAGCACCAGTTCGACCCGCGTGGCAAATCCCGCCTGGGCTTCGTCCACCGCGTTATCGATGATCTCGAATGCCATATGATGCAGACCTGACCCATCATCGGTGTCGCCGATATACATGCCGGGTCGGCGACGCACCGCGTCAAGGCCCCTCAGGACCGAAATGGACGCGGCGTCATACGGATCAGAATCAGGCTGCGGCGCGGTGTCTTCGGACATGCCGATGGGCGACTCCAGGATGCGGGTGGGATACTTTAGATATATAGCTGCTACAGCGCCCCGGGCACAGGGGTGTCAGCCGATTCCCGCGAGGTAAATCGCCCGTCCGGCAGCAATTCTCCACCACGCACCAGCAGGCCTTCCGCTGCCCCTGCCAGCGGCATGAATGTTTCGATATCAGTCCCGGTGATCAGCGTCTGGGCCGGCAGCGTGGCAAGGGCACTGAACAGGGCGGCGCGTCGATCCGGGTCGAGATGCACGGCGGGTTCATCCAGCAGCAGCATGGGTGCAAAACCCCGCGCATCGGCGATCAGTGTGGCGTGTCGCAGGATCACGCCGATCAGCAGCGCCTTCTGTTCGCCGGTGCTGGCAAGCGCAGCCGATGCGCCGGTCCTGGCCTCTTCCAGCCCCATATCGGCCCGATGCGCGCCAACTGCTGCCGATCCTGCCGCGGCATCGCGCGCACGTCCGGCGGCAAGGCTCTGCCGCAGCCAGTCCTCGGCCGCCAGTGCCGGCATCGCCTCCAGGCGTTCGGCGATCGGGCTGAGCAGCGTCATGCGCGCCGCCGGAAACCCAGGAAAGGGCGGGACGGCATTCATCCGGGCAACCAGCGCCATGCGCGCAGCCGTGGCTGCCACGGCATGGCGCGCCACCGCATCCTCCAGTCCGGCCAGCCAGGCCTGGTCCTGGCGGCCCTCCGTCAGCAGCCGGTTGCGCTGGGCCATGGCGGCATCATGCGCGGCGACCTCACGGGCATGGCCTGGCTCCAACGCCCAGACCAGCCGATCGAGGAAGCGACGACGCCCTGAGGCGCTCTCCTGGAACAGCCGGTCCATCTGCGGCGTGAGCCAGACCGCGGCGATGTGGGCGGCGATCTCTGCCTGGCTGCGCGGCGCGGCGCCGTCGAGACGGAATACGCGGCGATCACCGGGACCATCCGACGCCGTGCCGGTACCGATATCGACTTCGCCGTCCGCCGTCGCGAACCGGCCCGCGACAGCCCAGCCGCCGGCGCCGCCACGCCGCGGCAGATCGGTGTTGCGTGCGCCGCGCAGGCCGCGTCCCGGAACCAGCAGCGAAACGCCCTCCAGCAGGTTGGTCTTGCCGCTGCCATTCGGCCCCGCCAGCACGGAAATCCGCCCACGCGGCCGCCAGGCCAGCGCGGCGTAGTTGCGGAAATCGGTGAGCGACAGGCGAAGCAGGCGCATGCCCTGATCTGCACCTTGTCGGTATTCGGCAGCAAGCCGGCAAGACGGAACGGCGCAACGGCGGCAGTAGCCGCCATTTACCAAGCACCGCTCGGCAGATCGCAGAGGTCGACAGTAACCGGCCAGCGGTTTACTCCGGTATAAAGTATTCGTCAGTAATTCTTTCCACTGCGACTGACCGCATCGACACTGGTTCGTTCGGGCCATGGACACTGGTCCCCCGTGCTACCAACCCGACTGATTCCCGGGCAGTGTTGCCACCCTCGGCATAACTGTGTATTGGAACTTCATGCGAGGGCGAGGGTCTTTACACACCCGTGCTCTGCTGATCTGGGTGGGGATGCCCTGCGCTGTTCTTGTAGCGCTGGGGAACTATTCTGTTGCTCAGGCGCAGAGACCGGGCGATGCGGACGACCAGACAGCACTGGCGGCGCCACGCATCGGATTGCGAGGAGCGCCAGGCATCGGTCTCCCGCAACCATTGTCTCCCAGCGAGGCCGCACGGACCCGGAGGATATTCAGCCTCCAGGATAGCGGTGCCATCGCGGACTCGGCACGCGAGACCGATCGCCTGGAAAATCCCCTGCTGCTGGGCACCATCCTGGCCGACCGCTACCTGCGTGGCGCCTACCGAGCGACGCCGGCGGAGCTGACCGCCTGGCTGGCACGGTTCGGCGACCAGGCCGAAGCACCGGCGATCCGGAGCTTGCTGGAGCGGGTCTCCCCGGGCGCGGCCACACCGGTGGTTGCCGCAGACATTGCGGCGGAGGCTCCGGCCAAGAGCGCACGACGCGCCCCGGCGCCGTCGCAGGTGCGATCGCTGTTCGTGCAGAACCATGATGCCGAGGCGATCGCCGGAGCCCGACCGCTGCTGTCGCGGGCCGCGGCCGACGCCGCCGGTGCCGAAGCGCTGTTCGTTGCCGGCCTCGCCGCGCTGCGGCTCGACCAGGCCGACACGGCGAGCGAATTCTTCCAGGCCACTTACCGCAACACCTCGATCGACACCTGGCGCGCGGCGAGTGCGTTCTGGATGGGGCGCATCGAACAGCGCCGACGTGATCGCGGTGCATTCGTCGAGTGGATGCGACGCGCGGCGCGGGAAGGCGACTTGTTCTACGGGCAGATCGCGCGCCGGGCGCTGGGGCCGCCCATGACCTGCCTGTCGGGCAACACGATCGGCAACGCGGATATCGAGGCGTTGCTGGCCACGCCACAGGGCAGCCGGGCCTTCGCCCTGCTCGAGGTCGGCCAGAAGCGCTACGCCGAGGCGGAACTGCGCGCACTCTGGGCAGACACCGCACAGGACGGCGCGTTCGACCGCCCGCTGGTCCTGGTTGCACGCGCGGTTGGCTTTAGCCAACTGGCGCTGGAGATCGAGCAGATCGGCGAAGCGGCGGATCGGCGGTCCGGCGACGCCGGGCTGCCGCGGTTGCAGCCGGCCGGCGGCTTCGTGGTCGATCCGCCACTGGTCTATGCCCTGGTCCGGCATGAATCGAATTTCCGCCCGACCGCGGTCTCGCGGTCCGGCGCGCAGGGGCTGATGCAGCTGATGCCCAGGACCGCGTACGCGGTCGCCGGCGAGGACGCCGCGCGCCTGCATGATCCGGCAGTGAACCTTGCGGTCGGCCAGCAATATCTGCTGACGCTGTCGGACGACGACGCCATCGACGGCGACCTGATCCGGTTGCTGGCCGGATATGGCCAGGGCCAGGGCGGGCTGAGGAAATGGGTGGATGCGGTTCACGACAACGGCGATCCGCTGATGTTCCTCGAGGCGATCCCCAACCAGGCGACCCGCCACTTCATCGAGGATTCGCTGGTCTATTCCTGGCACTACGCTTCGGTGATGCGGCTGCCTGCGGCGAGCCTGGACGAGTTGGCGGCGGGCCACTTTCCGCGCCTAATCCGCACGCGCGACCAGGTGCAGCAAGCAGATGGCGGACTCGGCGGAGTGTGCGTGCGGCCGGTGGCGAGCCGCTAACGGAGAGCCGTTAGGGCTGGACCGGTCCATTCACCGCCACGCCGTTCAGGATGTCTGGCCCGTTCCACACGGACAACTTTGGAAAGTCGCGGCTGACAGGCGCCGGCGACACTAAATCCTGCTAGCCTGAGGCCTGCAGCAAGCTACCGCCCTGTGCGCCTGCCGTCTGCCGCGCCGGCGCGGGCCATCGCACCCTGTGAGCGTAGATCCGCGCTCCGTCGCAACGGATTCGCCGGCCTCGTCGGGATCGGGTTCGAACAGATCGGCGCCCCGCCGCACGCACGGGATCGTTTGGCCAAGGATTTGGCAAACGGGTTCAAAGAAAGCATTTGTTACACGGGCCAGGCGGCCAATACGGTAAGAATTGCCGGCACAGTGGGGATGAGTCATGGACCTGGCCGTCGATCTGATTGGAAGCGTGCCGCTATTCGAGCGGCTGTCTCTGCCGCTGCGCAGGCAGATCGAGGCCATCAGCGACCCCATGACCGCAGCGGAAGGCGACATACTGTCGCACCAGGGTTCAATGCCGGAATTCCTGCACATCCTGCTAGAAGGCCAGGTGGCCCTGACCAGCACGGCCGCCGATGGTACAACTGCGGTGGTCGAGGTGGTGCACCCGGTCGGGCATTTCGTCCTCGCCTCGGTCCTGGCGGAGCTGCCCTACCTGATGACGGCACGCGCGGTCACCCCGTGCCGGCTGCTGGCGATCGATGCGACCATACTGCTCGACCTGGTGCGACGCGACACGTCGCTGGCCAACGCGCTGCTCCGCTCGGTTTCGCGCGAGTTCCGCACCATGGTGCGCCAGGTGCGTGACCTGAAGCTGCGCACTGCGGCGCAGCGTCTCGGCTGTTACCTGTTGGCCTTGGTGAAGGATGGCGAGGCCATCCAGGCAGATTTCCGCCTGCCATTCGACAAGGGCCTGCTGGCGGCAAGGCTCGGCTGCCGGCAGGAGAACCTGTCGCGCGCCTTTGCCGCACTCCGCGCCTATGGCGTGGAAACCCACGGATCGCGCGTGACGCTGCACGACATTCCGCGGCTCAAGGCGCTGGCAGTGCCGGACGAGATGATCGATCCCGAGACGCTGTGACGACCGCGCTACCTTCTGGCTGCCACCAGCAGGAATGGCGGACGCTGGCGTTCATCGGCCAATGCCGGACGCGTGGCGATCTGGTCGTCCGTCGGACCCCATTCCTCGACATGCGATATCGCAAAGCCTGATCGGAGCAGCAGGGTCAGGTAGGTGCCTACGGTGCGGTGTTGCTTGATCACGCCCTTGGTCAGCCAGTCGGTCTCGCGTGGTCCTTCGACCAGATAGCTATCGACGCACCACGTCTTGCGGCCAGCGTTGTCCAGCGACCAGCCAGGATGAGTGGGCGCCGTGTAGATCGGATGCTCCACCGAGAACACCAGGTTGCCACCCGGCATCAGCGCACGATGCACTGTCGCCAACAAGCCAGCCAGCTCCTTGATGTAGTGCAGCGCCAGCGAACTGTACACCAGGTCCCATGATCCCGCCGGCAGGTCGAGTTGCTCCAGGTCCGCCCTGGCATAGGCGATGGCGGAATCCGCCGTGGTTGCCCTCGCGCGCTCCAGCATCTTCTCGGACACGTCGATGCCGAGTACCGACGCCGCGCCGTTCTCCCGTACCCAGCGGCAGAACCAGCCAAATCCGCAACCAAGGTCAACGACCTTGAGGCCGTGCAGATCCGGCAGCAGCGCCCGCAGCGACGGCCATTCGGCGGCGCCGGCCAGGCCTTCGACCGAGCGGCCAAGGTTGCTGTAGCCCGCGAAGAACTCGGGGTTATCGTAGATGTTCTGGGTCATCGTCCATGCTCTCCATCTGCTGTGCCGACGGAAGGGCCACGAACTCATGAAAAAGGCCCCGTCCGATGCCGGCGGGGCCTGCTGGTGACGCGGTGCGCCGGTTGATCAGCGCGCACGACTCCCCAGCATCCCGCCATTTGGGATGCTGGTCGCTCTCGACACGATCAACACGTCGATTTGGTACATGCGCGCTGTGTCGCACCACCTCGGTGCGCCGTCAAGCAAGGCAGCGGATCATGCGTTCACTGTGCTGGGCTGCTCCACCCGGCTGCGTGAATGATCCGCAGCAACCAGCATATACACCGCCGGCACGACGAACAGCGTGAACAGCGTGCCGATCGCGAGGCCGGTCGCAATGACCAGGCCCATATTGAAGCGCGACACGGCGCCGGCGCCACTGGCGACGATCAGCGGCACGACGCCAAGCACCATCGCCGCCGTGGTCATCAGGATCGGGCGCAGCCGGATGCCGGCAGCCGTCTCGATTGCCTCGCGCCGGGAGCGGCCTTCCATTTGCAGGTTGTTGGCAAATTCGACGATCAGGATGCCGTGCTTGCTAATCAGGCCCATCAGCGTGACCAACCCGACCTCGGTGTAGATGTTCAGGCTGGCGCCCCCCAATCCGAGACCGACGAAGAACAATGCGCCGGCGATCGACATCGGCACCGAAACCAGGATGATGAACGGGTCGCGGAAGCTTTCGAACAGCGCCGCCAGCGACAGGTAGATGATGATCAGCGCGAAGCCGAAGGTCAGCACGAAGCCGCCCGACTCCTGGATGTATTGTCGCGACAGCCCACCGTAATCCACCGAATAGCCCGGCGGCAGCTCGCGTGCCGCGAGGTCCCTCAGGTAGCTCACTGCGGTGCCGAGAGCCACGCCGGGTGCCGGCACGCCCTGGATCATTGCGTCGCTGACCTGCTGGAAGTGATTGAGCGATTGCGGCACAGTTCGCGTCGTGATGCGGGCAATGGTGGACAGCGGCACCGATGCACCGCTTGCCGTTCGCACATAGTAGTTCAGCAACTGATCGGTATTCAGTCGATAGCGCTGCTGCACCTGCGGGATCACTTTGTACGAGCGGCCGTCGAGACCGAAGTAGTTCACGTAACCGCCGCCGAGCATCGAGCTCATGGCGCTCCCGACATCGCTCATCTTGAGGCCGAGCAGTGCGGTCTTGCTGCGATCGATCTCCACCACCGCCTGTGGCTTGTCGAACTTCAGGTCGGTGTCGAGGTAGATGAACAGGCCGCTGGCCCGGGCGTCCTGCAGGAACTTCTGTGCGACGTCATTGAGGTGCGAAACGGGATCGGTGGTGCCGATGATGAACTGGATCGGCAGACCCTGGCTGCCGGGCAGAGGCGGCGGCTGAAACGCGACGACCTGTGCGCCGGCAATACCGGCCATCTGCTGCTGTACCAGTGGCTGCAGCACGGCCGTGGTCCGGGTGCGCTTGTCCCATGGCTTCAGAACCATGCCGGCAATGTTCTGGCCCGGCATGTCCAGCTGGAACACATGATCGGTTTCCGGATAACCGGCAAAGTCTTCGTAGATCTGCCGATCGTACAGCTGCCGCTGCTGCAGGGTGGAGTCCGCGGCGGACGTCGCGGACGTGATGATGACGCCTTGATCCTCCTGTGGTGCCAGTTCACTCGTCGCGCTGCCATACAGGAAGTAGATGCTGCCAAGGATGATCAAGGCAAAGACGATGGTGACCGGCAGGTAGTTCAGGCTGCCATGCAGCCAGCGCTCGTAGCGATGATGGATCGTGTTGAAGCGCCGGTCGATGAAGCCCACCAGCCGGGTTTCCCAATTCCGCTCGCCGTCGTGCTGCCGCAGCAGCCGAGACGTCATCATCGGCGACAGGGTCAACGCGATGATGGCGGAAACCGTGACGGCGCCGACCAGGGTGAAGGCGAACTCGGTGAACAACGCGCCGGTGAGACCGCCCTGGAAGCCGATCGGTACATAGACCGCGATCAGCACCACGGTCATGGCGATGATCGGGCCGCCCAACTCGCGCGCTGCCTGGATTGCCGCGGGTATCGGCCGCATGCCGTCTTCCAGGTGGCGGTTGACGTTCTCCACCACGATGATCGCGTCATCCACCACCAGGCCGATGGCCAGCACCAGTGCGAGCAATGTCAGCAGGTTGATGGAGAAGCCGCAGATCAGCATGATCGTGAAGGTGCCAATCAGCGATAGTGGTATCGCGACGATTGGGATCAGCACCGAACGTGGCGAGCCGAGGAAGACGAACACCACGACGGTGACGATGAGCACCGCTTCGACCAGGGTACGCACGACTTCGGTGATCGCGCTGCTGACGAATTCGGTCGAGTCGTAAACGATCTGCCCGTTCAGGCCCTGAGGCAGGCCGGCCTGGATACCGGGGAAGATGCTGCGCACTCCCTGGATGACCTTCAGCAGGTTGGCGGCGGGGGCAACCTGGATGCCGATATAGACCGCGCGCTTGCCGTCGAAGCCGACCTCGGTCTCGTAGTCATCGAAGCCAAGCGAGACGTTGGCTACGTCCTTCAACCGAACGATTGCGCCGCCCGACTGCTTCAGCACCAGGTTGCGGAATTCATCGAGCGAATGGATATCCGTAGAGGCGGTCAGATCCAGCTGCACCATCTGACCCTTGGTGTTGCCGAGGCCGGAAATGTAGTTGTTCGAAGCCAGCGCCTGCGACACATCGGCGGCGGTCAGCCCGTAGGCCGCGAGCTTTTCCGGATCGAGCCAGGCACGCAGCGCGAAATGCTTGCCGCCCAGGATCTCCGCGGTCTGTACGCCCGGCACCGCCTGCAGCTTGGGCTGCACCACGCGCGTGATGTAGTCGGTGATCTGGTTCGGCTCCAGCACGGTACTGTTGAACCCGATATACATCGCATCGATTGTCTGCCCGATCGTCACGGTCAGTGTCGGCTGCTGTGTACCGACCGGGAGCTGATTGAGTACCGAGCTGATCTTGGTGTTGATCTCGGTCAGCGCCTTGTCGGCGTCGTAGTTCAATCGCAGGTTCACCGTGATAGTGCTGGTGCCCGACGTGCTGGTCGAGCTCATGTAATCGATGCCGTTGGCCTGGGCGATCGCATTCTCCAGCGGCGTGGTGATGAAGCCCGACACCACGTCGGGATCAGCGCCGTAGTACAGCGTGGTCACCGTCACGACGGCATTCTGGGTCTGCGGATACTGCAGCACCTGCAATGTTCCCAGCGCGCGCAGGCCGAGTACCAGGATCAGCAGGCTGACCACGCTGGCCAGCACCGGCCGACGGACGAAGATATCGGTGAATTTCATGGCGCGACCGTCAGTGATCGGTTGGCATCGGCGCAGCGTCGGAGGTCGGCTGCACCTTGTTGTCGATCATCACCGGCGACCCGTTGCGCAATTTCATCTGGCCGGCAGTGACCACGACGTCACCTTCCTTCACGCCGGTCAGCACCGCGACCTGGTCGCCGCGCGTCGCACCGGTGGTGACGAAAGTCTGCTTCACGCTGTGTGCAGCGCCGTTCTGTTCGACCAGGAACACCGTGCTGCCATAGGGATTATAGGTGATCGCAGTCTGCGGCAGCGTGATATGGCGCTCCGGCTGACTGACATCCACGTCGACCGTGGCATACATGCCAGGCAGCAGCTTGCGATCGGGGTTGCCGAGTGCGGCACGCACCTGCACATTGCGCGAGCTGGCATCCACCTGCGGATTGATCGCGATGATCTTGCCGGCAAACGATTGCCCCGGATAGGTGTCCACCTTGGCATCGATCGCCTGCCCCACCTTGATGCGATCCAACGCCTGCTGCGGCAGGAAGAAATCGGCATAGACCGGATCCAGCGCCTGCAGCGTCACCACGGTCGTGCCGGCTTGCAGATACTGACCGACATCGACGGCGCGAATGCCGAGATGGCCGGCGAAGGGCGCACGCAGCTCCTTCTTGTCAACCATCGCCTTCTGTTGCTCGACCTGCGCCTTCGCGTTCTTCAGGTTGAACGTATCCGAATCCAGGGTCGCCTGGCTGATCGCCAGAGCCTTCAATTGCTTCAGGTCGCGGTCGTAGGTTACCTGGGCAAGGTCGGCAGTGGCCTGCAGCGCGTGCAGTTTTGCGACATCGTCATCGGAGCGAAGCCGCAGCAGGAGCGTGCCCGCGGCAATATCATCGCCGGAATTGAAGTTGATGGCATCGACGACGCCGGCAACCTCCAGCGACAGATCGGACCCATTCACCGCACGCAGGCTGCCCACCGCCTCGACCTGCGGTTGCCACTCCTGAAACGCGGCCGTGGCAGTGGATACGGTCTGCGGCGGGTTGGCCATCGACGCCATCACGCCCTGAATGATGTGGGCCTTGAAGTTCTGAAACCAGAAGAACCCGCCAAGGACAATGCCCACCCCGACCAACATGATGGCCATGCGTTTGATCATGTCCGTCCGTCTCCGTCAGTGCGGCGTCGCGGCGTCGCCGCTTTGCGCCACGTCAGTCCGATGCCACCAGCCACCGCCCAGCGCCTGGAACAACGCAGCCGTATCGGCATACCGATTGGCCTCGGCCTGGACGAGGCTGATGCGCGCCTGCTGCCACGTCCGCTGGGCATTCAGCAGCGTGAGGTAGTCGATTGCCCCCAACTGATACTGCCGCCGCGCGAGATCGAGGCTGGCGAACGCCGACCTCTCCGCTGCAGATTGTGCCACCAGCGCATCGGCGTCGGATTGCAACGCCCGCAACGCGTCCGCGACATTCTGAAATGCCTTGATCACCGTACTGCGGTATTGCGCCGCCGCCTGGTCGAACGCCGCCACCGCGGCACGCTTCTTGTGCAGCAGCGTCCCGGCGTCGAATAACGTTTGCGAGATGCCCCCCGCGATGCTCCATACGCCCGTGCCGGGCGCGAACATGTTGGTGAAGCCACTCGCGACCGTACCGAGCGAACCGGTGATGGAGAACTGCGGAAGCTGATTGGCGGTCGCCACGCCGACGTTGGCCGACGCCGCATGCATCTGCGCCTCCGCCGCGCGTACATCCGGCCGTTGTTCCACCAGCCGCGATGCCAGGCTGACCGGCAGGTCCTGCGGCAGCCGCAGGCTGTCGAGTTCGAACGTCTCGTCCACCCCTTGGCTGGGGAAGCGGCCGGCAAGCGCGGCGAGTTGATCACGCTCCTGCGCCAGCTGCTTCTGCAGCGGTGGCAGCGTGGCGCGCGTTTGCGCCAATGTCGCCTCCTGGGTCAGCACGTCGGCCTGCGACGAAGCGCCAAGGACAAAGCGCTGACGCACCACGCCAAGCTGATCGGTCTGATCCTTGATGATGTCCTGGGTGGCGGCGATCTGGCCGCGCAGCGATGCCTCCTGAACGGCGGCAACCACGACGTTCGAGGTCAGCGTGAGATACGTCGCCTCGAGTTGGAAGCGCTGATAGTCGGCCTGCGCCAGCAAGGATTCGATCTGCCGTCGCGTGCCGCCGAACACGTCCGGTGCATAGGAAACATTCAATGACGGCGTAACGAGGCTGAACGTGGAGGTGGCGCCGGGTTGGCCAAATGTCGCGCCGGAGAAACGCTCACGTTCCGCCTGCAGACCGGCGCTGACATTGGGAAACAACGGGCCCTCACCGGCCCGGGCATTCTCCTGCGCCTGGCGCAAGGCGGCCTGCGCGGCATCGAGATCCGGATTGTTCGCCAGCGACTGCTCGATCAGTTGGTTCAATGGCTCCGAATGGAACAATGCCCACCACTGGCCGGGAATATCCATGTCCTGTACGAAACGCTGTGCCTCGCCGCCTCGGGTACGCGCCGCAGCGGTCTGCACGGAGAGCGGCTCTTTGGTATAGCCGTCAACATCCGGCGCCGACGGGCGCAGGAAATCCGGCCCTACTTCGCAGCCTCCCAGCGTCACGGAAACCGCGATCGCGGCCAAGCCTGCCAGTCGCCGCACGGTCAACTGCTCCGGACGCTGCGGAAGATTGCTTCGATGTGCTCGCGTATCACGGTTTGCACGGCACGCACGCGCGCTTCGCTGACGGTATCCCAATGCAGGACACGGCTGGTGCCCCAACCGCAGAAGATCTTGGCCTGGCCAATGATCATCATGGCGCGCAACTTCACCTGCTCGTCATCCGGCGGGCGGTCCAACAGCCGCCCGATGATGGCCGTGCAGGGCCTCAAGACATGGCGAATCATGCTGTCCTGCATGGCATCGGTCGCCGCATTGGGTTCAACCTCGATGCGCGCGAAGAATTTCTGCTGGCTGTCGCGATCGGGGGCATTTTCGTCAAACATCAACGAGATCACGATATCGAGCATGTCACAGAGCATGGCGACGAGTTGGCGACGCGGCGGCTGTCCGGCATCCAGTTCAACGCGGATGTGCTCCGCCAACGGCGCGACGCGCGCCTCCATGCGGTCGGTGATCTGCTCCACCACGGCGCGATACAGGCCTTCCTTGCTGCCGAAGTAATACTGGATGGCCGGGAGGTTGACGCCGGCCCGTTCGGCCAACGTACGCGTGCTGGCGCCTTCAAAACCGTCCGACGCGAACAGCTCGAACGCCGTCTCCAGGATCCGCCGGCGGGTATCCTCGCCGCGCTGCTGCGATCCTGGCCGGAAACGGTTCACCGCCTCGACCATCACTCCGCCTCGCCTTCGTCCCGCGGCGAGTTATGTCGTCCGCTCGATAATGTCAATCGATCGATATAGTCTCGCGACGACCGGGGGGCGGCCTCCGTCGGGCGCGCCACGCAGGAATTGGCGATTCGAGTGAGATAATTCACCCCCGGTCGTGCGACGGCCTGCTAAATCCGACCGCTGCGGCGGTGAAGGAGGCCATCCATGGCACGGGCCGGCTATCTCGGCGGCGGCATCATTCGTCCGGGCGGCGCCCCGCCACCGAACGTCGGATCCCTGACCGTCTCGGCTATCGCGCGGGCCAACGGCCTCGGCAGCCACGTGGCCAACGTGAAGCGGCAGAACATCGTCATGGATGCCGCGGCCATCGTTGCGCGCCAGCACGGTTTCCTGACGCCGCAGACCAAAATCGGCCTGTCCGCCGCACGGCTGCAGAATTTCGGTGCGACGGGCGGCCAGCATGCGGCCCATGCGGTGAAGCGGTTCACGTTCGACGGCCGCGACATCATCCAGGTCTACACACGGCCGGGTGTGGACGAGATCGCGGTGACCGGGCTGGCCACGATGCTCGGCCTCGTCACCGATGTGGACCGGCGCGCCAATCTTTCGATCGACAAGCGGCTCGAGGACAATCCGCAGCGCATGGCACAGATGCAACTCGTGGTCGGTTCCTCGATCGGCGACCTCGCCGAGGCGCGCAAGCTGGCGCGCGAACTCGAATTCCAGCGGCGGTTCTTCGACCGGGCGCTGCTGCAGTCGATGCAGGGCGGCTTCGGCGGCGACGCGAACTATGTCGCCATGCTCTCGGAGTACGAGGCAACGCTGTCGTCGCCACCGCCGGCCGATGAGGCACCCGGGCTGATGGTCGATATGATCGCCCGGCTGATCGACGGGTAGGCCTGCAGCACAGGAACGAGGGGACGGCATTGACGAGGTGATGTAAGCGGTTACCATCAGTCCGCTCAGCAGCCTCGGAGATGCATGTGAAGCTTGCCTCAGTGACGACGACACCGGGCGCCGATCTCCGTCGGCCGTGCAGCGATTTTGACCGGACCTGCCTTGCGCGCTACGCCGCCTGACCCCGGGCAGGCTGCCATGCAGAACACCTATGACTACATCATCGTTGGCGGAGGTTCGGCCGGATCGATCCTCGCGAGCCGCCTTTCTGCGCGCAGCGCGATCCGGGTGCTGCTGTGCGAAGCGGGCGAGGACACGCCGGACGGTCGGGTCCCGGAGCCGATACTCGATAGCCGCTCCGGATACGCATCGCGCGACCCGCGCTTTCTGTGGAGCGAGTTGCGCGTCACCACCGAGGCGATGCCGCACAACGACCCGGATGCGCCACGCCCACGCCAGTTGAAATACGAGCAGGCCCGGGTTCTGGGCGGTGGGTCGTCCATCAACGGCCAGCTCGCCAACCGCGGCTCGCCGGCCGACTATGACGAATGGGAGCAACGCGGCGCCACCGGGTGGCGATGGGATGCCGTGCTGCCGTATTTCAGGAAGCTCGAACGCGATATTGATTTTGATGGACCATTGCACGGGTCCGACGGCCGCATCCCGGTACGTCGCGTCTTCCCGGACAACTGGTCGGACTATGCCAAGGCCGTCGCGGAAACCTTCAGGCTGGCCGGGTATCGCTATGTGCCTGACCAGAATGGCGAGTTCCAGGACGGCTACTATCCGCTGGCGATGTCGAACCTGTACGACCGGCGGGTATCCGCTGCTGTCGGCTATCTGGGTGCAACCGTCAGGCAGCGCGAAAACCTGACTGTGCTGACCGAAACACAGGTCAGCGATCTGCTGTTCGAGGACACGCGCTGCATCGGGATTCGCGCCAGGGTCGGTCGGCAGGACATGGAATTCCGCGCCGGTGAAGTGATCCTGTGCTGCGGTGCGATTCACTCGCCCGCCACGCTGTTGCGGGCCGGAATTGGCCCCGTGGGCCACCTGCGGGAGGTTGGCATTGCAGTCCGGGCCAACCGTCCCGGCGTCGGTCAGCGACTGATGGACCATCCGTCGATTTCCGTCGCGTCGTACCTCAAACCGGGAGCGCGCAAGAACCCTTACAGCAAGCGCTCGCTGCATCTTGGCATGCGGTTCTCGTCCGGTATCGATGGCGCTCCTGCCGGCGACATGGCACTCACCGCATCGAACAAGTCGGCATGGCATGCGATAGGTGACCGCATTGCGGTCATCACCCTTTGGGTCAACAAGACGTTCTCCGAGACCGGCCAGGTCCGCCTGTCAGCCGCGGATTGGCAGCTGGAGCCGATGGTCGATTTCAACCTGTTGTCCGACCATCGCGACCTGATGCGTCTGGCACGCGGGTTTCGACAGATCGCAGCCTTGCATGAGCTGCCGCCGCTGAAGGCGGTAACCTCCGACGCATTCCCTGCCAGCTTCACTGACAAGATCCGCCGGGTTGGCACCTACAACACCAAGAACCGGATCCTCACCCGCATCGGCGCGACGTTGATGGACGGCCCGGAATTCCTGCGCCAGTTCATCATGCGCGGCTTCATCATGGACTCAGCCGGACTGGTGAAGGCACTGCAGGACGATGAGGCCCTGGAAAGCTACATCAGGCACGCAACGGTCGGCGTGTGGCATTGCTCGTGTTCGTGTCGCATGGGTTCGGCGGACGATCCGATGGCGGTGACGAACCAGGTCGGACTGGTGCACGGCGTGCACGGTCTCCGCGTGGTCGATGCCTCGATCTTCCCGGTCGTGCCATGTGCCAACACCAACTTCCCGACAATGATGGTCGCCGAGAAGATCGCCGACGAAATGCTGCGAAGCGCGTGATGCGGCAGGCGGTACAGCGCGTGCCGGCTCTGCTTGACAGTGCTGGGAGAACGGCGGAGCTTTTATGTAACCGGTAACATCAAGGCCGTCACCGTCGGGAGGAACCAATGTTGAAGACTTTGGCCGTGGCAACCGCGCTGGCAGGGACATTGCTGTGCGCCGGAGGAGCTGCCGCGCAAAATGCCGATGTCATGCATTGGTGGACCAGCGGCGGCGAATCACGCGCGGTCGCGGTGTTCGCCAAGGAATACAACAAGCGAGGTGGCACCTGGGTCGACAACGCCTCGGTCGGACCGCAGGCCGAGCATGCCGCGGCGCTGAACCGCATCGCCGGCGGCAATCCGCCGACGGCGATGCAGTGGAACATCGGCGTCGCGGTCCGCCAGTTGGCGGAACAGGGCATCCTGGCGCCGCTGGACGAGCAGGCGAAGAAAGGCAACTGGCTGGCGAACCTGCCGCCGCTGCTGGTCAAGAACATGACCTACGATGGCCACGTCATCGCCGTGCCGGTGAACATCCACGGGGCGAACTACCAGTTCTACAGCATCAAGGTATTCAACGACCTCAATATGCAGCCGCCCAAGACGTGGGATGAATTCCTCGCGGATGCGCCGAAGATCAAGGCGGCCGGCTATATCCCGATCGCCTTCGGCGCCAACGCACAACAGCTCGCCTGGCTGTTCAACGCAATCGTGGCCGGCGCCGGCGGCAAGGATCTCTACCGCAAGGTCTATGTCGACCACGATGCCAAGGCTGCCGACGGCGATGGCATGCAGCATGTGTTCGACATCATGGGTCAGATACGCCAATACGTGGACGCCGGCAGTCCCAACCGAAAATGGAACGACTCGCTCGCCTTGGTGGAAACCGACAAGGCCGCGCTGATGATCCTGGGAGACTGGGCCAAGGGCGATTTCGCCGCTGCGAACAAGACGATCGGCAAGGATTTCGGTTGCCAGATGGCGCCGGGGAACCAGGATTCCTACGTCATGACGGTCGATGTGTTCGTCTTCCCGGTCAACGACAAGCCGGATCAGAAGGTGGCGCAGGACAAGCTGGCGACGCTGATGATGGACCCTGCGGTGCAGACGGAGTTCAACGCGTTCAAAGGCTCGATACCTTCCAGGCTCGATGCCAACGTGGCCGAACTGGATGCCTGCGCGCAGCTTGGCCAGAAGGTGATGGCCGGTGGGGCGGCAAACCAATTGCCGAACTTTGCGTTGGCCTTCAGCCCGGATACGCAGGGGCAGATCGAGGACCTTCTGGGCAATTACTGGAGCAAGCCGTCGATGACGCCTGCCGACGCTGCGAAGCAACTCTCCACGATCATTGCTGGCGCGGGTAACTGAGGAGTGGCCACGCCATAGCTGGGACTATGGTTCAGCGCGGCTCCCCCCCAATCGTCATGGTGGGCGAAGGCCCGCCATCCACGCCTTCCTCGCCTGCACCAAGGAACGACGTGGATGATCGGGCTGCGGCGGCCATGACAATCAGCGGGTCGCGACTGCCCGCGGCAGAGGGCGTCTCCACCGCGCCCAGGATTGGACGAGCGTACCGCGTGCGCAGCCTGGCCGCCAAGCTGGCACTGGTGCCGACGCTGCTGGTGATGCTGTCCTGCTACTACGGCAGCGTCACCTGGACCGTCTACATATCGATGACGCGATCGTTCCTGCTGCCGGTCTACAAGTTTGCCGGGACGGCGCAGTATGAACGCCTGTTCGCGACGCCACGTTGGCAGGTGGCCTATGGCAATATGTTCGTGTTCGGTGCGCTGGACATCATCGGCACGCTCGGTCTCGGCATCCTGCTCGCGATCCTGCTCGATCGGGCGGTGCGTTTCGAGGGCGTCTTCCGAACGATCATGCTGTATCCGCTGTCGATCTCGTTCATCGTCACCGGCCTGACCTGGCAATGGGTGCTGAGCCCAACGATCGGCTTCCAGCACCTGGTCCGCGACCTTGGCTGGACCGACTTCGTGTTCGACTGGATCACGCAGCCGGACCGCGCAATCTACACCCTGGTGTTCGCGGGCATCTGGCACCAGTCCGGGCTCATCATGGCGATCATGCTGGCCGGGCTCCGTGGCGTGGATCGCGAAATCTGGCGCGCGGCGCGCATCGAAGGCATTCCGACCTGGCGCACCTATGTCAGCATCATCCTGCCGATGCTGCGCCCGCTCATTGTGACCTGCGTGGTGCTGATCGCCATTGCCGTGGTCAAGAGTTACGACCTGGTCGTGGCGATGACAAACGGTGGTCCAGGATTCTCATCGGATCTGCCCGGAAAGTTCGTGGTCGATTTCGAGTTCGAGCGCGCCAATATCGGCCAGGCATCCGCCGCGGCAACCGTCATGCTGGGATCGGTGCTCGCCATTGTCTCGCCGTATCTCTACTTCGAGTTGGCACGGAAGAATCGATGACGGTAGCGCAGCGCAATGCCCGTATCGGCCGCATCGGTCTTTACACGCTGCTCGTGTGGATCTGCCTGTTCTTCTCGATCCCGTTGCTGGTGGTGATCGCAACCTCACTCAAATCGTCGGACGAGGTCCGGACATTTTCGATCTTCACGCTGCCAAGCGCCCCGGGCATCGATGCCTGGATCAAGGCGTGGTCGTCCGCATGCACGGGGTTGAATTGCGGCGGCGTCCGCGTCGGCTTCTGGAATTCGGTCCGCATCCTGATCCCCAGCGTCATCATCTCGGTGATGGCAGGTGCGGTCACCGGCTACGCGCTGTCGCATTGGCGGATCCGCGGCGCCAACGTCATCATGCTGCTGTTGCTGTTCTGCGCTTTCATTCCTTATCAGGTCATCCTGTATCCACTGGTGAAGACGTTCAGCACAATCGGCATCTACAGCTCATTGCCATGTATCGTTGCCGTGCACATCGTGTTCGGCCTGCCGGTCATGTCACTGTTGTTCCGCAACTTCTATGCCGGCCTCCCGGAGGAACTTGTGAAGGCCGCGCGGATCGACGGTGCCGGCTTCTGGCGTATCTTCGCCTTCGTGATGCTACCGATGTCGGTGAACATCCTGATCGTTGCGACCATCCTGCAGACCACCGGCATCTGGAACGACTACCTGCTGGGGCTGATATTCGCCGGCCGCGACAACATGCCGATGACGGTCCAGCTCAACGCCATCGCGACGACGTCAACCGGCGTGATCGAGTATAACGTCAATACCGCGGCGGCATTGCTGACGGCGCTGCCGCCTTTGCTGATCTATTTCGTCTCGGGGCGCTATTTCGTGCGCGGCATCACCGCCGGCGCGGTAAAGGGCTGACATGTCTGCTGTCTCGGTTTCCGGTCTGTCCAAATCATTTGGTCACCTGAGAGTGCTCAAGGACATCGATCTGCCGATCGAGGCCGGCGACTTCACCGTGCTGCTCGGCCCATCCGGTTGCGGCAAGTCCACGCTGTTGAATGCCATCGCCGGCCTCGAGGACACCGATGGCGGCGTGATCGAGATCGACGGCGCCGATGTCACCCATCGCGAACCCAGCAAGCGCGGCATCGCGATGGTGTTCCAGTCGTACGCTTTGTATCCGACGATGTCGGTGCGCAAGAACCTGTCATTCGGGTTGCGGGTCAGGTCGGTGCCGCGGCAGGAGGTGGTGCGTCGGGTCGATTGGGCCGCCAGGCTGCTGCAGATCGATGAGTTGCTCGACCGCAAGCCGTCGCAACTCTCCGGCGGCCAACGCCAGCGCGTCGCGATCGGTCGCGCGCTGGTGCAGCACGCCAAGGTGTTTCTGTTCGATGAGCCGCTGTCCAACCTGGACGCGAAGCTGCGGACCGAGATGCGTGTCGAGCTCAAGCGCCTGCACAAGGAACTCGGCGCCACGATCATCTATGTCACGCACGACCAGATCGAGGCGATGACCTTGGCGACACGGATCGCTGTCATGCGCGCCGGACGGATCGAACAATATGCCGCGCCGGACGATCTCTACGAGGCTCCGGCCACGCTGTTCGTCGCAAGCTTTGTCGGATCGCCGGCGATGAATTTCATGCGCGGACGGTTGCTGGCGGGAAATGCGCCCGTGGTCCAGGTGGGTTCTGCCCATCTGCCGCTGAACGGCTACCGCTTCCGCACGTCTCCTGCGCCTGGGCAAGAGGTCGTGGTCGGCATCCGGCCGGAGCACGTCGAGCTTGCGCGCGACGCGCCACAGGAGCGCATCATGGACGCCGAGACATTGTTCATGGAACCGATGGGAGCCGACACACTCGGCTGGTTCCAATTCGGCGAGCATCGGCTGTCGGCGCGACTGGTTCCGCAGGTCGCGCGTGGTGTCAGCGGGCGGGTCGGTCTGGCAGTGTTGTCAGATCATATCTCGCTGTTCGACCCATCCAGCGAGGCACGGTTGTAACCTGTCAGCGGGGAATGCTGCCGACAATGGCCGCGAACTGCCGCGTCGCTTCGGCCGGCGACATATCCGGGTGGCTCCAGAACTGCCCCAGTACGTCGTAAATCTGTCCCAGCACGTCGGGCGTGAACGACAGGATAAAATGCGGCAGTTGATGCGCCGGCCCCTCGGCCATCACCTTCTGCGCGAGCTGAGCGCAGCGGTCGAGCGACTTGATGTTGGCGTCCTGGCGTGACGGAATCGAGCCCTTGTAGAAGGTGTATTCCGTCTGCACTGCCGGATCCATCAGCACTTCGGCAAGCCTGCGCTGTGCGGCGACCTGGTCCGGCTTGTCCGTCTTGGGGAATGCGAACGAGTTGGTCTGCATGATGTAGGCATCCTGGCTGCCCGGAGCCAAGGCGCATCCCCAGTCCTCGTCGATTTTCAGGTTGGCCGCCGCGAGATCGCCTTTCGCCCAGTCTCCCACGATCATCAGTGCAGCCTTGTTGGTCTCGACCAGCGCCAGAGTGTCGTTCCATTTGCGGTTGGGGCTGCCGGCATCGACGTACTGACGCAACCTTCCCATCGTCTCGAACACCTTGCGCACGCCGTCGCTGCCTGCTGCCTTGGCGTCGTGCTGCACGGCGATCGACATATAGGTGTCGCTGCCGGCGACACCGGCCAGCAATGCCATGAACAGCCAGCCCACCTGCTGCGCGTTGGCGCCGTACGCCAAGGGGATGTAACCGGCTGCCTGCAGTTTTGGCGCCTGCTCGAAGAATTCGTCCCAGGTCTTCGGTGGCTCGAGGTTAGCCGCCTTGAAGACCTTTGTGCTGAAGAACATCCAGTTCGCGCCGTGGATGTCCACCGGCGCGGTGACAAAGTGCCCATTGAAGACGACGTTGCGCAGGATCAGCGGAGGCAGGTTCTTTGCCCAGTTGCCAGCCGCGGCGAGGTCATCAAGGTTAGTGAGCATACCCTGATCGTTCAGTTCGCGCGTTGGCGCGCCAACCGGCCATTGCATGGCGGTTGGAGGATTGCCGCCGGCAATGCGATTCATCGCCAGTGCCGATTCCGCCTGCGGCCCGACCGCAGGGTCATCGACCCAGGTCCCGCCCCGCTTGTCGTATTCCTTGGCGAACACGCCGATGGCGAGCGATTCTCCACTGCTGGTGTAGAAGTGGATGACGTCCGCCTTCTGCGCGGTGGCCGGTGCAGCCGCTAAGACTGCGACAACGCTGGCCGCCAGCCATCGATACGACATCATGGCATCATCCCCCTCGGTCGGCATTCTGTGGCCAATGTTAGCGGTTACCGGACATGCTGTGGCAGATTTCTGGGGTCAAGCTATGGCTAAGCTCGCCGACCTCTGTAACCGATTACTGGGGGACCACCAGGTTGTCGGGCATCTGTCCGGCGAGCACGGCCGCAATGCCGTCAAGCGCAAGGAAGCCCATTGCGTCGCGCGTCGCCACCGTCGCACTGCCGAGATGCGGAAGGAGCACGACATTCTCCAGCGCGAGATAGCCCGGGTGCAGCTTTGGCTCGCCCTCGAAAACGTCGAGCCCCGCGAAGCCGACCTGCCCGCTCCTTAGCGCAGCGATCAGGGCCGCATCGTCAACCAGTGTGCCGCGCGCCGCGTTCACCACCACCGCGCCGCGTCGCAGCATCGCGATGCGTTCCTCGTTCAGCCAGTGATATGTCGACTCGCCGCCCGGCGCGTTCAGGCTGAGCACGTCGCAGGACGCCAGGAAGTCCTGATCCGAATCATGGAAGATTGCACCCTCCTCCAGCGCCGGCGGCAGCCGCATCATGTCGCGGTAGTGGATCGACATGCGGATGCCACGTGCCAGCCGCGCCAACTCGCGGCCGATGCGACCCATGCCGAATATTCCCAGCCGCCGACCGACCGCACCGACGCCGAGCAACTGTGTCGGCGCCCAACCCTGCCATTTCCCCGACCGGATCAGGCGCTCGCCCTCGCCGGCACGACGCGCGGCGGCGAGGATCAGCAGCAGCGCGGTCTCTGCGGTGGCAACGCTGAGTACGTCGGGCGTGTTGCAAATGACGATGCTGCGCGCCGCAGCGCCGGCGACGTCGATATGGTCATACCCGACGCTGAACGTCGCGATGACCTTCACACTCGCCGGCAGTGCCGCGATGAGGGCGGCGTCGATGTTGTCACCCGGGCAGGTCAGGATCGCGTCGGCACCCGCCGCCCGCGCGACGATATCGTCGATCGGCACATCGGACGGCGTCAGGCGCGCATCGAAGTCCGCCAAGGCGCGCGCCTCGACGGCTGACGGCAGCCGACGCGTTATCAGCAGAATCGGCTTGGCCATGCGTCAGTAGGTGCCGACCGTTTGCCTGGGCTGCGGCGCCGCAGCGGCAGGCGCGCCGGTCAGCATGCCGCGCATCCCCGCGCCGTTGACCCGCCACCATTCGTGCAGGATGCGGACATCCCAGCCGATACAGAAATGCTTCACGCCCATCTCCAGGTAGGGCGCAGCCTGCTTGATATCGGCGAGTTCCACCCGAGGACGCAGGCCCTTCTTCAGCGCCATCTCGATGGTCTTGCGCTCGGCCTTCACCACGTCGGGGTGGCTGCGCTGGCCGGTCAGGCCCAGGCTCATCGAATAGTCGGACGAGCCGAACTGCACCATGTCGATGCCCTTGACCGACAGGATCGCGTCGAGATCTTCGACGCATTCCCGCTTCTCGACCATGATGGCGATCACCACCTCGTTCAGCGCCTCAACATAGGCGGGCGAGCCGCCTTCCCGCACGGTGCCCACGTCGCGCCGCATGCCGACGCCCAGTCGGCCGCCGGTACCTGGCGTCTCGGCGCGCACCGCCGCCACGCAGGCATGCGCATCCTCGACCGTCCGCAGATCGGCGAACAGCATCGCCTGGAAGCCGGAGCCGATAGCGCGCATCGCCTGATGCGTCCACTGGGTCTGTTCGATCTTGATCATGCCGCCGAGGTTCTTCAGCTCCAGCGCGCGTCCCAGGTTGTCCAGGTCGTGCATGTGGAACGGCGCGTATTCTGCCGTGAACTCGACGTAGTCGTAGTTGCCGGCATCGCCGATCAGTTCGACCAGTGTAGGCCAGCTCGACAGGAGGTGCGTGCCGATGGAAGGCTCGCCGGCCGTGAGCAGCGCGCGCAAGCGGTTGTGACGCATGATCGGTGGTTCCTTCCAATAGGGCTGGCCAATGGGGCCGGCGGCCACAGTAGAGCGGATTGGGCGATCTGGGCCAGAGCACGCCTTTGATCGGACAAGTAAACGGTTACATCATGATTGTCACCGCTGGGCGATACGATTGCGGTCGTGGAAACCGGACTGGACAGCATGACTGTAATCGCTTACTGAGCCGCATTGGCCAGGAAGCAGCAGATCCCGTGCAACTCTCCTCAATCCGACCAATCGACTGCGACATTCATCTCGCCGTACCCAGCACGCGCGCGCTCGTGCCCTACCTCGATGACTACTGGCGCGAGCACGTCATCCGCCGTGGCATCGACGGCGACAATCTCGAACTCAGCGCCTACCCGCCGAACGCACCGCTGAACTGCCGCCCCGACTGGCGTCCGCAGAGCGGACTGCCCGGTTCGCAATTCGAGCAGGTGCGCGATCATGTGCTGGAACCCTTCCAGCCGCGCTTCGCCATCTGCAACGTGCTGCATGGCTCGCAGATCATGTTCAGCGAGGATCTTTCGGCCGCACTGTGCCGTGCGATCAACAACTGGATCGTTGCCGAGTGGCTGGATCGCGATCCACGCCTGAGGGCCTCGATCGTGGTTCCGGCCCACAGCCCGGACCTCGCGGTGGCGGAAATCGAACGTCGCGCGGCCGACACGCGGTTCGTCCAGGTGCTTATGCTCGCCATGACGGAACTGCCGCTGGGCCGGCGGCAACATTGGCCGATCTACGCAGCAGCAGAGCGTCACGGCCTGCCGATCGGCATTCACGCCGGTAGCAGCTTCCGCCATCCGCCGAGCGCCCTCGGCTGGTCATCGTATTACATCGAAGACTACGTCTCGCAGGCGCCCGGCTTCGCAGGCGTGCTGAACAGCCTGGTGACCGAGGGCGTGTTCAACAAATTCCCCAAGCTCAAGGTCGTGCTGATCGAATCCGGCGTCACCTGGCTGCCGGCGCATTTCTGGCGCATCAACAAGACCTGGCGTGGCGTACGCGCGGAGACGCCGTGGCTGGATCGCGTGCCATCCGAAATCATCCGCGAGCACGTTCGCCTGACAGTCCAGCCGTTCGACGAGCCGCCGGAGCAGGCCCAGGTCGAAACCATCATCGAGGAAATCGGCTCCGACGAGATGCTGCTGTTCTCGACGGACTATCCGCATTGGCATTTCGAGGGCACCGACGCCGTGCCTCACGGGCTGCCCGATGCTATGCTCACGAAGCTGCTGGTGGACAACGCGCTGGCCACGTATCCGCGCCTGAGCTGAAACGGAGATACCGACATGAACGTCACGGTCATGGATCGCAAGCCCGAGGTCATCAACCAGAGCTTCACCGGCTTCATCGATTGCGACGTGCATCCGTTCTACAAGTCGCCAGACGAGTTCGATGCGTTCCTGCCGGAACGCTGGCGGGAACATCGCCGCAGCATTGGCGGACGCACCCGCCAGGGCCTTGCCAAGTCAACAGGCTATCCGCGCATGTCTCCGGGTGCTGGCCAGCGCATGGATGCATGGCCGCCCGACGGTACGCATCCAGGGTCTGACCTGCCGTTCATGCAACAGCAGTTGCTGGATCTCTTCGATGTTTCCTACGGCCTGCTGGCGCCTCTGGTCGGTGGCGCGGGTGGGGAGCGGAATGTCGAATTCGGCTCCGCGATGGCGACCGCCACCAACGAATGGCAACTGGCGCGCTGGTGCGATCCCGATCCGCGCCTGAAGGCCGCTGTGATGGTGAATATCGAGCATCAGACAGCAGCGATCGCCGAAATCGAGAAGCGCGCTGGCGATCGGCGATTCGCGCAGGTACAGATTCCACCGCGTGGCCTCGAGCCGCTCGGACGCCGGCGCTACTGGCCGATCCTCGAAGCCTGCGCGGCAAACGGATTGCCGATCTCGCTGCACCTCGGCGGCACCAGTGGCCACCCATCCACCGGCGGCGGTTGGCCGTCGTTCTACCACGAGGAGCATCCCTCGTACGTGCAGTCGATGCAGACACTGGTTACCAGCCTGGTGTGCGAGGGGGTATTCGAGCACCTTCCCAATCTCCGCATCGTGTTGGTCGAAGGCGGCTTCGCCTGGCTGCCGGCACTGTGCTGGCGGCTCGACAAGGCATGGAAGCGGCTGCATGCCGAAGTGCCGTTCCTGCGGCAAAAGCCCTCGGAATATGTGCGGCAGCACATCTGGGTCACCACGCAGCCGATCGAGGAGCCGGAGCGCCCCCGCGACATGCTCTCCACCCTCGAATGGATCGGCATCGACCGGGTCATGTTCTCGACCGACTATCCGCACTGGGATCAGGACGATCCGCGCTACGCATTCAAGGTCCCGCTGCCCGAGGCATGGAAGCGCAGGATCTATCGCGACAATGCCCGTGCGCTGTACGGCCTCGACTGACCATGAGCCGGCATATCGTCGCCACAGTGGATGAGATCAGCCCCGGCACGTGCAAGATCGTGACGGTGAAGGGGCGTGAGATCGGCATCTTCCACGTGAATGATGAGTTCTTCGCGGTCATCAACCGCTGCCCGCATCAAGGGGCGCAGCTCTGTCGTGGCAAGCTGTTGAGCCGCCTGGACTCGCCTGCGCCCGGCGAGTACCGGCTGACGCGGCAGGGAGAGATGCTGCGCTGTCCCTGGCACTGTTGGGAATTCGATATCCGCACCGGCCAATCCTGGTGCGATCCCGACAGCGTGCATGCCCGCACCTACGCCGTTGAGGTGGAGCCAGGTGCGACGCTCGCAAAGGGGCCATTCGAGGCGGAGACCGTACCCGTCACCGTCGAACAGGACTACGTGGTGATCACCGTCTGAAGGACAATGGAACGCGAGCGGGGCGTGATCAGGGCTGAGCGTGCCGAGGCCATTGTTGGGGCCCGCCGCCGACCACGCCGATCCAGCAGCGCCACCGTCAAGTTGGAGGACGTTGCGCGGCAGGCCGGCGTCTCGACTGCTTCCGTCTCCCGCGCCCTGAATACGCCGCACCTTGTTTCACCTGAATTGCGCGACCGTATCGCGCAGGCTGCGCTGGCGCTGAACTGGGTGCCGAACGGCGTTGCCAAGGCATTGGCTTCGCTGCGCACCCGCACCGTCGGGGTCATGATCCCGACACTCAGCCACCAGAACTTTGCCATCCTGATCGAGGCTCTGCAGCACGATCTGGCTGCGGCGCACTACATGCTGATCCTGTGCTGCACCGACGTTTCCGAGGAATTGCGCCTCAAGCAGGCGCGCAAGCTGATCGAGCAGGGTGTCGAATGTCTCGTGCTGGTCGGCGAGGCGCAGCCGGACGGACTGTTCCAGCTGCTGAAGTCGCAGAACGTGCCATATGTCATCACCTACACCAGCGGCCGCGACACGATGCACACCTGTATCGGCTTCGACAACTATGCTGCGGCCGTGCAGCTCACCGAACATATGCTCGCGCTGGGGCATCTCGACTTCGGCATGGTCGCGCACGAAAGCCAGGGCAACGACCGGATCCAGGAGCGCATTGCCGGCGTGCAGGACACGCTGGCGCGTAGCGGCATCGCCATACGTCCGCAGCATTTTGCCCGGGTGGACAGCCGGCATATTGCCAGCGGCCGGGATGGCATGCGCAGGATTCTCGCGGACGGACGATTGCGCCCCACCGCCCTGGTTTGCACAAACGACTACATCGCAACGGGCGCCATGATCGAGGCGAAGCAGCTCAACCTGGCGATTCCCAGGGACCTGAGCATCGTCGGCTTCGACGACACCGACATGTCGGCGCATCTCGATCCGCCGTTGACGACGATCCGGGTACCGAGCCGACGGATGGGCGAAGAGATAGCCAGATACATCATTGGCTATCTGGAGAACGGCTCGACGGACTGTCCGCCGCCACTGGACGCGGAACTGATCATACGGAGCAGCACGGCGCCGCCGCCACGATAGTGCTTTGCACCATCCGCTGGGGCGGCGATGGGTATCGCTCCGCTCCACCCATCGGCCCTATGATCGGACACCGGAGACCAGCCCGGTGAGCTGCCGTACGTCCGACACATCCTGCAGGTGGTCAATCATCTCCACCAGCATAACCGGTGCATCGGCCGCAAGATCATCGAGCGCGAACGCGCAGCATCGATGGAATTTCGCTAAATGCAGCTCGCGGGTGAGCGGACGCGCCGGGTTGGCCAGCATCGTCGCGCACTGCCAGCGTAAGGCAGTGCCATCCTTGAGATGCACGCTCACTGCCTGGGGTGCCATTGCATTGGGATCCGTATTGCCGTCACTGCGGGTCTCGATCCGTGCAGCCAAAGCGTGCGTAACCGGATCACTCAATGCGTCGTCGCGGAAGTCCGCAAGATCCAGCCGACCATGCTGCAAGACCTTGGCCACTGCATATCCCATGCAAAGCCGCGCATAGGTCGCACTGGTCTGCGGCGGCAGTTTGCGCCCCACCAACCGCAGGATCAGCGGCGGAGCGAGCACCTCGATGCGATCGACATTGTCGAGCGCGAAGCCATGTTCCGCCTGCAGCGCCATGACGCCTTCAATGCCACCATGCGCCGCGCGTCCTGCGGGGAAGGGTTTGTGGCTGAATTCGCCAATGCGCCAAGTGCGGCCGAGGCTGCCGAGAACCGAGTCCAGATCGAAGGCCCCCTCGAACAGGGCCAGGTAGCCATACGGGCCTTCGAAGACGGACCGGGTGGGGGCGAAATCCATGCCTGCCAATTCGCAGGATTGCAGGGCGGCGCGAGCGTTGAACGCAATCTGAACCGGCAGCAAAGGGCTGCCTTCGGCATGGGCCTGCATTGTGCCGCTCACCTGTGCGAGTTGCCAGGCGAAGGCAGCCTCCAGCGCTTTGCAATCGAGGCCGAGCAGACGTCCGGCAGCGGCGACGGCGCCAAACCCTCCGGCGGTGGCTGGACGGAAGAAGCGGAAACCCGCTCGTGCGGCAAGCCCCAGGCCCGCAGCGATATCCACGCCGACCGCAACTGCCACGATCAGTTCCGCCCCGCTGACGCCGCCGCGCGTCTCGGCGGCAGCCAAAGCAGCCGGCAGCACGCTGGCCATGGCATGCACCACGGCGCATTCATGCAGGCAATCGAATTCCTGATTGTGCATCTGCCAGGCGTTGACGAACGCCGCTGCTGGCGCCGCAAGCCGTTCCCTGCGGCCCCAGACGGTCGCCGACGGGCTTCCCCAGCCAGACGCGACGCGGAGCAGTTCCCGCGCGCCTTCAACCGACGATCCGGCTATGCCGACACCAAGGCTATCCAGCACATAGATCGCCGCGCGTTGCCGGGTGTCGGCCGGCAAATCCGCAAATCGCGTGTCGATGGCATGGGCTGCGAACTGCTCGGCAACTGTCATTGGGTCCAATCCGAAGGCGGCGGCGGAACACGCGGAACCACATTAGCCTCGTTCGCGGCGGATGATGACCCGTGAGCTCACTGTCGCTGCATCGCCGGAACCACCCGGCGTTGACGGCGCCAGTTGGCCGGGCTGGCTTTGACCTCACGACGAAACAACCGCGAGAAGTGCGATTGATCGGCAAAACCGCAACTCAGTGCGATCTGGCTCAGCGATTCCTCGGTCAGCATCAGCATGGCCTGGGCGCGCTCAATCCGTCGCCGGATGACATAGCTGGAGAATTTCTCGCCAAAGCTGGCTTTGAAGGCTCGAGAGAAATAGCCAGTGCTCAAGCGAGCGATACTGGCGCAATCGTGTGCCCGGATTGTCGACGCCAAAGCGCCATCGATGTGCTTGGTCACCCGCTGCACCTGCCACGGGGCCAGGCCTCCGAGTGCGAGCCGCGCAACTGCGCCGGCGTCGTCGCGGTCCGCCCTGTTGTGTGCTGTCAGCAGGAGAGCCGACGCCTGGACTATGCAATCCTTCGCCACCGAGACATCGCTGTCCAATGCTGCTACGGCACGGCCAAGCAGCTTGATCATCATGCTGGCGAACGGCGCCGGCTGCGGCGAATGTCCAATGCTGCCCGCAGCCGAGCCCGCGTCCCGGTTGGGGGTTTCGAACCGCCATTGGCCAGGTGACCCCCATGCGGACCTGGCGCCATGCGTGCCGACCGAACCGGCATCGCTCGCCAGCGCTGCAGCCGAAGTGGCGAGCAGGCTCTGCGGGATCGGCGTTGACGATACTGCCACCATGATCAGCCTCCTGCTGCGCCCCTTGTCTGCGATACGCAGAACACAGACGAAACCACATCAGAAGAGCGAAGGTGACGCTATTGGACAAAGGTATAGTCAATACCTTGGTATCAGTCTGCAAACCGCAAATGCTTTATGATGTAAAAAGAACAATATGTATCATTGGAATATTACGACTGTGCGATCGGTCGTTGGCGTCGGGGTCAAATTCATTGTCTGGAAGCACCGCCGTTTCGCAACGACCATCGCGCGTCCGCACACGATCAGCGATGCAAGAATCCGCAGGAAAACGGACAATCAGTCTCTTGACGCGCGTTCAAAACCAAGTTTCGCGTGCATGTTGACCAGGTCGGCAAGCGATCCGGCCTTCATCTTCCGCATGACCTGGCCACGGTGTGCCTTTACCGTGATTTCGCTGATGCCGAGTTCGCCACCGATCTGTTTATTCAGCAAGCCTGAGACCACCAACGCCATGACCTCCCGCTCGCGACGGCTGAGCAAAGCGTAATCATCCCGCAGCATCCTAATCGCAGCTTCGTGATCGAGCGCAGTGCGGCTGCGCTCGATGGCGTGCCGGATGGCGCTCAACAGCACCTCGTCGCCGAATGGCTTGGTCAAGAACTCGACCGCTCCGGCCTTCATGGCCTGGACCGTCATCGGCACGTCACCATAACCCGTGATGAAGATGATCGGCAGGTCCATCCGATCGGCGGCGACATGTTTCTGCAGGTCGAGACCATTGAGATCCGGCAGATTGACGTCGAGCACCAGGCAACTCGGAACGAGAACTCGTGGGCGAGACAGGAATTCCTGCGCGGACACGAATGTCTCCGGCTGCCAGCCGGCGCTACTGATCAGCAATTCCAGCGATTCCCGTACCGAGATATCGTCGTCGACAACGAACACGATTGGTACGGCATGCGACATGGGAGACAACCTCGATGTCTGGTCAGCCGTGCTCGCTAATCAATGTATATCCCCATAACTTGCAAGGGTGCAAGCGCGTGACGATCATTCAGCCCTCGCGGAAGGCAGCATTGAGCGCTCCCAGCAGAGCCGTGTCGCTGAATGGCTTTAACAGGCACTCGACAGCGCCCTGTCCAAGGAGATGGGGACGGACGCTCTCATCTGCGTGAGCCGTGATGAAGACAATCGGGATTGCTTGACGGCGATGCGCCAGTTCCCGTTGCAGATCGGGTCCCGACATCCCAGGCATGGCGATATCGAGAATCAGGCATTTGGTCTGGCCGACATAATCGGACGCCAGAAATTCTTCCGCCGATGCGAACGCCTGAGCAGCAAAACCGAATTCCCTCAGTAAGTCGGGTAGCGACTCGCGCACAGACTCGTCATCATCGACGATCGACACGAGTGAAGGTATGTCCATCACAAATTCCTCACGGCCTGCTGTATGTCCGTCACAGCGGACGTCCAAATGGCGCCAAGACTGTGGGCGCCGATCACACCCTCGGACCGCCGAGGAATGGAAAATGCAAACGAGGCTCCCGGACCATCATTCAATGCTGCCCATAGACGACCATGATGGCTCTCGATGATGGAGCGACTGACCGACAGGCCAATCCCCATACCGCCACGCTTCGTCGTGTAAAACGCATCGAAAAGTTTCTGCACACCTTGAGGTTCGAAACCCGAACCGGCGTCCCGCACCGTCAGGCGTACGCGGTCGTGTTGGTCCCGTTCGGTTCTGATCAACAGCTCTCGCGGTCGATCGTGGACGTCGCTCATCGCGTCTGCGGCGTTCAGGAGCAGGTTCAGGATGACCTGCTGAAGCTGAACACGATCGCCGGTGACAGACGGAAGGTCGCCCGCAAGTTCCTGTCGCAGGATGACCTGGCTCCTCTGCAGTTCGCTCAGTGACAGCGCAATGACCTCTCGGGTTGCCTCGTTCAGGTTCACGGTTTCCGTCGTGGGTTCCTTCTTGGCAAACAGCGCGCGCAATCGCGTAACCACCTCGGACGCACGGTTGCCATCACGAATCGTACGCCGTGCAGTTTCGCGCGCGCCGTCGACATTGGGAGGATCGGCGGCCAGCATCCGTAGGCATGTGCTGGCATTGGTGACGATGCCCGACAGCGGCTGGTTGACTTCGTGGGCGATTGACGCGGTCAATGCTCCCAGGGTTGTGACCCTGGCGACGTGTGCGAGCTCCGACCGGGCCTTGGCGAGTGCCTGTTCCGACAGCCGGCGTTGCGTCACGTCCTGGACCGCGGCGATGTAATCCACTTGACCGTCCTGGTCCCGGTTCGCGTGAGCAACCACGTGCAGGTACTTGACCGATTGATTGGGCATCAGCAGCCGGTACTCGTGTTCGTAGTCGGCGCCGCGCCGCTGTCGTTCGAGGATTTCATGAAACGAGTGGATGTCATCCGGATGCACGCGGGTAAGGATCCGCTCGAGAGTCAATGGTATCGCAGGATCGAGCTCGAATATGCGATAGACTTCCTCAGACCAGGTGATTTCGCCGGTCGCCACGCGTTTGGAAAAGCCGCCGGTTGAACTGAGGCGGCGGGTTTCCGCCAGAAATGCCTCACTGCGCCGCAGCCCTTCCTCGGCCTGTTTGCGCTGCGTGATGTCGCGCAGGTAGCCGGTGAAGGACGGAGGTCCGTCCAACGGAATGCGTGTGATCGCCAGCTCCACCGGGAACTCGGTCCCATCGGCCCGCAGCGCCGTCAGTTCAATCCGACTGCCAATCATTCGTGACTCGCCCATCGCCAGGTAGCGGGCAAATCCGAGGCGATGTTTCTCGCGAAGTGATGGCGGAATGATGACGTCGGCCAGCCGCTGACCCACCACCTCGTCACGGCGATAACCGAAAGTGCGCTCTGCGGCCGGATTGAACTCGGTGATACGGCCCTCGTGATCAATCGTCACAATGCAGTCGAGCGCCGAGTCCAGGATCGCGGCCTTGCGCGCCTCACTGAGCTTCAGCGCGGCGTCGCCCTGCGCACGCTCGATGGCGATGCTCGCAATGTTGGTGAATTGGTCGATGAGGCTTTGATGGAGTGACGTCGGCGCCCTGGGCTCGTCGTAGTAAATCGCAATTGCGCCAAGGATCTTGCTGGTCGTGGACACGATCGGTGTTGACCAGCACGCCCGCAGCCCATGGGCCAGGGCCAGAGGGAGCCATGTATCGGTGGCCCAGCGCGGCTCCGATGCAAGGTCAGCCGCAACCACCCGTTCGTTCAGGTGCATTGCCGTCGCGCATGGATCCGATTCGATGTCGATCGGCCGGCCGACGATGGAGGCGATGAAGCTTGCGGGAAGGCTCGGCGCAGCGCCGTATTCGAGACGCGTGCCACCAGGATCGGCCAACACGACGGCGCAGTGACACCCGCCTGCCGTACCTTCGACAAGTTGACAGAGAGCTTCAAGTATTTCCGACATCGGGCGGCCGGCCGCGACCATCTCCAGTAATCGCTTTTCCCCGGCGAACAGAGCTTCATCACGTTTCCGGTCGTCGATATCAGTGTGCAGAATGTGCCAAAGGACGATGGGCCCGTCGGTATCCCGCAGCGGTGAGCCGCGCATGTGGAACCAACGGTAGACGCCATCGGCGCGGCGGCGACGGCCCTCAAAGTCGAACGGATCACCGGTTTCGACCGCCTGCCTGATCGCGGCGAATGCATGTGGCCGGTCATCCGGATGAAACGTGTCAGCCTTTCCCCACCGTCGCAGTTCCTCGATCGTCTCGCCAAAATATTCCAGGTAGTGGCGATTGCCGGAGTCCAGTTCACCGGTCGGTGTCCAAAGAGAGACGAGAGCCGGAATGCCATCGACGATTGCGCGATAATGGTCCTCGCTGGCACGCAAGGCTCTTTCAGTCCGCCGTCGATCCTCGATGTCGAGGCCGACGCCGCACAATGTGACGGTTTGTCCAGATGCATCGGCCAGAGGCGAGGTGCGAAAGCGATACCAGCGATAGGTCCCGTCGTACCGTCGCAGGCGCACTTCCATGTCGCATGGCTCATCGGAAGCCAGAGGGGATCGCCAGCATTCGAGGAGTTTGGGCAGGTCTTCTGGGTGGATCGCAGCCTGCCACCCAGCGCCAAACGCCTCGTCAACGCCAAGGCCAGTGTACTGGTACCAGCGTTGATTGAAGAAATCGATGCGCCCGTCGGCGAGCGTAGTCCATACCAAACCAGGGAGCGCATCGACGACGAGGGTGAGGTCGTTCTCCATCCCGATACTTTCGTGACAATCACCAAGTCGCGAGGATGCGCCACTCTACGGTGACCGTCGATCATACTTTGGTGTCGGTTTATAGCGGCCAGTCGTTGTCATTGGGGAGCAAACGCTGGCACCCAGGGCGTCCCCTATAGCAGCCAGGACAACATCCATTGCTTTCGTCAGGACTGGCTCCGCTCCGGCTTGGTGGCAGGTGGTAGCGCCAGTCAGTCAAGCAAGCCGGTACGATACCAAAGTATCAACGATACCATCGTCCAATAGCCCTGCCCGCGCATTTGTCGCATTGCGCAGCGCAGCCCATCGAGCCGGGCATCCGCCGCGGACATCGCTTTTTTGGCAAGGAGTCATCATGACATCCGACACAGCACACGACATGCATGCCGAAACCGGCCCAGCAGCGCTCACCGAGAACCGCCGCCGCTTCCTGAGCACCGCAGCCATGACTTTCGTCGCCACCCAGATCGCCGTGATCGGGTCTGCGAAAGCGCAGTCCAACACCCAAAAATCGGCGGTTCTGCCCACGGTGAAACCCGGGACGAACGCGTCCTTTGCTTCGCTGAAGCAGACCAATGCCGGCCTTCTGAATGTCGGGTACGCCGAGGCAGGCCCCGCTGATGGGCCCGCGGTCGTTCTTCTGCACGGCTGGCCCTACGACATTTACAGCTATGTTGACGTCGCGCCTTTGCTGGCGTCGGCGGGCTACCGGGTGATCGTACCGTATCTGCGCGGCTACGGGACGACACATTTCATTTCGAGCCACACAGCCCGCAATGGCCAGCAATCCGTGGTGGCTGTCGATGTCATCGCCTTGATGGACGCTCTCCAGATCAAGCAGGCAATCCTTGCCGGCTATGATTGGGGAGCTCGAACAGCCGACATCATCGCGGCACTCTGGCCGGAACGCTGCAAGGCGCTTGTTTCCGTGAGTGGTTACCTGATTGGCAGCCAGGAATCCAACAAGATGCCGTTGCCACCAAAAGCCGAACTCGAATGGTGGTACCAATACTATTTCGCCACGGAACGTGGGCGAGCGGGCTACGGCAAATACCGGCACGATTTCGCCAAGCTCATCTGGCAGACTGCCTCGCCGAAATGGGAGTTCGACGATGCGACGTTCGATCGGAGCGCCGCGGCCTTCAACAACCCGGATCACGTCAGCATCGTAATCCACAATTACCGCTGGCGGCTTGGCCTGGCCGAAGGCGAGGCGAAATACGACAGTCTGGAAAAGCGCCTGGCCGAAGCTCCGGTCATCGCCGTACCCACAATCACACTGGAAGGCGACGCAAACGCCGCACCGCACCCTGACGCCGCGTCCTATGCCAAGAAGTTCTCGGGCAAGTACTCGCATCGGCTCATCAGCGGCGGTATCGGTCACAATTTGCCACAGGAAGCTCCGCAGGCATTCGCCGAAGCTGTTGTTGCAGTTGATGGTTATTGATCGGCGGCAGCCCGCATCCGCCTGGTGCCCCACCCGCGTTGGCACAGCTTCTGAGGCTGCGGCCCACATCCAGTCCTCGCCTGGTAGATATCCATGCGTTGACTTTGGCTCGAATGCCGCGCGCCATGCGTGGACTTCTCCGTGGGCTTGCCAGCCCCTCCTATTGAGTCGCAGTCGGATTGATGCTTCTGTCAAAGTGCCTGTTCGGGGAAAGCCCAGGGAGTGCTCACGGGGGTACGATGATCGAAATCATTCGGCTTCTCATGCGCACGCTCGCGGTCCTCGCCTGCCTCCTGTTTGGTTGCTTGCATGCTGCCAAGGCCGCAAATACCGATGCGCTCAGCCCGCTGGATACGTCCAGCCCGAGAGCCACCATTCAAGGAATCACAGAGACCCTCGACGGCATCTATGCCGGACTGGTGGACATACTCCATGAATACACAAAATCCGATCGGCTCTATCTGGTCCCGGATCTGCGCCGGAGGCAGTTAAGCCTGCTCAGGCGCGCGCCGAAGGCTATCCGAGCTTTGGATATTTCCGGGATTTCGCCGGTGCTCATCGATACGGTCCCGATCGAGCGCCTGCTACAGCTCAAGGAGATACTGGATCGCATCGAGCTGCCTCCGCTTGCCGACATCCCCGACCGGGATGCGATGGCTACTCGCGCGTCGAAGCGGTGGAGAATACCGGGTACGGAAATTGACTTCGTCCTGATTCACGACGGGCCGCGAGCTGGCGAATACCTGGTGTCTGCCGACACCATCAATCGCCTTCCCGAATTCTATGCGAAAGTGGCGGACCTGCCGTACAAGCCCGGGCCCGCAAAGGAGCTGAATGAGTCCTATCGAGCATTGAGCGGCGGCAATACCCACACGCTCTACGAGGCCTTTCTGAGTTCCCCATTAGGATTGATGAGCCTCATCCCGTTCCGCTGGATGCTCCAACTGCCGAACTGGGCCAGGACTCCATTCGCTGGCGTGACCGCATGGCAGTGGCTCGGACTGGCCGCGGGCCTACTCGTTGGTGCACTTTTCATCTTCGCTAGCCATCGCGTGGCGCGCCGCCTTGTGGTCCTCGTCGAGGACAATCCGCGTTTGTATTGGCACGCCGTGCCGGTTCCTCTGGCAATCAGCCTGGTAGCTGCCTTCCTGGTGCCCTTCCTATGCGTCATTCTCCGCATCGGCGGAACGACACGAATTGTCATCGACTTCATCCAGACCACGGCATTTTCCTTCAGTGCCGCGTGGCTCTCTATCATTGGTGTGGTCATCCTCGGCGACCTGGTCGTTTCGTCCGAGCATCTGAGGCGGAGCAGCCTCGACAGCCAGCTCATCAGGCTCGGTGCGCGCCTGGTCGGCGTTGTAGTCGCCGTTGTATTCCTGATGCGGGGCGCGGACGAATTGGGGTTTCCAGCCTATTCGGTGCTTGCCGGGCTGGGCGTCGGAGGCCTGGCCGTAGCACTTGCGGCGCGCGACAGCATAGCGAACCTGCTTGGCTCCCTGGTTATCATGGTCGAAAAGCCGTTCCGCATCGGTCACTACATCAGGGTTGGCGGGGCTGAAGGCACAGTTCAGGATGTCGGCTTCCGCAGCACCCGAATTCGTACGCAGGACAACTCGCTGATATCGATCCCCAACAATTCAGTCGTGAATGCGACCGTTGAAAACCTCAGCCTTCGTGCCATGCGTCGCCAACGGTTTTTTGTGCAGGTCACCTACGATACGGCGCGTGATAAGGTGGAGGAACTCGTTGCCGGCATCAACCGCCTCATCCTCGATCATCCCCTCACCAATAAGACCAATTTTCAGGTGCGCTTCAACAATTTCTCGGAGAGCAGTCTCGATATCCTGGTGATGTTCTATTTCGACGTCCAGGACTACAGTGTCGAGCTCAGGGAGCGCGAGGCGATCCTTTTGCAGACAATGGATCTTATGAATGAGATCGGGGTTGCATTCGCATTTCCGACCCGCACGCTCCAAATCGAGTCCGCGCCGATTGCAACGAGCACAGTCAAGGCAGCGATGTCACCCTGGCCGGCTGGCTGAAACTCGCCAGGCGAGGCGCAAGAGGCGAGCCGAGCTATCCGAATCCCATGACCTCGAGCGACAGAAAGAACGTCAGCACCACCGCATTAATTATGTCGATGAAGAAGGCGCCGACGATCGGCACGATCAGGAAGACCTGCGGCGCGGGGCCGTGGCGGCGGGCGAGTGCCTGCATGTTGGCGATTGCGGTCGCCGTGGCACCCATCGCAAACCCGCAGAACGCTGCCGCCATCACCGCGCTTTCGTAATCCCTTCCGCCAATGCGGAATGTGATCAGGGATGCCCAGAGACCCACCAGCACGACCTGGAACGCGAGAATGACCAGCAGAGGTCCAGCCGTGCGGAAGACGGTGCCGAGGTCAAGCGCCATCATGGTCCAGGCCAGGAACAGCGACAGGCAGACTGCTCCTATCAGTTCTGTCGCCGATGCGTGCAGCCGCAGCCCGACCAGGCTGCCGCCATTACTCAGTATCAGTCCGGCTAACAGGCACAGCAAAAAATCCGGCACAGTCAACGGCATGTTCAACCAGCCACGCTCCGAGCCATTGACCGACCAGAACCGCGACCAACGCCGCCGCCAGCGAGCCGATCAGCGGAACCATCGTCACCGGGGTTTCGGCCGGACCCATGATGACGTCTCCATCCTTGGCGCGGATCGGCTCGGACGATAGATTGAACCGGCGGATCAGTCGTTCTGCTACCGGGCCTCCGATAATACCGCCGAGTACCAGACCGAGCGTTGCCGAGGTCATGGTCAACGCCATGACGCCCTGAACAGCGCTGGCCTCGCCAAACCTCTCGACATAGGCCGCGCCGGTGCCGTGTCCACCCACCAGGGTGATCGAGCCGGCGACCAGGCCAAGAAATGGGTGCAGACCAAGCAGCTTCGCCATCGCGACGCCGAGTGCGTCCTGTGCAAGGAGAAACGGCACCAGTGCCAGCATAAACCGCAACAGCCGAGGACCGCCGCGAAGGAGCAGCCGCAGGTCGGAGGCAAGCCCGAGGCTGGCGAAGAATATCAGCAGCAGGTTGGATCTGGCTGCGTTTGCCATCGTGATGCCTTTCCCCGTGGTGCGCAGCAGCACCGCGGCGGCAAAGCGAACAGAATGCCCCCAACGATCGGGCTCGGAATGCTGTAGCGGGCGAGCAACGCGACACGCTGGGTGACCACGGTACCGAGCAGCAGCACAAGGCAGGCCGCAAGCAGAGAAGGCAGCACATCGAGGCTGATCATGCTGTCGGTGATTGTCATGCTGTTCTACTTCGATTGCCCGATCGGGCATTTCGATACCGTAGCAGCCGAAGGAAGCGGCGCGGGCAATTCTGCTGGCGCACAGGCGCGCCGGTCCGCACGGGCATTACGGCGCAGCGTCGCGGGGACCTCGATGGCAGTTCGCTAGAACTCGAACTCAGGCCCATCGACATAACGGAACCGCTCCAGCGCATCCGCGCACAAGGTGAACCCGAGGCCGGGCAGATCAGGCGCATGCACCATGCCGTCCGGACGTATGTCGAATGGCTCGTTGAACAATTCCCACATCATCGGCATGTAGCCTTGGGTTACTTCGAGGATGTGGCAGTTGGCGGCTGCCATTGCGACGTGGATACTCGCCGCAAACAGCACGCCGCTGCCCCAGGCGTGCGGCGCCAGGCGAACACCGTGCGCCGACGTCAGCGCAGCGATGCGCCTGATCTCCGTCAGGCCACCCGCACGGGCCACATCCGGTTGCGCGATATCGAGAGCACGGCGCTCAAGCAGATCCTGGAAGTCGAACCGCGTGAACTCGCGCTCCCCCGAAGCGATCGGGATCGTCGTCGATCGGCGTACCTCCGCCTGCCCGGCGTGATCGTCCGGCGAGACCGGCTCTTCGAACCAAGCGATATCGTAGGGCTCAAGCTCCCTGGCGAGCCTGATGGCTGTGGCGACCTCCAGTGAGCCGTGTGCATCGACCATCAGTTCGACATCGGGACCCAGGCCCCGCCGCGCTGCCTTCACGCGGCGCACGCAGTTGGCGATGGAGAAGCCGTCGCGGCCAACCACACGCATCTTGGCAGCGCTGAAGCCCTTGGCAGCGTAGCCTGCGAGTTCCGCCTCAGCCTCGTCGCCCGGCGCCCAGCCGCCGCTGGCGTAGCCCCGAACGGAGCTGCGCACGGCGCCGAGAGCCTGGTAGAGCGGAATGCCCAGTGCCTGGGCCTTCGCGTCCCACACCGCAATGTCCACGCCGGCAATTGCCTCCATGATGACACCGCGGCGCCGGCTTTCATCAGCTTGCGTGACGCCGCGCGCCAGCGCCGGCCTGCTGCGCGAGCCGTTATACATCTTCTCGTAGATGCGCTCCGAGAACATCGGGTCCTCGCCGATGCATTCCGGCGCGAGCTCGTGCTCGACGATGGCTGCGACGATAGGCGGCGTGCCGAGAGCCGCGCCGATGCCGGTGAGCCCGTTGTCCGTCTCAACGCGGATCAGTGTCGCATCACTTTTCACCTTGGTGCCGAGGTCGGTACGGTGACGATTTTCCTCCGGCACCGGCGCCGACATTGGGATCGCCGACACTTTAACGATTTTCATGGATCGCTCGTCCCTCGTCAGTCGAACGTATCCCGTGATTGGGTAGCGTTCGCTGTCAAGCGAAGCATGTCACACAACGCGGCGAATGCCAGCGCAGATACTGCTGCCTTCCGCGAGGCCGATTGCCGCTCAGGCGGCCTCGCCGCGCGCGCAGAAGCACGACACCGACACCGGCAGATCGGCGCGGGCGGCCGCGAAGCCCACGCGCTGGCGGATCATCCCGGCCTCTGCAGTCTCACCGCGCCGCTCGAGACAGTCGAGCAGCCCGCGGAGGGCCCACAGGTTGTCCGGGTGGATCTGTGCACGGGGCAGCGCGCCGCCCAGGCCGAGGTCCTCACGATACACCACCTCGGCCTCTGCAACGCGGCCCTGCTCCAGCAACAGCGCACCAAGTGCGTGGCGAACTGGCTGCATCCAGCCCCACGGCTCGTCGTACGGCAGATCGTCCTCCAGCGCGATGGCGGCGCGGAGCCGGGCGAAGGCCGCACCGTGCTCGCCGCGACGATAGGCGATCTCGCCCTCCAGCATCTCCTCGGCGATGGCCATCAACTGCACGCAGGGCACGTTGTGGATATGCCGGGACTTGGGTACGCGTTGCGCGGCTGCGCGGAACAACGCCTGTTCGGCTTCCGCCGCCGGCACGTTGCCCAGCGCGGCATGCGCAACGCCCTTGGCATAATGCATCATCGCCACGGTGTTGCAGTACAGCTCGCCATCCACTGGCAGGTCCTGCGCAATGATCTCGTGCCATTTGCCGAAGCGGATCAGGACGTGCTGCCTGATGGATACGTAGCTTTCGAAGAAGTCGGCCATCGGTGGCGAGGGAATCCGCAGCAACGCCTCGGGCATGGTCTCGATCAACTCGTCTGCGGCGGCAATGGCAGGCGCGTACTGCCCGAGGAACATCGCTCCATAGGCAGCGAAGTGGTAATTGTGCACGCGGTAGCCGGAATAGAAGTTCAGCGGCCCGGCGCGATCGTAGAACATGCGATCCGCGACGATAGCTTTCAGATTCCAATGCATCGCGTCGCGGTAGTGGCCGCATTGGATGTCGATGTGGGTGGGCATGTGGATGAGATGGCCCATGTCGGGGCTCACTTCGCGCAGTCGGTCGCCGGTGACCAGCGCCGCCTCGGGATGCGGCGACATCTCCATCAGGTGGACGTGCAGGTGCAGCAACCCGGGATGGTTCATCGCACCAGGCAGATCGCGAAACGCGGACTCCAACACGTCGCGCGCCTCGAGCGTACCCGCGCCGGGAGCTGGCTCGCCGCTACGCGGATCCCACATGCGCCAGGGGGTACGATTCAGGATCGCTTCCGCGAAGATATGGCGGACTTCGAGGTCACCTGGGTGCGCCTGGTGCGCGCGGCGCATGGCGTCGGCGAAAGCGTCGTTCCACGGACCCTGATCCTCGATCGGGTCGCGTTGCGGATAGCGGGCGGGCAGCGCCTCGATCAGCGCGCGTTCCGCCGCGGTGACGCCGCTGACCAGCGCGAGGGCAGCACGGGAAGCGTCATGCGCGCGAGCGAGCGCCGCGGCCTTGCCGGCAGGATCCATCAGCTCCCAGGGGAAGTTGTAGTTCGGGCCGGCCGCGTAGCCGACGCCCCAATGCGCCATGGCACAATCCGGGTCCGCCGCCAGCGCCTTCTCGAAGCAGGCGACAGCTTCTTCATGATGGTAACCGAAGCACCAGTTGAGGCCACGGTCGAACCAGCGCTGGGCATCCGCCGATGCGGTGGTCACCCGCCGGGAGTAACGGCCGAGATCATAAGGATAGTCCATATCGCCTCCTCCGCCCATCTGCGTTACAGCTGGCCCACACACGGAGGCCATTTCGAACTGTACCCATCGCCCGTGCCATTCAGCAACGACTTTATCCCCCCAACGATTTGGTCCCCCAAGACATTCTGGTCGGTGGGCTCACGACTATTCGTCGACGACCTCTTTCGCCTGCCGCAAATCTGCAGGTTCAATCCCTCGCCGAAGCGGCCGTAAACCGCCCCAAGGAGGCGCGGGCTTCGAACAGGCGACCTGTTCCACGACGCGATCGCGCGAGGCTGATTTTTGTACGGACCTCCCGCGACCATAGCTTTTGTTGGCTCGCCAAATCGAGCGATCGCAAGAAAAGTTGTTCAGCGGGATGGTCGAGGTGCCACTTTCCGTACATCAGAGTTGTGTAGCCAACCGCCCTGAGGGCTTGCGGCAGAATTCGTTCATCAGTAGCCAGGCCGCAAGTATGGCTGGGAAAGATGACGAGTGTCTAAAGCCGTATCGCATGGGATACCGGCCAATCATCAATGCCGCGCGGGACGGCGAGCACACCAGTTCGCCATAGGTGGACTCCCAGACGCACTGCCTAGGTGGCAAGCTTGTCGATGTTGGGCGTCCTGATCTGGTCTCCCCGATAGTCCAGGTCAGCGTTGCCCAGGTCGCAATTCAAGCGCCACGCTCCGTCCTGGGCGCGGGGCTGGTCGGGCTGGGGCTCATGCGCAGACACCGCAACGCCCCTGCCGGGCTGGCTTAGCTCGACAAGGGCGCGCGCCGTTCGCCCGACGCTGTTGAAGGCTTCAATCGTCGCTGCGATAGCGCCTGAGAACGCCCAGTCCAAGCAGTGCGCTGCCCAGGATCAGCATGCTGGTTGGCTCAGGAACAAGCGCGGTGCTGCAGTTGGGAAAGCTGCCAGTCGCCCCTGGCGGGCAGGAGGGGGAGATCGGATCCGCGATGCCGCCCAGGCGCACCTGCTTCACATCATTGACGATGTCGGACAGGTCAACACCCGACACGATGCCACCTGGGGCCCCGGCAGCGTCGAAGGTCGTAAAGGTGATGAACTGGAAGGGCCCCCCCGCGATGGTGAAAAAGTTGCTGCCGTGCTTCGAGATCGCAAACAAGGCCGAGGTTGTCGTCCCATCTGTGAAATCGATCGTGCCGTTCGCACTGGCCTCGACGTTCAGGATCATCGTGGCGAACGTCTTGCCGACCACGGACGTGGTGAGTGTTGAATAGCCATTGCCGTCGTCCGACACGATCTTTGCCTGACCTCCGGCCGCGTGATCGATCGACTCGTCCGACGTGAAGTCAACCAATGTGCTGTGGCTGCCGTTCAAGCAGCCCTGGATTGTAAGGCCAGGCCCGCCGAAGAGGGAGGCGCAACTCGAGTTGCTGATCACATTATCATCGATCTGAGGGTGGTTACCGGTCTGCACCGTCAGGGTTGCATGAGCAACTCCAGCGCCACCGAACAGCATGATCGCCGAGAATAATAGGCGCCGGATAGTCATTTGGCCGAGCTCCTGAGTTAAAAATTCGTCAACGCGCAATTTTTAAGCAAGAGGCATGCCAGTTTTGTCGAGCGCAAAGGTATGCTCTAAGTCATTGCAATCGTTAATATCTTATTGGCAACCCGCGAGGAGCTGAGGGGATGTGTAAAGAATTCCGACACCGCATCCGTTAGTCCGAGGCCAACCGCTCCACTCCTACGGCAGAGATTTGTTTGATATCAACTGCTTAGTCACGCAGTACAGCGGTGATGTCCCGCGTAAATATTCTCGACAAAAGTCTTTTTTCATACAAGGGTGCGTCTGGGCCAGCTCAGAGCCTGTTTGGAAGTTCCAGGTGACAGCGACCGGTCGAGCATAATGTCCGAACCCGGCGGAGGGATCATGCGAACCCGATGCTACCCTTCGGATCCTACCGAGGCGGAATGGGCACTGGCGGCGCGGCATACCCGGCAGCGAAGTCCGGTGGTGGCGCGCGTGTCCTCGGCAATTTCCGTGGCTGGTGTCTGGGTGCTGCCGCATCGCGCATTGTATCCCCGGCGCAACTGGCAGCCGGTCGGAGGCCAGCCCCACACTTGTCATCACGGACGGGCATCGGGGAAGAATCCCGAACTCGCGGCGTTCGCGGATGCGCGACGGACATGAGCGGGTGAAAGGGAGGAAGCGACACATCTGGGTCGACATCTATTTACCCGTTGGCGCGCGACGTCTGCGCGCAGAGACAGGATTGCCACTTCGGCATGCGGGCGCGACGCAAGCCCTCCCAAATGTGCTCGTCGCCGCGCAGATAGGCTGGGCTTACCAATCCCACTGCCATGCAGCAATCGCGGATTGCGATGATGCGTGCCGTGCTGCTGGGCGACGGAGCGTCAGCTATCGGACCGCCCGGGCACCACCAGACAACGTCAGTCTGGCGAACAACTAAAGGCCGGTGCCAATACGGCGCTCGGCGCCCGTCGCAGGGGTAGTCGGCCACCCACTACTTCCCGGTCCATAGTTGCCGATGTAACCGGGGTTGGTCGGGTTTGGTGCCACGGTAACATCGGAACACGCCGCGAGGGCAAGCACTGCCAGGAGAATGAACAATCCGGTGGTCGGTCGCATCAAGACTTGCCCCTATTCTGAGAATGCGCGCTTCAGTGCGCGTAGCCTAAGATCGCCAGCAATCGGCGGCAATCATTGCCGCCGACGCATTCGACGGCGGAACCGATTGCGTTCCACCATATGGCACGTGCCGCGTGCGGCCGACGACATTCTGACGGTGGCCCGGTTCGCTCTGCAGTCGGGTACGCAGGTGATATGTGCTCCTGTCTGGCGACCTGTGGCCGGCGTGTACCTGCCGGCGCCTCCTGTCACGCGCAATAGCGCTGCCGCCAACGATTCGGGGTCAGACCAGCCACGCGCCTGAAGGCGGTGGTAAAATGGGCCTGCGAAGCGAAGCCGCAAGTCAGCGCCACTTCAACGATGGGCATATCGGATGTCGCCAACATGGCTTGTGCTTTCTCGATGCGTATACGCAACATATACTCATGCGGGCGAAGCCCCGTTGCCGCACGGAATTGGGCGGCAAAATGCATGCGGCTCAACCCCGCCACCCGGGCGAGGTCGGCAAGCGCGACCGGGGCGTCGGTATGCGCCTCGATGAACTCGATGGCACGCCTCAGCCGCCATTTGGCAAGCGCATTGACTTTTTGCGATGTCGGGGGCGGGCATTCGCCGTATAGCCCGAGGACGCGAATGATGATTGAGAGACTCAGGAAATCGGCAAGGAGCCCGTCATATGATCCGCCGATCCCGGTGATCGACAACAAGGCGGTACCGAGCATTTCCAATACCGCATCGTGAGAAAAGAGTGGGTCGTGAATAATGATCTCACCTGCAGGACGCCTGTTGTGCGACCACTCGAAGCACTCCTTCAGAAGCGAGTTTTGCATATACAGGTGCAGAACGTCGTATGGCCTGTGGTAGACGATGCGGGCGGGCAACGCAGGTCGGGTGATCTGGATCGTTCCAGGAGCAACGGCCTGGTGGGGAAACGATGCCGCTCCCAGCCATAGCGAGAACTCCGAAGGCTGCAGGCTCATGCTGAACATATGATAGTCGCCAGCTATCTCGGATGATCGCTCGCGCAGGTCCGTACCGTGCCACCGGGCGGCGATCAATCTCGGATTCGGCTCGTCCGTGCTCTGCAGAATGTTCGGCAGGCGCCATGTCGTCTCCTCGCAGAGGACCGGAAGGCCCGACTGCATTCGTTCGAGCGAGACCGAGATCGTTGCGTTTCTGCGCCTCGGCGCGAAGGCGGCGGACAACACCGGTCCATGGAATTCGCCACGATACGATGTGAGTACGTTGCTATCGGTCATGGTCAGTATCCAATTTTCCGTCTTTGACGGGCGAATTCCTACCAGGGGCACGGAGGTGCCGCTTCTGTCGAATGACCGGTCCGATGACCGGCCGGCGATCAGGCAGCGGCCGGTGTCGCCCTGTCGAGCACGGTGCGGAGGCCCGAGCGGGCGGTGATGCCGAGTTTCGGGAAGATCCGGTGCAGGTGATAGCCGACAGTCCGATGCGACAGATACAGCCGAGCGCCGATTTCTTTGTTCGAAAGCCCAGCGGCTGCCAGTTCTGCGATGTGCAGTTCCTGGGGCGTCAGCACGTCGCGAACGAGTTCCGTGCGAGGGCGGCTGGATTCGCCTGCAGCACGAAGTTCCTGACGCGCACGTTCGCTCCAGGGTGAGGCGCCCAGCGCATCGAACATATCCCGGGCCGTTCGCAGCGGTGAGCGGGCCTCGGCGACCCGGCGCTGGCGCCGCAGCCATCCGCCATATGCCAGGAGCAGACGCGCCCGCAGGAACGGCCAGTTCTGCGCGAGCGTGCCGAGACCATCCTGGAAGAACAGCTCCGCGCGGCCCGGTGAGGCGAGCAGGGCCTTGCCGTAGCAGAGCATCATCTGGACCCACGGCACAGCGACGGGCGCCGAACGCCGCTCCACCTCTTCGAGGATCGAGGCCGCAGCGGCCTCCTGGCCGCATGACACGGCAGCCTCGACGTGGTCCGCCAGGCTGAAGAACTGCAGACTGGTGTTCATTGCCGGGTCGGCGGGCGTGTGGACACGCTGCAGGTGCTCGTAAGCCTCCGTAGGCCGGCCGGCGCCGAGCGCAGCAATACCGCGCGCATTCTGCAGCAGTGCCAGTAGGAAACTGGTGCCCGGCGAAAGCACCAGCCGCTCAGCCTGCACCGCATGGGCCTCCGCGGCAGCCAGGCTGCCCCGCATGGCAGCGAGTCTCGCCTGCACAATCGTCGCCGCGGCAACCCAGACCGTCTGGCCGGTTTCTTCTCCGAAACGCACTGACTCCTCGGCACTCGTCAGGGCTCCCATCCAGTCTCCCGTCTCCATCTCGGCATAGCTCCGCGCGAACAGAACACGTGCCAGGTCACCGAGGCGTCCCTGCTCACGCAATGCGTTGCTCGACTCAGTCAGCCAGCCCACGCCTAAATCGAATGCGCCGATCGTATTGGCGGTGAGGCCCAGGATCCGCGCCACCACCGGGTCCGCAACGCCGGTTGCGGCATGTGCCCTCAACTGCCGGTAGACGTCGCTGCCGCGCTCGAGCGGCCCGACATATCCGGTGATCGCGATCAGGCGCGCATCCGTCTCCGGCAATCCAAGCTCGCTGGCCGCTGCGATGATGCTCGCGCGCATTGCGTCGCTTGCGTTGCCCCACCAGCAGCGCTGGGCGGCACGCCACAGGAGGTTAAGCGCCAGGTCAACGGCACCGTCGGCCTGAGCGTCATCGGCAAGGCCACGCAGCGCGGGAATCCGCGCGGGATCGTTCACTGTCAGGGGCTGACTCATCTCACGAATCCACGCGACCCGTGCCTGCACATGCGGTGGGGGTCGATCCAGGTCTGCCTCGCGCAGCAGACGCTCCACTGTTTCGGGCTGCGCCAACTCAGCCGCCAGCTCGGCGGCGCGCATCAGCCGCTCGCTTCTCGCTGCAACCGAACCGCTGAGCCGCGCCGCGTTCTCCAGCGCGACGATTGCCATGGCAAAGCCCCCGCGTCGTTGCGAGCGTGCCGCCGCGGCGTCGAGTTCAACGGCCAGGGAGTCATCGGGTCCGATCGTCGATACCATCCGGTGCCAGATGCCCCGGTCGGATTGGTCCTTGATGACGCCGGCGAGTACCTCGTGGACTTTCTGCCGCATCGCCAGACTGGCTGCCTGATGGACCGCCGAGCGCATCAGAGGATGCCGGAATTGCACGTCCGATGCGGAGACCTCGATCAGCCTCGCCGACACTGCCGGTGCCAGCGCATCGAGTCCGACTGGCTCGCCCAGCAGCATGTCGCCCGCATCCAGCACTTCGCGGAGAGATTTCCCGTCGTTCTCCGCTATGATCAGAAGCAGCGCGCGGGTCGCTGCCGGGAGATCGGAGACCCGGCTGAAGAAGGTTCGTTCCAGTCGATCGGTCAGTGGCAGCCACTGCGATTCGGCTGTCTCCGGCACGCGTTCGCTGCGCGGCAACTCGACCAGGGCCAAGGGGTTGCCCGCGGCCTCATCCAGGAACCGGCGGCGCAAATCAAGCGACAGACCTGGTGCATGCGAGTCCAGCAGGCGTTCCGCCGTGGTGTTGTCGAGCCCTGACAGAGGGTGCCGCAGGATACCGGGATAGGACAGGGACCGGTCGGAGCCGTCCCGTGTCGCCATCAGGAGAACGATCGGATCGGCACTGAGCCGTCTTGAAATGAATGCAAGGACGTCATAACTCGGCTGATCCAGCCATTGCGCGTCGTCCGCCACGAGCAGGATGGGCTTGCGTGCCGCGCTCTCCGTCAGGAGCGTGAGCGTCGCGAGACCGACCAGGTATACATCCGGCGCTGTTGCATCGTCGCTCAGGCCGAAAGCAGAAAGCAAAGCCGAGCGCTGGCGCGGCGGCAATGTGTCGGCCTGCTTCAGGACAGGCCCCATCGCCTGCTGGAGCGCAGCAAATGGCAGATGTGCCTCAGCCGTCACACCTGACATGTGCAGCACACGCAGCCCGCCAGTGCGCGCGTGAGCCCGGGCAACGTCGAGCAGTGCCGATTTTCCGATCCCCGGCTCGCCGCTGATCACCAGCGCCGCCCCACCATCGCGGATGCGGTCAATCAGCCCATCGATAAGGGCGACCGCATCCTCGCGCCCATGGGGGACAAATGATGCCCTCCGCGCTGGACCGCCGCTGCCGCGCTGCGGTCGTCCTGACCGAGTCGCCGTTTTTGGGCGTCTCGTCATCGCAATCGTCCCCCATGTGATTACGATTTGTGTCTGAAGGCGATCCCCCGAACCAGTGTCCATCGTCGTGGCCGGGACTCTCGTAGCTCAGCGTGCGATTCCGCAAGGGCCCGCGAGTTTCCTGAAATATCGGGGTGCGAAGGTCGATTACGAGACGCGCGAGGCTCTGTATCCGAATGGGAACCATCATGCCAAAGGCTGCAGCGAACAACCTGTCAACCGCTTCGGTGCGACTTCGCCTGATCGAGTCGGTTCGGGTATGGCCAGGATTGGCCGGCGTGGCGGCGTGTATCGGGCTTCTCCACCTCGCCGGCTGGGTCACCTTGCTCACTGTCGTGGCGCCGCAACACTTCAGTGCGGGCTCCAGGGTTTTCGGCATAGGCATCGGCATCACGGCCTACATGCTCGGGGTTCGGCATGCCTTCGATGCAGACCATATTGCAGCCATCGACAATACAACGCGTAACCTCATGCGGCAGGGCAAACGCTCCGCATCGGTCGGTTTCTGGTTTTCGGCCGGTCATTCAAGCGTGGTTTTCGGGCTCACGTTCATGCTCGCCATCGGAATCCGTTCCGTCGCGGAATTCGTGCTTCACCAGGACACTGAACTCCATAACGTCGCCGGACTCATCGGCATGGCAGTGTCAAGCGGCTTCCTGTTCATGGTCGCCCTGCTGAACCTGGTCGTATTGGCCAATATCTGGAAAGTCGTTCGCAGGATGCGAGCCGGTCATCAGGACGAGGACGCGCTCGAGCAACAGCTTGATGGAAGTGGGCTGATAGGCCGGCTACTGGGCCCGATGATGAAGCTCATCCGCAAACCTTGGCAGATGTATCTCGTAGGTCTCCTGTTTGGGCTTGGCTTCGACACCGCGACCGAAGTTGCGTTGCTGGTATTGACCGGCTCAGGTGCGGCTTCCCGCTTGCCATGGTACGCAATTCTTTGTCTGCCCATCTTGTTCGCTGCCGGCATGTCATTGTTCGACACTATCGACGGCTCCCTCATGCATTTCGCGTACCGCTGGGCTCTGGTGAAGCCGGGACGGAAGCTTTACTACAATCTCGCGATTACCGGACTCTCTGTTGCGGTGGCTCTCATGATCGGCGCCATCGAGACTGTGGGTCTGTTCAGCGACCTGTTCAAACTTGAGGGTGCCTTCTGGACCTGGATATCCACGATCGATCTGAACAGCGTCGGCTTCGCGGTTGTTGGGCTCTTCGTTGCGACATGGCTGGTCGCGCTTGGCATCCGATCATTCGGCCGCGTGGACGGAAAGTGGGCGGCCTTTCGCACCGCAGCGACGGACGGTGACTGAACGCGGATCGGGTTGATCCTGCCGCATCCCACAATACACCACGACATGTCTGAGACTGACCACGGTTCACGCCATGGGGATCAGCCACAGAGGCATGTCACGGCCCCGGGTTGATCCGCGTTATCTTGGATCCTTCCAGGTCGATCCCGGCCATCAGGCCGTGCTGGCCGAACGGGAACGCATAGACGTCCTGCGAGAGGGTCGTGCTGGTCAGACTGGCGGCTGACCCCTTGTCCACGGCCACGACGCTGGGCCCCGATCCGATCGACCATCCGTCGCTGCTCTGCAAATACTGCAGCGCTGAATCCGTCATGAAGAACATGGCGTAGCTGAAGGCTTGCGCTCCGGCCTGCAGGCCAAACGATGCCGCCGCGATGTTGTAGTAGCCGGTCGTCTTGCCCGCCACCTGGAGTGCACCGTCGCCGCCCTGGCCGCCGATCAGCAGGCCGGCCTTGATGACCTTGGGGAACACGAGGATTGCCTTGGCACGCTTGCTCAGGTCGCGCGCCTTGGGCTGCGCTGCGTAAAGGGTGCGCAACGCGTGGTCAGCATCCCGTGTGATCCTGCTGGCAGATGCGGCGAATGCCTGTGTCGGCGTTGCCGCCGCAACTCCGGTCAGGCCGGCTAGCCATACCAATGTCGAGCGTCTCGTTCTGGTCATGCCACGCTTCCCCTATTCAGATGGCCTCGTCAGTTTCTTCGGCCACAAGAAGCGTGGCATCGAGTTCAGGCATGGGCGCACCAACTTCTCACGCGACGTCAGCTGCCGCCTTATCGCCAAGTCTATCGACAAGTTCGGGCAACCGCCTGCTGATCTGGGTTGCCGACGGTAGCTGGTGCCGCAACCATCAGCTATCCGCTTTCGGCAAAGCAGCAGCCGCCGGCGGGTAACCTCAGTCGTCAGCCGACTTTCCAGCCCCCCGTCGTTTTGCACCATTTGACCGTCGCACTACGCTCCTTATTCGGCCCAGGAACAACGTTTTGGTATTGGACAATGCGGCAGGCCAACCCTTTGAACCGAACGGCATCGCCGGCAGTCACGGTTCCGCTCGCGCCGGATTGCGGATTGCTCCAGCTCTCGGTAGCGCCGACGTTCAATTCCGGACGTGCCAGCAAACGATTTGTCGCATCGTTGAGCAACGTGAGATCGGCTTTCGTCAGCGGCACGCCCCTGCTGCCACGGAACGGGTTCACCTGGGCCAAAGCCGGCTGCGCGAAGCAGACACCGACCAGCAAAAGCAGCAGGAAAGCTCGGCGCATTCGTCGCCTCCTCTAGAATCGCACTCTCACGCGCTGTCAATCATCGACAGGCGCCCGATTGCCCTTGATACTATCAGCCCATGCGCACCGGTAGCCAGTGCACAACGGCCGATGCTAGCGTAGCCAACACCGCGCACAATCGGCAGCAAGTAATGCCCCTCATCTCTCGGCCCTGGTCGGCCCGGCGCTGCTTGATCTGGGTCAACAGCAACGGCGGATCTGTGCTAAACAGGCCGCTCAAAGGCGGCAGGGCCGCGCGCTGGGCGCCCCGGCCAGGACAAGAAGGGGAACCGAACCATGCTCGATGAAGCGATCTTTACGGCCGGCGACCTGATGACACGTGATGTGACGGTCGTGCATCCGGACACGTCACTTCTCGAGGCAGTGAAACTGATGGCCCAGTACCACATCAGCGGCCTGCCGGTCGTGGACGATGCCGGCGCCATTGTCGGCATGTTGAGCGAGGGCGACCTGGTGCGCTGGCACGAAGGATACACCGAACGACAGGCACGCTGGCTCGATATGCTGGCCGACGGCTTCGAGCTCGCACCGACATTCCTGCGAGGCATTCAGGAACAACGGCGCAAAGTGAAATCGGTGATGTCGGTGGGGGTCACGACGGTGACCGAGGACACACCCGCGCGAGAGGTGGCAAGCCTGATGCATGCAAAGAACATCAAGCGAGTGCCGGTCGTGCGTGAAGGCAAGCTGGTCGGCATCGTCGCCCGCTCCGACCTGATCAGAGCCCTGGCCGTGAAGCTGGAGGAGCCCGACGCGACAAAGGTCGAGCTGCAGACCCTGAACGAGGCACTGCGGCGCAGGCGCGTGGACAACGGCCGGTAACCAATCGGCGCGCCAGACCAGTTGGTGGCGGTGCTGCCTCCCAGCTGGCCAAAGCCCGATGGTGCACCGTGAATGGCCAGGCGTTGCGGTGCCGTCAGGCGTCACGCCGCTGGCAGTCCGCAATCAGCCGCTTGCCGTAACGGATTCCGACCCGGGCGTCGTCCCAGTGATTGCGGCGGCACGTGGTGTCCTGAGCGCGCTGTTTCCTAATTTGCCCCTTGTCGTCGGCGAGCATCGGCGATGTCGCGCTCGGGTTCATGATCGGTCAGTCGAAAAGGAATAAGTGCATACCGAACCGCTGATGGCACCGGACATGTGGTTACCGACAATCCGCCCGCTCATCACGCCGCTTATCAATTGAATGTTGAAAGCACCATCCCGCGTTATACTGCCCGAATAAACCGGCGTGGGGTTGTCCGGTGCGTTTGGATGCGGCATTCGATAGGTGAGCGCGTTGCCTGTCACCTGCACAACCATCGCCGGGTCGGTTTCGCACCACTGCCTTTGAATGCCAGAACCGACCGCCGTGATCTGCACGACACCGCGGTAGGTACCGTCCCACGACACGGCTGGCGTTGCCGCAGCAGCGCCAATCGGCTGCGTCTTAGGTTCCGATGTGCACCCTGCAAGCGCAAGGATTGCTGCTGGAACGATCAACCTTATTCCAGCACTACGCATGATCGAGGTCCACCCTCTCCATAACCGCCGCCGACTATACTGTTGCCCCCTCGCTCAGACACTATGGTCCACCGTCGCCGCCTGCTTCACCCGCGCACTGACCGGTCGTGCGGAAACGCGCAGCCGCTCGCGGATTGACTGGAAGACGACGTAGAGGGCGGGTATCGCGAAGATCCCGATGAACGATGCCGAGAGCATGCCGCCGAACACCGGAGTGCCGACATCGCGCCGTGCCAGCTGCGACGGTCCAACGGCGATGACCAGTGGCAGCAGTCCCAGGATGAACGCAAAGGACGTCATCATGACAGGCCTGAAGCGCGACCTTGCACCTTCAGTGGCAGCCTCGAGCAGCGGTATACCCTCTGCACGCCGTTCCTTGGCGAACTCGACGATCAGGATGCCGTTCTTCGCCGCCAGTCCGATCAGGACCACCATACCGATCTGCGCATAGAGATCGAGCGTCAGGCCGGCCAGGTCGATTGCGACGAAGGAGCCGACAACCCCCACCGACACTGACAGAAGCACCGGTACGGGTATTGTCCAGCTCTCATACAGTGCCACCAGGAACAGGTAGGCGAACAACACCGCGAAGCCCAGGATGATGGCAGTCTTGCCCTCGGCCCGCTTTTCCTGGAACGACACATCGGTCCACACCCCGCGATAGCCGCGTGGCAACGTGTTTGCTGCGACCTGATCCATCGCTGCCAGGGCCTGGCCCGACGAAACACCCGCCGCGGGGCTGCCTTGAATCGTCACGGCAACCTGGTTGTTGTAGCGGATGAGTGCCTGCGGCCCGATGATCGGCCGCACCTCCACCAGGCTGCGCAACGGGATCATCTGGTTGTCCGCGCCGCGGACATTGATGCGGTAGATGTCGTCAATCGACGAACGGTCATCCGCCTCTGCCTGCACCTGCACCTGCCAGGTACGGCCGAACAGGTTCATGTCGTTGACATAGTAACCACCGAGCGATGCCTGCAGCGCCTGGAAGATGGCGGATGGGTCGATGTTCAGGATCTGCGCCTTGTCCCGGTCGATATCGAGGTAGATCGACGGCGTGCCAGCCGAGAATGTGCTGTACACCCGCTTGAGTCTGGGATCCTGGTTGGCCGCCACCAGCAAGCCGCGCAGCACCTGTGACATCGCCTGGGGATCGTTGCGACCGGTACTCTGCAGCACATAGCTGAACCCGCCGCCGGTGCCGAGGCCGATGATAGGCGGCGGTGCAATCGGTATCGCCTTGCCGCCGCGCACCTGGCTCAATTTGCCGCCCAGCCTGGCGATCAGCGCCTGCGACGATTCCCCGGCGCCTTCCCGGTGGGCGAAGTCCTTCAACGACACGATGAAAAAGGCTGCGTTGGGCTGTGAGTAATTGTCGATGAAGTTCAGCCCGATGGTAGCGGTGAAGTCGGCGACCGCGGGTTCCTGCTTCAGCACATCCTCGATCTGCCGCACGACATCCGTGGTCCGCGCGATCGATGCGCCATCGGGTGCCTGCACGATGATGAAGAATGCCCCCTGGTCGTCTTCCGGAAGGAAGCCGGTGGGGGTGATCTTGCCCAGGCCGACAACTCCGGCCATGGCCACGGCGACCATGACCAGGCCGATGACCGAGATGCGAACCAGCCGCGCGACGATGGCACCGTAGCCGTCGCGCACCCAGTCAATGCCGCGCATCAATGCACCGATGGGTCCACGGCGCGGCCCATGATGCGGCCTCAACAGCACCGCGCACAGCGCCGGTGACAGGGTCAGCGCGTTGATCGCTGACAGGAACATCGATACGGCAACGGTGATGGCAAACTGGCGGAACAACTCGCCGGAGATGCCTGGGATGAAGGCCACGGGGACAAAGACGGAGAGCAGCACCAAGGTAATGGCGATGATCGGTGCGAAGATCTGCCCCATCGCCACCTTGGTCGCCTCGCCTGGCGATAGCTCGGGGTGGTGCTCCATGACCTGCTCGACCGCCTCGACCACCACGATCGCGTCATCCACCACGATGCCGATGGCCAGCACAACCGCGAGCAGCGAGACCGTGTTGGCCGAGTAGCCGATGGCGTTCAGCACGACGAAGGTGCCGATCAGGCTGACCGGCACCGCGATGGTTGGGATGAGCGTCGCGCGAAAACTGCCGAGGAACAGGTAGACGACCAGGACCACCAGGATGAAGGCTTCGATCAGCGTCTTCTGCACTTCCTCGATCGTGGCGGTAACGAACGTCGTCGGGTCGTAGGTGACCTTCCAGGCCAGATCGTCCGGGAAGTCGCGCGCTGCATCGGCCATCATCTGCTTCACGCCGCCGAGTGCACTCAGGGCATTGGCGCCGGGCGACTGATAGATCGCGATCAGGGCGGCCGGAGCACCGTTCAACCGGGTCGAGCGATCGAGGTTCGCGGCGCCCAGCTCCAGGCGGGCGACGTCCCCCAGCCTGAGCACGGAGCCATCGGGATTCGTGCGGATCACGATCTGCGCGAATTCCGCGGCCGATGACAATCGCCCTTTGGTCTGGATATTGAGCTGCAATTGCTGGTCGTTGGAGATCGGTCTCGCACCGATGCGGCCGACCGCTGCCTGCACGTTCTGTGACTTGATCGCGTTGATGACATCGGCAGCGGTCAGGTTGAGCCCCGTCAGCCGATCGGTCCGCAGCCAGGCCCGCATCGAATAGTCCTGCGGACCGAACAGTGTCGCATCGCCGACGCCCGGCGAACTCTTGATCTGATCCAGCAGGTTGATGGTCACGTAGTTCGAGATGAACAGCTCGTCGTGCGTCAGCTTCGGCGAGTACAGCGCGATGACACCCAGCAGCGCGGAAGACTGCTTCTTCACCGTCACGCCCTGCTTGCGCACGTCCTCCGGCAGCTTCGACAGGGCGACCTGCACGCGGTTGTTGACGTTGACCGTATTGATGTCCGGGTCGGTGCCCAGCTCGAACGACACCTTGAGCGAATAGCTGCCATCGTTGCCGCTGACGCTCTTCATGTAGATCATCTTGTCGACGCCGACGACCTGGCTTTCGATCGGCTGGGCAATCGTCGCCTCGACCACGCCAGCGGAGGCGCCTGGATAGCTTGTGGTGACCGATACCTGTGGCGGCACGATGTCGGGGTACTGTGCGATCGGGATCACCAGCAGCGACAACAGGCCCGCAATGGTGGTGACGATGGCAATGACCGTCGCCAGCCGCGGCCGATCGATGAAGATCGCAGAGAACACGCTATCAGCTCCCGCTGAGCGGCGGCGGCGCCGGGCTCGCCACCACCGCTACACCGGCGCGCAGGCTTTCCATCCCCTGCACGACCACCTGCTCGCCGCCCTTCAGGCCATCGTCAATGATCGCATAGGCACCTGACTCGCCACCAAGCTTGACACGCCGGACCTCTGCCTTGCCGTCCACCACCAGGAAGACATATGGACCCTGTTGATCGACGATCAGCGCAGATTGCGGCACCAGCACCTTCTGTTCCGGCTGCTCGGCCTCGACCGCGACGCGAACCAGTTGGCCGTCGATAAGCGCACCGCTCGGATTGGGCACGGTGGCGCGCACCAGCACGGTGTCGGTGGCACGATCGACAGTCACGTCGACGAAGTTGATCTTGCCGACCTGATTGTAGCTTGAGCCATCGGAGAATTTGATCCGTACGGTCAGTGACTGTTGGCGCGCATTGCGTGCCTCCTGCCCCTGGACCTTGAGGAACTCGCGCTGGCTGACCGGGAAGGTGACGTACATCGGATCGCGGCTGACGATAATCGTCAGCGGACCGCTGTCCGGACTCACCACATTGCCCTTGGTGAACTTGGAGCGGCCGATCGCGCCGCTGATCGGCGCGACGATCTCGGTATAGCCGAGGTTGACGGTGGCGGTTTTCAGGTTGGCGTCGGCGGTGACCACCTGGCCCTGCGCCTCCTTTTCATTGCCCACGCGTTCGTCGAGCAAGGCACGCGAGGCGGTCGCCGTCTTCACCAGTTCTTCGGTGCGCGCCCGCTGTGCGCTGGCATTGGCGAACTTGCCCTGCGCTTCGTACAGCGCACCCTGCGCCTGCTGTACCGCGGCCTGGAAAGTGTCCGGCTCGATGCGATACAGCACATCGCCTTCCTTGACCAGGTCACCTTCCTTGAACAGCACGTCCTGCAGGAAACCAGTCACCCGCGCGCGGATTTCCACGCGTTGGACAGCCTCGACCCGTCCGACGAAATCACTCGCCTTGGTGATCGGCCGCTGCTCGGCCGGAAGCGTGCCGACGGGCAGTGCGGTTGGCTGTTGCGCGGCCGACGGCAACGCGGCGGTGAGCAGGCTTGTGAGCGCCGCCAGGCAGATCTTCAGGCCCATGAGGTCTCTCCGGAAGGAAACAGGGTTCGGTCGGTTCTGCCGCGCGGCTTGAGGGCGCCAAGCGTGACCGAGGGCGCTTCGCCGAAGAGTGCCCGGTATTCGCCGGCAAACCTGCCGAAGTGCCAGAAGCCGAAGCGTGTTGCGACCTCGGTCACTGTCGTTTCGACGGGATTTGCTGATTGCAGCGCGCGATGGGCCAGCGTCATGCGTCGCAGCAGCAGGTACTGCTTGGGGCCCATCCCGAAATGCTCCTGGCAGCAGGCCCGCAAGGTCCGTTCGGGAACCCGGATCGCCGAGCAGAATTCGGGCACGAAGATGGGCCTGGTCGGATTTTCCTCGAGCAGCCTGAAGAACCTGCGCATGATCGTTTCATGACATCGTTGCGCCCAGGTCGCTTCGTGCTCCTCCGGTCCGCTGAGGCATCCAACGATTGCCTCGATCAATGATTGTTCGAGGCCATGCGCAACCTCCGGCGCCGTCAGGGTGCCGGGTGCATTCGCTGCCATTGCCGCAATTGAACCATGCAGTTGCCTGAGACGGGTCATGGCCTGAAAGGTGGGAACCACGATCATTCGGTTGTGCAGCGGCGCCAGGCCGCACCCGCGAACGGCGATGGTCGCGGCCTCAAGATCATCCACGGGCATCGAAATGCCGGCCCAGTGCACTTCGCCGGCCGTCCGCTCGTAGTAGCTGTGGCCCTGCGGGTGACGGACAATGCTATCGTAGGGCAGCACCGATCCCTGCATCACGAGTTCCTGCCCCGGTTGCGCAAGAAACTTGATAAAGGTTCTGCTCGGCGTCTGCTCCGCGTGCTTGATCCGTGGAGCACGCTCGTAAGTCTGCATCACCCAAAGCGCGTCGAACTGAACGCGCACCACGCGCGCCTCGAACGGCTCGTGGCCGGTCGGCGTCAGCTGAGCCTTGGTGACAAGGTATGCGTCTTCCAGTTGCGCTGGATCTGAATAGGCCTGCACAGAGCTCGACAGCACTGGAGTTCTCCCCCGGTCGGAACGCCTTTCTGTCAGTCCGTAAGCACTCTTCTGGCGCGCTCCATTGATCTGGCTCAAGTGGTCGGCCGCACGCTGCGCTTGCCAGATCGCCTGCGTGGCGCAAGTTCCGGCATCAGTCGGTGCGGCCCGTGTCTTAGGGTATATGATGGAGCCTCGCCATACAGCTGGCGATATTCAGCAGCAAATCGCCCCGGGTTCCTGAACCCGTGGCGCATTGCCGCCGCCGATACGGTCAGGCTATCGGCGGCGGCGTGCCGCAGCGCGCAGCGTGCCAGTTGCAACCGGCGAAGCTTGAGGTAATTCAGCGGGCTCATGCCAAGCTGAACATCGCAGCATCGGCGGAGGAAGCGATCTGACACGCCGAGTGCGAGGCTGACTTCAGCGACGCGCATGTCGTCGCCGGGCAGCTTCGCAAGAAGATCCTCAAAGCGGATCATCAGGTCCTCCCGACGATGCGTCTCGCTGTCAGCGGTCTTGCGCGCCGGCAGGCTGCCGGAAAGACACTCGATGACCGCATGGATGACCTGCTGCTCGAGCCCGTGCGCCACCTCGGATACGGCGAGCACATCGGAGCCCGCCTGGGTTGTCCGCGTCGCGTCGGAATGCAGGTCGCGCAGCAGTCGAAACGCAGGCGCCGGCGGGCGCCAAAGACTGACCGAGTCGGGAACCGTCAGCGCCTCGCCGGTCAGCGCCTGGCTGTAGTGGGCGATATCTTTGGTCGGGAACCGGATGCTGCCCCAGTGACAGGATCCGTCGGTGCGCGTATGCACGTTCGTGCCGGGGCCACAGGTCACCAACTCGTTCGCGTGCAATCGGACCCCACCCCAGATCTGCGATGAGTTGCTGGCAAGCGACAGCGCGATCAGCACCGTATCGTCTGGGATCCGGACGAAGGCGATCCGGGGAAGGCTCTCCTTGATGTTCGAAATGTGCAGCCGATCCAATGTGACCTGGGACAGCCGCGCCTGGAAGCGGCCCTGATGGGTGACAGCGAAATGCAGGCCCCCTTCCGCACGCATCGCCTGCTGGAAAGCGCAAGGTTCACCGAACGCTGATGTGACGCTGCTCCACATATATTCCGCCGCAACGGGCGAAGCCAGTCATCCGCGGCTGACACGCGGAGAATAGACCACGACCAGGTTCTGATTGGGCAGCGAAAGTGCAGGTGCTACAGTGCGCTGGCTATCCAATTCCGGCAAGTGGCGAGGCCAGCGGGACGACACAGTCATTGCCCATCTGCCGAAAATGGATAGCCGGCGCACCTGCCACATGGAACAAGCCCGACACGGTTGGAGAAGTCACCAGGAAGGGCTTCATCTTCCCACCTCGCCGTAATCCTTCCGATCACCCAGGACACAAGGGATGCGAAACATGAACTTGCCAAAACTGATCGCTGCCGGCGCACTGGCCATCACAGCGGTCTGTGGCGTGGCCTCCGCTCAGCAGGGTACACCGCCTGATGGCCGGGTCTACACCTTCCATTCGAGGGCACAGGGTGGCTGCCCCGCGCTCGATTGGCACGTTGTGGCCGGAGCCAACAACACGCTCAGTGGGATGATCGCGTGGGATGACATGAAGGCCATGGCGCACGCCACCGGGACCCTGAACATGGCGGCCAAGACCTTCCAGATGACCGCCCACGAAGTGGGCGGCCAGAATCGGTCCGCCACTGTCGATGGCTCGGTCCGGCAGGATGGTTATCTGGTTGCCAACATCAAGGGACAGAACGTCAACTGCACCGGCGTCGTGGTGCCGTGGTTCGTGCAGCCTCCGGCCAACTAAGTCGCACCTGCGCCGTGGTGGTCAGCTTCGGCCACCACGGCAGTGCGCGTGGGACCAACCACTGTGTCATCTCGGCAACACGGTTGGCCGGTTCGACCAGTAGGTCTTGGCATATGACGCCTCCATTGAAGCGTCTGATTGTCGATTGATGCGGCGTGGGGCGCGGTGCGCGGCATCCCGTTTGCGTCCGTCGTGCCGAGCCGTCGGGTTCCGATCTTGCCGGGCACCGCGCCGCGCACGCCCTCAGTGGGAACGGCCGACAATGGCGGCGAAGGGAAGTTGAACTCCCAATCTTCTGCGCTCTGGGGGGACAGCAGATGCTTATGCGTGTTTTCATGCGCAAGGAGGCCGGTCGTGGTGGTGGATTACTGCGGATACAGCGGCAGCAGCACCACCTCGTCCGGCTGCCAGTCGCGCACCGCCCGCGCGGCGGCAGCGCCCTCCCGGTTCAGCCACTTATTGCCGTCCGTGTGGTCGAAGCGCCAGTGGGGGTTTCGCGGCCGAGGCTATTGACAGCGGCCAAGATGCGCGGGCGCGTCGCGGTGACGCCGGCATCGACGAACAACTTGCCGTCCACACGGGAGAACAGCGATGTCGCCACCTGAGCCCTCGATGATGGTGACCTTGCCGCGCAGCCTGTGGAGCTGGATTGGCATCGTCGCGGCGTAGTCGCGGATCGTATCCACGATGTCGCGTGCCTCCGCATAGGCTTCCGCGGGCTTCAGCAAACCTGCCGTTAGCGGCAAGGCCCATGGCGACAGCGCACAGCGTCCTTTGCTGAACAAAGACCGGCATCTGGGTGTCCCAGCCGTTGGCGCTGGGCGGCCAGCCATGCTCATGGTGTGGTCTCCTGCTTTGTCTTTCTGGATGCCGAGAGCGAAGGCAGGGCGGGCTCCTGAATCATCCGAAGACGCTCGAGGCAATAGCGCAGGCCTGGGGTTCGAGGACTCTGATCGGATGCGTCAAAGCTTCATCCGCATACTCGGCCCCACCACCTGAATTGCGTCGTACGGCGCGAAGGGCGGAGCCACCATGATAGTTATGCCCGGGCCCGTGCCGAACGCACCTGCCCGAATTCTGGCAAGTGAGGCCAGTCACGGGCATAGTGGCCGGGGCGATCAGGCTGTCGGTGGCCACGACTCCCCTTGAACCCGACTGGCAGGGTCGCAAATTGCCTAGCGTGCAGGGAACGGCGCATCTGCGCGCGCGGGATTGCCCGGCAGGCGCCTCAACTGTAGGAGCCAGAAATGCTGAATGCGACAACGCTTCTGGCGGATAAATTGGGTCAACGGCTATCGGGCGTTTTTCTACGTACATTTGGTGGCAGCGAGCCCCAGATCGCGGCCCTGCTTGATGAAGCGGCACGGCTCATCATCGAGCGGCTTGCTACCAGCGACGCGCTCTACCATGACGCCGAGCACACCGCATTGGTTACCCTGGTGGCCCAGGACATTCTGCGCGGGCTGCGATTGACGCGGACGGTATCGCCGGAGGAGTGGTTGCATTTCATGATCGCCGCCCTCACGCACGATGTCGGTTATCTGCGCGACATCTGCCCCGGGGACCACGCCGAACGGCAGGTCATCGACAATGCCGGCAATACCATATCCCTGCCGCGGGGCGCATCGGACGCCTACCTGGCTCCCTACCATGTTTCCCGGTCGCAGATCGTGGTCAGAAAGCGGTTCGAATCACACGCAATGATCGACGGCGAGCGGATCGCGGGTGCGATCGAGCTTACTCGCTTCCCGGTGCCGGCTGACAATGATTATGCGGCAACCGACACGGAGGCCGGCCTGGTGCGCGCCGCCGATCTCATCGGACAACTGGGGGATCCGCTTTACCCCAGCAAGCTCAATTGCCTTTTTCATGAGTTCGCCGAGATTGGGGTTAATGTCAAACTTGGCTATGCCAGTCCGGCCGACGTTGCCGAACGATATCCCCGGTTCTTCTGGAGCAAGGTAGAGCCCTTCGTCGGCGACGCGATACGCCATCTCGAATTGACCATGGACGGCCGGCGATGGGTCGCGCAGCTTTATAGCAACGTGTTCGCCATCGAACATCGACGGCAGCATATGGGGCCGCAACTGCCGAGAAGCCAAATGCCGGATTTCTGACCGCCCTCGGCCACGGCCATATTACCGTCATTTGGTGAGGCTTCGGCATATCGCTGATTGTAAGTTGTAGAAAGGGGGGCCTATTCTCCCACCCCGGAGCAGGCGCAGGAATTTATCGCCAAGGTGGGGACAGGGGAAACCACGTTGCAATACGACCGGCCGAGGTTTGGTCTTGCCGATCGGTCCAAAGTTCCTGACCTTGCACGGGCAGCGCTTGAAGACACCAGGCTGGCGAACCTTCGCCAACGCCTGTTTGGTACCGATACAGCGGTAGCATCATTTGCACGACGCGGTTTTGCCCCGACCCTGGCCGAACGCCAACGACGCCTGGAGAACATCGGTTCGAGCTTTGTAACCGGCTACAACATCGCCATCCACTCCGCAGATCCGCTCGCGATCAAACAAGGCGCAATGGCGCATTCGGACGAATTGGCCGGCTTCGTCCATGAAGGGGCAGCGATGGGTTTTGCGCTGCTGGATATACTGGCCCCATGGCCGTCGCGACTGTTCGCAAGCTTCATCGAGGGCCCCGCATCACCACACATCTATCTGGCCTATATCGGTGTGGGCCTGGCTCTCGCACGAACCTCGCGTCGGTTGATGTGGCGCCTCGGGCCGCCAGACCCGTTGCTTCGGTGGTTGATGCTTGACGGCTACGGCTTCCATGCGGGCTATTTTCACCCTTGGGGCGCGATCGACCGTCAGCATCGGCCCATCGGTCTGCGTCGTTACAGTTGTAATGCCTTCGACCAGGGACTGGGTCGCGCCATATGGTTCGCAAAGGGTGCCGATATCCGGGTCGTCGCTGACACCGTGTTTGGCTTTCCTGAAGACCGGCGCCCTGATCTGTGGAGCGGCGTGGGCTTCGCCGCCGCTTACGCCGGCGGTGTAGAATCCGTCGATCTGATTGCACTGAGTATCGCTTGTGGTCCGTTTCGCACTCACCTTGGACAAGGTGCGGCCATTGCGGCCAAGGCGCGCGAGTGTGCCGGCAATCCGGCGCCCCACACCGAGCTTGCCTGTCGGATTTTCTGCGGCGCTGGCGCAGCCGATGCGGCGGCCATCACCGACCAGGCGTTGAACGACGTTGGCCCGGATGGACGTGGAGTGGCCTACCACGCCTGGCGAACTGCTATCGGTCGCCGGATCGGTTTGGATTCTTTCGAGTCGGCATCATGAAATCGCGCCTGCAACTCTGGGACAAAGCGCCGGAATGACGAGAACCCCCGTCCGAATTGCCGAGGCCACTGCAGTTTGCACACGCATCAGCAGCATCCCGGCACTGCGTGACCGGCTACTGCACCGCCGCGAACAGCCATGGGGGATCAGGGCGCGAGGAGACTGACGTGGATATTGGGGCCTGGCTGCGCGACCTTGGGCTGCAGCAATACGAACAGGCATTTCGTGAGAACGCGGTTGACGTAGCAACGCTGCCGGATCTTACCGAGTCAGATCTGGAGAAGCTCGGTGTGTTACTCGGACATCGCAAACGGATGCTGGCGGCTATCGCGAGGCTCATGCCGGGATCGGCTTCGGGGGAGGTATCTGCCTCTGCGCGCCCGGCCGGGGGCGCGGAACTGCGGCCGCTGACGGTCCTGTTTTGCGACATGGTGGGCTCAACGGCGCTCTCGTCCCGTCTCGGCCTGGAGGATCTGCGCGAAGTTCTCGGTTCCTACAACGCCTGTGTAGCCGAAGTGGCTGGCCAGTTCGGAGGTTCAGTCATCAGATACATGGGAGACGGCATACTGGTATGTTTCGGATATCCACGAGCGAATGAAAATGATGCCGAGCAGGCAATCCTGACCGGGTTGGGGCTCATCGACAGGGTTGGCCAGCTTGACGTCGGAGCCAGCAGACTTGAGATCCGTGTTGGCATTGCCAGCGGACTGGTCGTGGCGGGCGATTTGATCGGCACCGGCGAGGCGCAGGAACGCGGGGTCATCGGCGAGACGCCAAACCTCGCCGCCCGCCTGCAAACATTGGCCCAGCCGAACACCTTGTTGATAGACGACAGCACGCGACGGTTGGTCGGTGATCTGTTTGAATATCGTGATCTCGGCGCACGCGAGGTGAGGGGCCTTCCGACGAAAGTGCCCGTCTGGCAGGTCCTGCGCATCAGCGCAATCGACAGCCGCTTCGAAGCCTTGCGGACCTCCGACCTGACCCCGCTTGTGGGCCGCAGCCGGGAACTCGAGTTGCTGCTGACGCGCTGGGAACAGGCGAAGGTCGGCGAAGGGCAGGTTGTGCTGCTGACCGGTGAAGCAGGTATCGGCAAGTCGCGCATCACAGTGGCTTTCGAAGAGCGGATGCGCGGCGAGCGCCGATTCCGATTGCGCTATTTCTGTTCACGGCATCATCGCGACAGCTCGCTGTATCCGTTCATTTCCCATATCGAACGCGCGGCCGGCTTCACGCGCGACGACAGTGGCGAGGAGAAGCTCAACAAGCTCGAGGCACTGTTGCTGCAGACACAACGACGCCTCGACGAGGTTGTACCGCTCTTTGCCGATCTGCTGGCGTTGCCGATTGGCAGTCGCTATCGCCCTTCGACACTCGATCCACGGCGCCGGCGCGAGATGATCTTCGCGACATTGATTGACCAACTCGAAGCCCTGACCCAGCAAAGGCCAGTGCAACTCATCGTCGAAGACGCGCACTGGATGGACTCGACCTCGCTCGAACTGATGCAGATTGTCGTAGAGCGTCTGACCCGCTGGCCGGTGCTGTTGGTCATGACATTTCGTCCCGAGTTCGAGCCGTCCTGGATCGGGCAGGCACATGTGTCCACCTTGACGCTGAGCCGGCTCGGCTTGAGGGAGGCCGCCGCGATGGTCGAGGAGGTGGCCGGTGGCAGAGCGTTGCCGCATGAAATTGTCGATAGCGTCATCGAACGAACTGATGGGATCCCGCTTTTCATCGAGGAATTGACCAAGACCCTGATCGAGGGCGATCTCCTGCGCACACAGGACGGCCGCTATGTCCTCACCGATCGATTGCCGCCGCAGGTCATTCCATCGAGCCTGCACGCCTCGTTGATGGCGCGGCTCGATCGGCTCAATTCGGTGAAGGATGTCGCGCAGACCGGCGCCGCGATCGGGCGCGAATTTTCGTACGAACTGCTGAGATCGGTTGCCACTATTCAGGACAACCGGTTGCGAGATGCCCTGGACCAGCTAACCGATGCAGGTTTGGTGTTCCGTCGGGGCGTCCTGCCGCGAGCGGTCTTCATCTTCAAGCACGCGCTTGTTCAGGACGCTGCCTACAATACCCTGCTGCGTGGCCAACGCCAGGAGCTCCATGCCAGAATTGGCAAGACACTGGAGATGCTGTTTCCTGAAACAGTCGCCACTCAGCCGGAGATCCTGGCACACCACTACACACAAGCAGGACTGCTCGATGAGGCCATTCATTACTGGCACAGAGCGGGCGAACGGGCCCTCCGGCGCTCTGCCAACATCGAAGCAGCGACTCACCTCAACCGCGGCATCCAGCTGACCCGTTCATTGCCCCCCGGCCCCGAGCGAGACCGCCGTGAGCTTGGTCTTTACCTGTCCCTTGGTCCGACTATGCGGGCAATCAAGGGCCATGGCGGCCACGAATTGCTGGAGGTTTATTCGCGTGCACGGGACCTGTTGACAGACGATGCCAGCGTACGAGAACAGATGAATGTTCTCTATGGCCTCTGGATCATTCATTTCTCCCGATCCGAACATGCGGCCGCGCACGCATTGGCGCAGGACTGTCTCGCGCGATCCATGCGGCACCAGCACACGGATTTCCCGGCCTTGGCACACTCCTTGATGGGCAATTCACTTTGGGCGACGGGCGAGTTCCTCGAGGCAAAATCTCACCTGGATCAGTCGCTCGCGCTGTGCGCATCCGAGCATCTCAGCACCACCGCGTCCCGCCATGCCCACAACCACAGCGTCGCGGCTCTGTCGTTCCTGAGTTTCACGCTCTGGCCACTGGGCTATCCGGAGCAGGCAGCCGCAGCCGCAGCGGGCGCCGTGGCGCGCGCAAGTGGCACAGGCCATGTCCCGCTGATGGCCATGGCTTTGCATAATCAGGCATTTCTGGTCGCAGCCTTTGCGGCTGATCCGCAACTGATCGGATGCGAGCCAAGTGGGGCGGTCGATTATTGTGTCGAGCATAGCGTCGCAGCCTACGAGCACTGGGCACGATTCTCCGCAGGCGCCGTCCTGGCGCGAACTGGCGAATTGGTGCATGGCATGGAGATCATGCAGGATGCGATGGAAGCAGCGCAGGAGATCAGCGCAAACATTTTCCGATCCGTGCAACTCGGTCATCTCGCAGCGGCGTACGGGCGCTTGGGCCGACCAGAAATTGGCGTCGACTTGTTGCAGGAGGCAATCGGGATTGTCGACAACACTGACGAACGGTTCTTTGAAGCTGAACTGCATCGCTTCCGCGGCGAGATACTGATCGCCCTGGGTAAAGCGGATGATGCCGAAGCTGCCCTTCAGCGTGCCATGGCGGTTGCCAGGATACAGGACGCACGGTTGTGGGAACTGCGCGCCGCGGCGAGTCTCGCCCGGTTGTGGAGTGACCAGGGAAGGAAAGCCGATGCTCGCTGGCTGCTCGCTCCCGTGTATGATTGGTTCACTGAGGGTCTCGCCACGGCCGACCTGAAAACGGCGAGACTGCTGCTCGAAGAACTCGGCGAGGTCGCGTGAGAAGTCGGCTCAGGCGAGAGTTGACCTGGTCGCGATGCCCCTGCCGGCGCCGCTTCAACTGCCAGATCAGGCCAAGCCACTCCCAGGCCAGAAGCACCGTGTAGACGATGTCGATCTGGTACCAACGGTAGTAGCCATGGTGTCCCAACGAAGGGTTGGCATGATGATTATTGTGCCAGCCTTCGCCGAGATTGATGATGGCGACCAGAAGGTTATTCCGGGCGTTGCAGACTGCCCCCGGCTGGCATTTATGAGGACGCGTCCCCAGCACATGGCAGAACGAGTTCGTGCTGAAGGTGGTATGCCAGCAGATCACGATCGGCAACACCCAGCAATTCAGCAAGCTTTGCCATCCGCCCAACAGCAGGATTGTCATCACATACAGGCCGTGGATCCAATCCTGGTGACTTTCGATCCACAGTGGGATCGGTCTCCGGAGATCGCTCACATAGTGCCATTCGATATCACCGACACCATCCGCCAAAAGCCAGCCTATGTGTGAGTGCCAGAAGCTCTTGCTCGGGGAATGATTGTCCAACTCGGTATCGGCATGAAGGTGGTGGATACGGTGCTTGGCGGACCACCAGATCGGTCCATTTTGCAATGCCAGGCAACCGGCTGCCCCCAATACGAACTCAAACCAAGGGTAGGTTCGGAAAGAGCGATGCGCGAAGTAGCGGTGATGTCCGGCATGGATGCCCACTTGCATCATCAGCCAGACCATCAGAGTGGCAATCGGGCGCAGTGTCACACCAGCACAATAGGCTCCCAGAGACAGATGGAAGAGGAGAAAAACCCAGCGGCCGCGGACCAGCTCCTGGAAAACACCCTTGCTGCCGCTTGCATCACCCGTCGTTGGCATTGAGCTCAAGCGACTTTTGTCAGCTTGGTCTTGGTAGAAAGCCGGCTGTTCGGAGAGCAACAGCCTCGAAATAGAGAAAGGCCCATCCCAAAAAAATCCAGTAGCAGATCGAATATCTGATCCAGCGGCCAAAGACGAACTCGTAATTCGATTTGCGAGTCCAAATGGCCACGATGCGGCCATCGCGGATCAGGTATCGCAACCGGACGCAATGTTCCGACATTCGCGGCTTGCGGCGATAGCCAACCAATCCCGACCAGCGGCCTGAAAGGTGGACGACATCGGGATCATGCGCGTCGCACCACGTGTGGCAATTCGTCAGGCGAAGCCCAGTAACGCGTCCACAATTGTGAATCAAGTGGATCCACATACACCAGGTCTTGATTCCCCGATGCCGAGCGGCATCCATCCTGATCTGGACCAAGGGATCGAGGATACTCTGTGCCGTATGCTGGGACGCATCCCGATTGATCACGCGAACCAAAGCCAGGACGACACCAGTTGGCGCAAGGCTTTCCACTAAACGCTTCCGTCCGCCGATTCTCGTGCTGGTGTTGGCGCAACGGAACGTCGGGCCAATGGCTGAGGCCGAGGCCGCGACCAGACGCCAGAAAAATGCTCGCGGAAGAACACCCTAATACGGGTGCACATACCAACGATGGGCAGGACCGGTGCCAGCACAAGAAAGGTGCGGACTTCACTGGATTGATTATCGCGATAACGAGCAAACGTACCGAAAATGCGGTCGTGATGATCCTCATCGTTCAGCCAGTATTGGCAGCCATTCCATGGTGAGGTGACGGCCCACCACCATTTGGTCGGAGAAGCAAGCAGCAGCTTCCAGAAGCGGGGCCGGCAGCCAATCAGCCGCGCAATCTGGTCGCAATAGAGAAAATGGTCGACCAGACCGCGCAGGCGGAGTGACGTGAAGCGGAAATGATGATTCCAGAATGCAGCGTCCTTGCGGATGATTTCTGCTCGCTCCTCGCGGGACGGCAGGGTGCGCATGTTGGCGAACACCAGCGCTGCGTAGCGCGACTGAATTTCTGCAATACCCGGAATGGAGCCAAAAATCGGCCGCACGAAGCCGACGAACGCCAGCGAGGGATCGTCCGAAAACATGTATTTGTACCAGTCGCGCGGGTCGGTCGATGGGCCGCCCGACGCCGCAAAGAACGGCAATTCCAGACGATAGCCCGAGCAGGTGATTATGCCATCGGCGCAAATCCTCGTCGCATCGCTAAATTGAACCTCATTGCCGTCGCAATGGGCGATATCACGCTTGGCAATCACCGCGCCGCTTCTGACACGCGCAAGCACCTCGGAACTCTTGTTGAAGAAAGAACGGTTGTACGGCGCGTCCGTTCGCCATGCCGCCTGACCGTGGCCGTTGAAGCCGAACGTCCACTGCAGATACTGGCTGATGAAAGGCGAGAAGCCATGAGTGGGTGACAACAGGAGCCGCACACGCGAGGACGTATGGTCTACGACCTTGCGTAGTGGGCTGGGGAATGGCGGCCAGTTCGGGACCACCTTCGGGACGAACCATTGGCCGTTCGGTATGCACCAATAGACGCGGTCGGCAACTTTGCTGAGCTCAAGCGTTACGTCGCTCGCGCTCTCGCCTCCGCCCCATACCACGAACGTCTTGCCGGCATAATCCGGCGGGATCGCCTTCACCTCGGAGCTGTGGAGGATCTCCCCGGCGAATCGGTTGAATTTTGCATCGTCAGACACGGTGTTGGGGTGTTGATGCACACCGGAACAAACGACGATGTTCCTCGCATTGTACTGGAAGCCATCGGCCAGCATAACGCACCAGGCACCGTCGATCTTTTGCACGCTGCTCACCTGCTGACCGAGACGGATGTGCCGCTCCAGATCGAACCTGGCGCAATATGCTTTGAGATAGGCTATGATATCGTGGTGTGAAGGGAAATCGGGATACGTGTCCGGCATCGGGAAGTCGGATATCTCGGTGATACAACGGGACGAAGTCGTCTCCGTCGTTGTCATCACGCCTGGACAGCTGCGATCCTCTGTGAATGACCATACGCCGCCGAGGGAATCGCGGCCTTCCAGCACGAGCGTCTTGAGACCCTCGGCCAAACAATACTTACAAGCAAGCAGCCCCGACCAACCTGCGCCTATAATGATCACATCAAGCAGTTGCTCATGTTCACTTTGGTCCATAAGTAACCCGCTTCCCCTCGATCGGTCCCAGCGCTCGCAATCGCCTCGTGCGGAATTCCCCTGATCCGGACATCGATATTTAGAACGGGCGACTTGTCGTCCTGGCTTGTCGATGTTGCAGACGAGTGTGGTGTGAATAACACGCGACCCCAAGCTCCGCTACGATATATTTTGACATCATCGGAGCTTTCAACGGGGCGTTACAGCTGTTCAGGATTTACTTGGTGTAAATCCCGTGGCCGCACCGGGGGCGACCGAACCCAGCGAAGCAATTGGCTATCCGGCCAACTCCACGATCTTCCATTCGCCATCAGGCAGCCTGCACCAATTCACGGCGTAATGATCCGGTTGATTGCCGGTCTCCTCAAAACGGATCGTGTAGTCAAGCACGCGACAGGACATGCCATGCGCTTCGTAGCTGCGAACCAGGCGCACCACGCCTGCACGATTGGAATCGGGATTTTCCCATTGGACGACGGCATGGTCCGACGCCTCCTGGAGGACCTTCTGAGACGCGCTGTCCATACCTTCGACATCTTCGCGCGTCAGGCCAGGCCAGGTCAGACCGAGCAATTGTGACGAGGCCGCCAGCGGCAACGCCATCAAGAAGAGCGCAGTTGAGATAACGCGAGTCCGGTTGCGCGCGATACGGCGGATTGAAAGCATCGTCTCACACCTCAATCGCTCAAGAAACGTGCGACCCTGAGCGCACAAGAGCAACCCCAATCGACGCCCAACCCGCCTTGACCGTCGTCAATTCGTAAGCGACCTCACGCGCATCGTGGCGCCACGTGCTACTCGGGCAGAGGGATGAACTCCGCCTCGTCGCCCGGCACCTTCCCGAAACGTCCGGCATTCCAATCGGCCTTGGCCTGCTCGATGCGCTCGGGGCTGGAGGCGACGAAGTTCCAAAAAAGATAGCGCGGTCCATCCATCGGCGCACCGCCCAGAAGGAGCAGCCGGGCGCCTTTCGGACCGGCGCGCAGCGCCAGATGGTCCCGAGCACGAAAGACCAGCATACGACCCGGCTGGAAGCGGTCGCCGGCGACCTCCACTTCACCGTCCAGCACGTACGCCGCGCGCTCCTCGTGTTCGTCGGGCAGCGGCACTGTCGCGCCAGGCGCAAGAACGGTATCGGCGTAGAACAGAGGTGATGAAACCGCGACGGGGGCGACCAGCCCCCAGCCCGTCCCTGCGATCAGCCGTAGCCGCACGCCACCGTCGTCGAGCAGGGGCAGACTTGCGCGCGGATGATGGACGAAGCTAGGCGCCACCTCCTCGGCCGCCTGCGGCAGCGCGACCCAGGACTGGATGCCGAACAGGCGATTATTGTGGATGCGCAGCCCCGGGTCAGTGCGCTCGGAATGGGCAATGCCACTGCCCGCCGTCATCCAGTTCACGTCGCCCGGGACGATGGGCTGGCGCGAGCCGAGGCTGTCCCGGTGTAGGATCTCGCCCTCAAACAGGTAGGTCACGGTGGCGAGGCCGATATGCGGGTGCGGCCGCACGTCGAGGCCGCGACCCGCCAGGAATTCGCCCGGCCCCATCTGGTCGAAGAAGATGAAGGGCCCGATCATCTGCCGCTCGTGCGCGGGCAGAGCGCGGCGCACCTCGAACCCGCCCAGATCGTGCGCGCGGGGCAACAATATTAGCTCGACCCCTCGCGGGAATTGAGTGCCGGCGGGAGTTTCGGCGGGTTGCGTGTTCATTGTCCTTCCTCCGAAAAGCGGAAGCGTGCGTGGCTGGGCGACTGCGATGACGCTGCGACCAGCCTGGCAACCTCTATCCTGCAATGGTGAAGCGAATGGATCCGTCAGAGAAATCACCATCCGGCATCGCCTTCGCCGACCAATGCGACTCATCTTCACCAGCCGGAAGGCGGGGCTCGAAGGCTAAAAGGACTTCCGGCGCGGCGTCTAGTCTCGGCGTCAGGCTCTCGACCATGCGGTCACGCTGCGTAATCGTCAGTCGCGATGCATGATGATCGACCGGTCCATCGAACCGGACGACATACTGCGCGTTGGTGTGCCCCACGATAACCTGAGCGGCTGGGAAACCATCCATCATGTTCACCGGCCGAGACCAGGCACTAAGTGGCGCTGATAGCAGCAGCATAATTCCAAACGCAGCCCGCAAACACGCGTAGACATGACTTCCCCCGTACTAGGCTGGCGGCTGAACATAGCGCTCGGTGTGCGCACCTTGGAGATGGGTTCGGCAAGGATGCCATGTGGCATCGCCAGCAATTAAAATATCAGGTAGCGAGCGGCGATCATTTCAAGCCAGCGGCCATGCGGCGTGTGCACCGTTCGCGGGAGGACTTCATCACAAACGGTACACCTGGGGACCGCTCCCATCGGAGCCGCATACAGACACAGAGCGCCGACCGCTCTGGTGGCGCCGCGCCCCGTGCATTGAATTTGCGCCGCCGTAATTTCAGGAACGAAGATTTCCTGCAGCAGACCTGCCGCAGCATTGCCGTCCAAGACAAAGTCCGGGTCTCGCTCTGTCATGGCGCCTTTCCTAACGAGGGTCCGAAGCGTTCCATCTTGATTGTGAGAGGTCATGTCCAAGTTCCACCAGGACGGTTGGCGCATCCCCCAGAGCATCGCCGCCAACGAGTGACTTCGCGCATTACCGCGGTGACGCATCTGAGCATCTGCACGATCAGCCGCTGATGTGTGCGCGCGCAAACCTGACCGGGGCTGCCGCGCCGCTGCGCTCCTCGCAATGACAATGGGGTGTCGAACTCCAGCCAGCCCGATAACGGTCTAGCCAGCCTTCGCATGTCGAGCCGCTGCCATGACCTCTGTCGATATCGACCGGTCGCCGAGATAGTCGATGATCATCTTCGGAACGACGAGCCCCAGGCTCATCGCCAAAATGATGATCGAGGCGGTCACGCCGTCGGCGATTGTCCCGTAGACCAGAGACAACGTCGGCTCCGCGCCGCCGGCGATCTGGATGAGCCCGCTCAAACTTCTGAACAGGTAGACACCGGGTATCATCGACACGACGGCCGCGAAGCCGATGGCCGCAAATGGCATGTGGGAGCGGCGTGAAACCGGGGTGAGCACCAATCCGACGACGACGCAGGCGACCAGGGCGCCTGCCGAGACGCCGAAACCAAATACGGTGAGTGTAACCCACCGCAGCGCATGTGCCAGCATGCCGACTGCCACCGGCCAGGGCAGCATGATGAGCGGCGTCGAGAAAAAAACGCTGTAGCAGGCGACCGCGACGCCAGCCGCAATGATGTCCTGCCACAGGGGGACCGCCCGTCCCGGCGGATCGACCGGCAGGGTGACACCGAGCAGCGCCAGGCCGAGCAGCAAGCCGATCGAGATCGCGACGACGATGAGGCCGGCGTAGAGCAATCGGGCGCCCCCCAGGTGGATACGGCCGCGGATCAGATCCAGCGCCGCGTTCAGGAAGTGCGGCCCCGGCACCAGAACCATGCATGGACAGACTGCGACGAGGCGCAGCGAGTTACTCAGATCGAACCGAACCGCCAGCGCCCCGATGACACCGGCGAGAATCGCTGCGGACAATGGCTGAATGAAACCGTTGTCGCTCAACCGGGCGACAGTGCGGCGCAGCACGGCACCCCCACCGGCGCTGGCGAATATCAGGACTACCGGGACGATATGGCCAACGCCAAAAATGACCGATAGCGCCACGGCGCCCGCCGCTGCCGCAAGCGCGAACAGCCATGTCGGAGCCGGCGGCGCCCGCGAGATCGTCTCGATCGCCGTCATCGCCGCTTCCGGCGCCAGGCGGCCGGATTCCACATCCGCTATCGCTTGCATCGTCGCGGCGACACGATCCATGTCCACGCCGGCGGGATCCGCCGCTATTTGGCAGAGCACGGCGCGATCACTGCCGTCAGAGCGCAGTATCAGTTCGCCCCAGCGTGCCGTGACGTTCGCGCGCAATCCGACCGCACGAGCGAACCGCCCCGCGGCGACCACTGTCTGATCCGTGGCCTGTCCATTGACGAACAGTGTCCGCGCAAACGCCAGGACAAGATTGCAACGCTCGTCGGACATCATGCCAGCCTCTCCCGATCCAGGCGCGTCGACGCCGATGCTCCAGCTCTCAGGCCGCAACCCACCGGCGCCGCCGCCACACAGGGCCGCACCACCTTACCCGGATCGACGACCCGATCGAATTCGGCTTCCGCTACGAAGTCCGTGAATTGGTTATCCATCGCGTAGTAGGCGATCTCGGGGAGCCGACCCTTAAGCTCGGGCGCAAATCGTTCGCCGAACCGCCACAGATGCGTCGACACGAGCATGGGTGCCCGGATCAGCTTCTTTACGGCGGGTATAACCGTTCGATATGGCACGGCATGCGCTTGACGTCCCGGTGGGGTCGAGCCGCGCCGCAACCTGCTTCCCATGATTATGCCGCATGGTCCTATTCGCGAGCCCCCGGATGACCCCTCGGCGCGAAGCCCCATCTCCGCGGCATCGCAAATGGTGCGATGCAACAGAACAAGGCCCACCCAACAACAGGGCCTTAACCAGGAGTGGATACAATGAAGACCATGATTCTTGCAGCAGCAGCTATCGTCAGCCTTGGTGTCAGTTCGGCCTATGCCGGCGGCCAGGGCCCTCAGGCCAACACCTTCTTCTCCGAGCTTCCGGGCGAGATCGCCACTGCCCCGGTGCAGCAGGCGCCACGCGCAGTGGCCACGAACCAGGCTGCTACGAACGTCAACGTGCTCGCAACAACTCACCATTCCACCGGGACCTGGCTGTTCCCGCCTGATCAGTTCGGTGGTGGCGACAACTAACGACCGCATTACGGCAACCTTGCGCAAGGGGCCGGTTTATGCCGGCCCCTTTTGCGCTTCGCCATGACTTTCTCCTGAAACTCAGCCCCGGACCTGTGCCGGGGCTCTTTTTGGGCTCGCTCCACTTGGACTAAGTCAGGGCCGGCGCCCGGCGTCGTGACTCGTCCCCATTGGGCGGAGCGCGTGGACGACGCTGTTCTGTGGTGTGTCGCGCATTCAGCCAACCGCACGATCAAAGACCGGGATCAAACACTCAAAATTCAAGACGATAAAGCCGGACCCACAGATCCGGTTCCGCCCGTCCTTGCTTCTTGACGTTGAAGCGATCACTGCCGTCCGGCGACATCATCTCTGTCGTGCGCCACAGGGACGGCCGCTGCGCGAGTTGCTGGCGGAACTCCTCCGTCGCCCAGATTTGTCCGGGCAGCACATGAGGCTCTACCCGGCTCGCGCATAGGACGGCGTCTCCCCCAACGACAATTGGCGGTGCATCTCCGGCGCCCGCCTGCATCTGCACTTCGCCGTAGTGCAGGGCTACGCGCAAAAGAGGCTGACCGGTCGCCTGATACACGTCGTCCATAATATGCCGAGCGGTCTGCGCCAGAGCCACCGGATCGTCGTGGGCGATGAGAACGGAATCTCCAGACCCGGTCTCTGCGACGGCTGCACCGCGGGCCCAGTGGCGTACGGCATCTTCCAATGCTTGCCGCACTGGGGCATCGGCCCGGGCGTGCATCAGCCGGCCAAACCCGTACACATCACCCTTGAGCACACAAAATGTATGGACGCTCGTGGGGCTGGCGGCACTCTCCATCTCTCGCCATGGTCGAGCATAGCCGACGATGTTCGTTCGGTGGACACGCTGCAGATAGGCAATGTTCAGCCGTCCGATTACGTCGTGCAAGACCGGGTGGAGCAGGTAGTGGGTGGCCTCAGGGAGCATCCCGTCAGGTTCGAGGGTTGCCTCCCCAGGCCGCAGGAATCGCTGTGCCCACTCGCCACGCACGCGGTCGTAATGGACGTAGCCAAGAAGGCCCACCCGGTAGAGCGCACAGAACACGTGTTTCTCCTCGCCACCCGTCGCGAGGCTATGCTCGAAGAAGAGCGACTCCATCTCCTCACGCGTCAGCACATTACCGGGAAGACGTCGCAGAAGCTGTTCGAGCTCGAGGTTCCCGATATGCGGAGCGATCTCGGCCAGATACTCGTAGGCGATTTCGGTGGCGGCCTGGTGCACGACTTCCTTGAAGCGGATCTCGCTTTGCCGCTCATATGGCCGGAGTGCGGCCAGGCGCTCGCCAATGGTCATCAGGTCGCGCGGTCGGAGCAGAGTGTGCCGGCAGATGAACTCAAAGGCTCCTTCTTCTTCGCGCGTATATGCATCGATGACCGTCATCCGCCCCAGGAATGCCTCGATCGGATCCGCGCGCACCCTTTCCGGAAGCACCATCATGTCGCCCTTCAACAGGCGCACGTTGTTGAAAAAGATCTCGCGGAGGCTCTGGGCGGAGTACACGATATCGACAGCACTGCCACGGTACTGCTGGGCCATCACGGTCGTCTTCGCAAGACGCGCGTAAGCCTCTTTGCGCACGGCGGCAAATACCTTGATATGATGATTGATCCGACGAAGCTGATAGACGACCTCCACCAGGCCGAGTTGCGCGAAGTGCCAAACGTTCGGCGATAGCTCGCCGGTAACACTCGGATGGCTCGTCGGCCCTTCGACATGCTTGTTGAAGTACTCGTCAACGCCATCGATGAAGATGGCCACCGGCGAGGTGACTGCGCGCAGGCGCGGCACCAAATGGCCGTCTGTATCTGTACCGCAACGTTGGAGTTCGCTCGGGGTGAACTCGAGAAGTCGAACGAAGTGGTCGATGACGCCGTGCAGCTGTTCGTCTGCAATGAGGCCGGCCAGGCCGGGACCGACATTGAGTTCACGCACCGCGCCGAGGTGTTTCAGAACCGCCAGAGAAATCGCTGTGAGCCAGATTTTCGACCACGGAAGAGGAGACACGACGAAAAAGGCTAGGAGTTCCCTGCTGAAGATCTTGTCGCCGATCGGTTTGTCGAGGAGGGCCCCGGTGGGCAGGCAGGCGGCCCGCCCCTCACGCTGGTAGAGAATGCGCTTGGCTTTGAGCAGCAGAGTCTTGCCGAATCCCTTGGTGCCGATGACGATGCATTTGTCGTCCCGGTCCGAGCGTAGAAAGCCTTCGATTTCAGGGGTTCGGTGCAGCAGGGATTCGTTGAAATCCTCCGCAACCTGAATGTCGTCCGCATCCACGGTCCACGCACGCATGCGGTCCCCCTCGGGCAGGCTGCAAGGCTAGCTGAAGTGGCGGTCGGGGAGCAAGAACCGGCAACTTCCGGCAGCGTATTCAGCGCGCGCCGCGCGCGACGTCAGGCCATTCCTGCTGGGAATCCGCAATCGATTCCACCAGGGACGATCATCCACTAGCCGTGATCGGCCGCAGCAAATCCCCACCCGTGCGGATCAGCCATGGCTGCACCAGCAGCGTGGTATTGGGGCCGGTCGACACTGCCGCCGTCGATGCCACGGTGGAATCCAGAGGTCGCGGGCAGCGACGCCAGATCGCTCAGGTCGAGCGACGCAGGCATCCCAGACTGAGCAACATCGGCTGCCAGCGGAAGCGCATTGACTGGATCGGCTGCCGGCAGGCCTGCGTTTCCACCCCGGTCGGACGCAGGACGCAGGAAGGCCTGTCTGGTATCGCCGGCAAGCGATGCGGGGGTTATCGCGGCATTGCCGGCGGGGTCGCTGCATGGACCGCCACAATTCCCGCCATTCGGGAGCACGTTGAAGCCGAGCGTCCCCATGATCTGGCTGTCAAGCGCAGTCCATTGATAGGCGACGCCGCTGCTGATGAAGGCATTGAACGGATCGTTGATCGGATTGCCATTCCCATCAGAGCCCGACAGGTCGGCAGGATCAGAACTTCCATTGATCCCGGCCAGATTCGTCTGACCACCGTCGATCGAAAAATAGCGATCAACCGGGCCGTTGTTGATATCAAGCAAGCCCGAATTGGGATCATAGGAGGCCAGATCGAATGGCGTCAGGTAGCCCGGCGGAGCGATTCTCCCTAGAGCATGCGTCAGCTCGTGCTCGCCGATCCCGACCAGATCATAGGTCCCGGAAGCGATATTGCTCTGATCGTAGCTATTGCTGAACAGGTCGCTAAAACCTGCGTAGCCATCCGGCAGGCCGTTGGCTGGGGTGAAACTGGCTCCCAATGCGTAAGCCTCGGCATTGCTCAGGAGCCATTGCCCGCCATTGCTCGGGTCGGTGGCAGGAAGATTGGCCAGAAAGTTCTGATAATCCTGGCTGGTATTGGAAGAGTTCTGGAGGTCGGATACGAGTTGACCATAAGGCACGAACAGCCCGTAAGCAGAACCCTCCGCCAATGTATTGCCGGTAATTGGTACACCGTTGATTTCGCCATACCCGACATTGATCGTGATACTGATCGGGTCCTGAATTTGCGAACCAACGATCTGCGCCGCTGTATTAAGCGCATCAGTAAATCCGGCCGGAGCTGAATTCACGGAGCCGTCGAATACCAAATTCAGTATGGCCATATGTCACCTTTACATTTGTAATGTCTCTGGCGCCTCGGTACAACAACCTGACTTCCTCAGCATGTTCTATACTTCGACTCTCAAAGAGAACAGCTTTTCTGGGAAATGAACCTCCGTGCAGCCGTGCACGCCGCAGCCTTGGCGGAAAAAGTCGTTGACCAGGAACGTTACTGCGGCATTGATGGCTGCTGCTGCGCCATGCCGCATCCGCGCCGATCAGACCAACCAACTGGAGCGAAACGATGGAAGCTATCGCTGTCTCGGTGATCAACGCCAGCGATGCGGTCAGCGATGCTGAATGCCGCGCTCTCACCGATGCGCTGCAAATACAGGTTTCGCGCGACTTCGCCCCGGCCTGGCGCATCGATGCGAAACTGACCTTCGTCGCAAAAGGGGAGAAACCGGCAGCTGGAACGTGGTGGCTCAGCATCCTCGATAATACCGATCGCGCTGGCGTCCTCGGCCATCACGACCTCACTCCGGACGGTCTGCCGGTCGGCAAGTCGTTCGCCGGTACCGACAAGCGCTATGGCTATGAATGGACGGTGACCGCGAGCCATGAATTGCTGGAAATGCTGGTCAACCCCGACGTCAACCTGACCGTCTTCGTCCATTCGGACCATGGTGACAGCAAGCTCTACGCCTACGAGGTATGCGATCCCTGCGAGGACGATGCCTACGCCTACACCATCGACGGGATCAAGGTGTGCGACTTCGTCTACCCGGCATATTTCCAGACGTTTCGTCCCGCGGGCAGCGCGCAATTCGACCATCAGGGCAAACTGACGGCGCCGGTGCCGGCCATTCTTCCGGCCGGCTACATCAGCGCGTTCGACGTGAATGGCACGTCCGGCTGGCAGCATCTGGCCGCTGCCACCGGTCATTCCGGGAAGCCGCCGCGAGCATCCGTGGCTGGACGGGTTTCCTCGCGCCGGGTACGCCGGCAACGGCCTCGGTCGGAATGGATGTGCTCGACCGCGTTCCACTAGCCGGCAATGCTGACCGATTACTACCGCAAGCGCGCCAGGGAATACGACACGCTTTACGCGACCGCTGCATGGCAATCCGAACTGCCGGTCCTGCACGACTGGCTTATGGAGCGGGTGTGCGGCAAGGCAATTTTGGAAGTGGCCGCAGGGACCGGCTACTGGACCGCGGTCGCTTCGCCGGTGGCAACCGCAATCACCGCGACCGACATTAGTCCCGAGATGCTCGCGATCGCGGCGGCACGCAATCTCGGCACCCACGTTGCGCTGGTTCAGGCGGATTGCTGGAGTCTGCCGCATTTTTCCCGGACATTCGAGGTGGGGATGGCACATCTATGGTGGTCGCATGTCCGCAAACAGGATCGGAGCAGGTTTCTGTACCACTTCGCTTCGCGTCTACGGGAGCACGCAGCAACCCTGCTGATGATCGACCAGAACCACGTAAAGGACTTTGGCATGCCGATCAGCCGGCAAGATGAGGCAGGAAATTCCTACCAGACACGCTGGCTGGATAACGGCGAACGATTTGATGTCGTCAAGAACTATCCCGATGAAGAGGAGCTCCAATGCAGCGTCGGTCAGGCATGCGAAGACGTTGAAGTCCTGCAACTGACCCATTTCTGGGCACTCCGCGGCACGTTCCGGCCAGTTGCTTGTTCAGAATAGCACTGCCGGGCCGCCCTTCGCGAAGTTGATGGCCGGAACCCCACATAGATCGCCGGTTCGTTGCTCGATCGTCGGCGTGTCGGTGCAAGGCCCCGTGATCAATGTCACCGCCAGACCCTGCTCGGCGAGCACCGATTTGGCACCAAGTGCTGCCAGCGAGTCTGACGCCACGAGAATGACCCGCACGTCCGGCCTGCGAGCAACCAGACGGGGCAAGAAAGCCGGGACATTCCCACCGAGAATGTCGCCGCCGCATTCGATCAGGATTGCATCGGCGGGAGTGGACACGCACGTGTCCAGCATCGTGTCGAAAAGGTCGCCGATTTGATCGCGGCCTGATGGATAGGTGGTGGGAAGCCCGAAATCCACGCAGTCAAGACACGGCGCGGCACCAAAGTCCTGGTAACTGTGCAGTTCGGTGACCGACGACGTGCCAGTGGCCTTCAGCGCCAGGACGCGCGTCCTGCCGCTGCGACGGAGGGCACGCAAGACGCCGATCGCTGCTGTCGTCTTGCCGACCTCAGACGATGTGCCGACAACCAGGAATGCCGGCGCGCCATGATCGGCGGTCGAATCAGGGCGCAGCGCGAACTGCCGGATGTTCAGCGTGGCATCGCGCACGTCACGCATCGTGCCGAGGAACCGGGCCTGCCCGAGATGCCCTTTCTCGCGCGGAGAATCGCCGAGAAATTCGCCCACCACGCCGCAGTCGGCCAGCACCCAGTAGTCGTTGCCGGGAACCAGGCCGCCCTCCGGGATGATGCCCACCACCCAGCGCGTCGATTCGCGATGTCCCGCCGTCCCGAGAAACCGATCACCCGGCGCGATCAGCAGGGCGCGCCCGGTGACAGCCTCAATGGTGATAGCGGCAGCGTCGGGCGACAATTCAAAGACGCAGACATCGCCCTCGCTCCCGCTGCTCTCCACCAACCGCATCGACAGCGAGGCGGGCACACGGCGAAGTACCGAGCCTCGCTTCATCGAAGCCGATCTCAGGACTTTTGCGGATCCTGCGCGACGACGACGTCGCCTCCGCCCTTCAACGCCGCCTTCTGGGTGGCGTTGAGACCAAGCAACTCGGCAAGCTGGTCCAGTTTGCCGGCGGGGACTCCCCACTTCACCACCTTGAAGCTCGGCGGCACCTTCTGCACTTCTGCGTTCATCTTCCCCTCCGCTATCGTGTAACGTGATCATTGCAGGATCGGCCACCGTAGTGTACCGGATCCCGACGGCGACAAGCTTTCGCTATTTGGCCCTCGCATCGGTTGCGGGCAAGGCTAATCCATGTTTGCGTTGCACGAAGACGGTTGGGGAACGGTATGAACTGTCCGCGGTGCGGCACGCCGGCACCGGTAGGCCAAAAATTTTGTGGCGAGTGCGGCACTGCGCTAGAGTCCCGGGGCGGCGGGTTTACACCTGCTCCCCCCGGAGAACGCCGCCAGCTCACTGTCATGTTCTGCGACATGGTCGGTTCGACCGCGATCGGGGCACGGCTTGACCCCGAGGACTTTCGCGATGTGGTCGAGACATATCATCGCTGCGTCGCCGAGAATGTCACGCGGCTGGGTGGGTTCGTCGCCCGCTACATGGGCGACGGCGTGCTGACCTATTTCGGCTATCCTGCTGCCAACGAGGACGACGCCGAGCGCGCGGTGCGCGCAGGTATCGCCATCGTCGAGGCGGTTCCTCGCCTGGACACCATCGCAGGACCCCCGCCGACGCTCTGCGCGAGAATCGGCATCGCAACGGGTATGGTTATCGTCGGCCACCTGATCAGCGCTGGCGAGTCGCTTGAAAGGGCCGTGGTCGGCGATGCGCCCAATCTCGCATCACGCCTGCAGTCGCTTGCCGAACCAGGTACGGTGTTGATTGACGAGAGCACGCGGCGCCTTATCGGCGGGCTCTTCGACTATAGCGACATCGGCACCCGGACAATCAAGGGCTACGAACAGCCCGTCCGCGTCTGTCGTGTGCTGCGCGAGAGCTCGATCGACAGCCGCTTCGAGGCGCTGCGCGCCGGTGGCGCCGCGCCGCTGTTCGGTCGCACAGATGAACTCGCATTGCTGCTGCACCGCTGGCGCGACGCGCAGCGGGGCGCAGGCCGCATTGTGATGCTCAGTGGCGAGGCCGGCATCGGCAAGTCACGCCTCGCTGCAGCGCTGGAAAACCACCTCCGCTCGGAGCCGCACATCAGGCGGCGTTACCTGTGTTCACCGCATCACCAGGACACGTTGCTGCATCCGGTGATCGGCCAGCTCGCCCGCGCCGCCGGCTTCGAACGGGAAGACGATGCCACAGCGAAACTGCACAAGCTCGCGGCATTGCTGCCGCCAGGGGCTTCGGCCGAAGAGTTCGCGCTGATCGCAGACCTGCTTTCGCTGCCGGCTCCCGCCGAGGCAAAGCTTGCAGACCTCACTCCGCAGCGACGCAAGGAGCGCACCTTCGCTGCGATTCTGCGACAGCTCGAAAGGCTGACTGACGCAAGCCCGGTGCTTGCGGTGGTCGAGGACCTGCACTGGGCGGATCCCACCACGCTGGAACTGCTGGCCCGCATCGTGGAGCAGATCGGGCGCATGCGTTTGCTGCTGGTGGTCACCTCGCGGCCTGGCGTGCAGGTCGCCTGGATCGATCACCCGGCAGTGTCCGAGCAACCTCTGGGTCGGTTCGATCGCCGCCAGGCCAATGCCTTGATCGATGGTGTGGCCGACGCGTCTCGTCTGTCCGAAGCTGTGCGCAATCAGATCATCGCTCATGCCGACGGCGTGCCGTTGTTTGTCGAAGAGCTGACCAAAAGCGTGCTGGAGATGGGAGCGGCCGGCGCCGGCAGCAATGATGTCGTGCCAGGACGGCGCTCGCCTGTGGTGGTTCCCAGTTCGCTACACGCATCGCTGATGGCGCGGCTCGACCGGCTCGCGGGCGGCAAGGAAGTGGCGCAGATGGGCGCGGTGATCGGGCGCGAGTTCTCGTTCGAGTTATTCCGATCGGTGTTCCCGATCACCGTGGACAGGCTGCACGGCAGTCTGCGGGCACTGGTGGCAGCCGACCTGATCGTGGAACAGGGACACCCGCCGAGGCTGATCTACAGCTTCCGCCACGCGCTGGTGCAGGATGCGGCCTACAGCTCGCTGCTGCGCGACCGCCGCCGCGAGTTGCACCACCAGGTCGCACTCGGACTCGAACGCGATGAAGGCGGCCTGGTCGAGCCGGAACTTCTCGCCTATCATTTCGCCGAGGCGGCAATCACCGACCGCGCCATCGACTACCACCTCAAGGCGGCGGAACGTGCGATGGCGCGCTGCGCGCTGACCGAGATGGTCAGCCACCTGCGGCGCGGCATTGGTCTGCTGAACGGCCTGCCCGACTCACGCGAGACGCGCCGGCAGGAGCTGGCGCTGCAGGTTGCGCTGGGGCGCGGCCTGATCGATCAGGTCGGCTCGGCTAGCGAGCAGGGTCACGCGGCCTTCGTGCGTGCGCGCGAACTGTGCCTGGAAGTTGGCGATACGGACCTGTTGCTGTCGGTGCTGTACGGATTACAGGTGTACCATTTCAGCCACGCTGAACCGGCGGCTGTGATCAGATATGCGCAAGAGATTCTCGACCTTGGCCATCGCACCGGCCGACGCGCGGCGATCCTCGTCGGCGAACGCGTTGCCGGCAGCGCCTATCTGTTGCTGGGTCGGTTGGCTGATGCGCGCGCAGCGTACGAGCATCTGCTGGCCTTGTACGAAGCGGACAAGGACAGCGATCTGGCTTCGGAAACCGCTCGCGACCCGTTCGTCGCCGGCTGCTCGTTCCTGGCGATCTGTCTGACATTGATGGGATATCCGGCGCAGGGCGAGGCGTCAGGCCGCCGCGGGCTCCGCCACGCCGAACACCTGCAACATGCAATCAGCGTGGTATTCGCTCTGCGGCGCGGCTGCGTCGACGCGATGCTGCGACGTGATGTCGAACAGGTGAGGCTGTTGTCCGCCCGGTTGCTGGAGGTCTCTACCGACTACGAGACATTCCTCGGTGGCCCCGAAGGGCATCTGTTCCAGAGTTGGGCATTGCTGCACGAAAGCGACGATGCGTCCCTGTGGGAGCGTCTGCAGCGCTCGCTCGATCAGCTCGACGAAACGCGGACCTGGGCGCTGCTTCCCTTCCTGATGGCCGCAGCGGCAGAGTTGGGCGCCACGCGCGGCAATCTCGCCGACGCCCGAAGATTGCTGCTGCGTGCCAAGGAACTCGGGGACCAGACCGGCGAACGCTGGTGCCAGCCCGAGATCATCCGCCTGGAAGCCGCATTGCTCAACGATGACCCAGCCGAGAAGGCCACCCTGCTGCACCGTGCGATCGAGCTATCGCGCGAGCAGGGCAGTCATCTGTGGTCGCTGCGCGGCGCCATCGATCTGGCCGAGCTGCTGCGCGACCAAGGCCAGCCGGACAAGGCACGCGAACTGCTTGCGCCGATTCACGGCTGGTTCAGCGAAGGATTCGATGCGCCCGATCTGCGACGCGGGAGCCGTCTGCTTGAAACTTTAGGCTAACCGCCTCCTGCATTGGCGGTTCGTCGGGGGAAATCCCAGATGAGAGGGAAGTCGGCGAAATCCTTGCGCCAGGTTGCGGTTCAGTTTCGGACGCACCTCGCATCCCGCCGCAACATGCGCGGAACGAGGGGAAGGAGCGCAATGGACGAGTGCGACCTGCGTCGGTTGATCGCGGAGGTGCGAAGGGGATGCTGGCCTATTCCGGCGTCACGGTCGTGGTTGAGCGGTTCGTCTACAAGCCGCGGCGGCGTGCTGAAGCTGCTCTGGTGGCGGGGCCCGACGCTGCTCAATCCGCACTTTGCCGTCCGCACCAAGCACACCGATGCGTCGCGCATATTTTATGAGCCGCTGGTAACGCGCCCTGTCGTGGCGACGGTGGTCAATGACCTACGGGTAACGCTCAGCGGCTGGGACACCTATCGCGACGCATGAGGCATTACCGGACTGGACAGGGGAGGCGCGGGCTTTTCCGTTTCATTTGCCGGCGACTTGCCGAGCCAGGGATGTTCGACCCGGCAGCCGTCAAGGAAAAGGGCGCACACAGGCATTGGCCCCCAGCAGTCAGCAAACCAAGATCATGCCAGCCGCCTTGCGTCGCTTGGCTCGCCTTTCAGCAGCATGTCTGGCGGTGGCTGCTCGTCCGGCCGTTCGGCTATCATCGCCGTGAGCGTCGACGCCTTGCTCTATCGGCGGCCAGAGCGCGGTATTCACCTTGAACACCGGCTCGGAGACACCCGAGACTGCTACAGTGAAGGAATGGTTCTGGCACGCAATAGCGGCTGGGCCCTTGCCAAGGGTCGGACGCGAGCGAGGGGACAATGATAAATTGGCTGGCCCATTGGGCAGAGGTCCACTACGACCCGAGCGCTTTATCCTGGCGCATGGCGCCCGGATATCTCGGCGCTGTGCTCATCGTTGCTTCGTTCTTCGTCCGCACCATGATCCCGTTGCGAGCACTGAGCGCGGCCAGCAATGTCTGCATCATCGTCTATGCCTGTTTGGACGCCCAGTATCCGACCTTGGTGCTGAACATTGCCCTGCTGCCGCTGAACATCGTGCGGCTGGTGCAGATGATGAAGCTGGTCCGCCGCGTGCGCAGTGCGGCGCGCGGCGATCGCGCGATGGACTGGCTTAAGCGCTACATGATCCGCCGCCGTTGCACTCCGGGTCAGTTTCTGTTCCGCAAGGGAGACATCGCTGACACGCTGTACTACATCGTATCCGGGCGGTTTCGTATCCCCGAGTTGGGGATCCATCTGGTGCCAGGTGACTTCTTTGGCGAGCTCGGTCTGCTGGCGCCAGACGGTCGCCGCACGCAGTCACTGGAATGTGTGGACCAGGCCAATGTGCTGGCAATCCGCTACGAACAGGTGCATGAGCTGTTCTTCCAGAATCCCGATTTCGGCTTCTATTTCATGCAGCTGGGGGCGGCACGGCTGTTCGATCGGGTCCGGCTGCTGGAACAGGAGTTGGGAAAACGCAAGGCTGAGGTAGCGGTCTGACGGTCGCCGGGCGACTCCGTCAGCGACGGCGCCTGTCGGTTTGCGTCCGGTCCGGCGCGATTACGGTCGTCCGGAGCACTGGCGGAGAAAGTTCAGACCGGCGGCGACCGGAGCAGCGATAGCAACCGGGATCCAACATTCTGTGGGGAGCCGGATGTTGGGCCCCTGGCTGTAAGCGTGCTGTCACCCCTGGGGGCGTTCGCTTGCGTCTGAGAGAACTCGCCGAAACTGCGCGGTCACTGATTGCTAACGAATTCGTCGCCTGCGTTTCGCTGCGTTACCCTTCAGCATGTGAGGTGGCTGGATTGTCGCCGTCGCATTACCACTTGTAGACTCTCTGCAACGTTCCGCCCATGAGCGTCGCCTTGTCGCTTTCAGACAGGCGTTTGGTGTCGCGGAACGGCGCAACGCCTTGCTCATAGGTCAGCATGCCGATCGCCCGCGTCCAATCGGTGCCCCACATGCAACGATCCAGTCCGAACGCATCGATGATCCGCAGGACCGGATCCCAGATGTCGTCGTACGGAAACTGAAGGTGCGACATCGTGCAGGCGCCGCTGATCTTCACCCTGACGTTCGCGTATTGCGCCAGAGCGAGCAGCTTCGGCAAATCGGCCCAGACGTCGGCCGGAACTGGTGGCCGCGCGGGTTGCAGCAGGCCGAGATGGTCGATCACGATAACCGTGTCGGGGTGTCGCTGGATATGGGGCAGCCCTTTGTCCAGGATGCCCCAGCAGAGCAAATTGACAGGCAAACCATGTTTGCCTGCGGCGGCGAAAGCGCGGTTCAGGCCGGGATGGTCGGCATCCATCGGCAGGCCGTCACGCATGCGGATGCGAATTCCGCGCGCGCCTTCCGTCCCCGCCCATTTCGCCACCACATCGTCGATCGCCGGATCGGTCGCGTCGACCGGCGTCACGACCCGGAATTTGTCCGGATAGGTGTGGTAAACCTCGAGCGCGTAACTCGGATCGTACTCATAGGCGCTGAACGACGACACCATGATCGCGCCGTCGACGCCGACACTGTTCATGGCGGCGACCATTTCCTCGCCCGTAGCAGAGGACAGTCCGTGCGAGGGACCGACCCACGGCCGGCCTGGATGATTTCGATCGAAGGGATGGACCTGAACGTCGATGACCGGCATGGCGGTCCTCCTGTCTGTTCGACCCATTGTCCGATATCGCAACCGGATTGCCCAGAGTGAGCGGCGGCAGCGGCGTTCCGGGCGGACCTCGCGCACAAAGACCTCCGTCTCGCACTCGGAATGGGAGATGAGCCGGGAGTTCCGGTAATGATCGCGCCGAGGTGAAGGCCTCGAATGAGAACGTGCGGGCGTGATTTTGTTACGAAATCAGCCGACCTGAATTGACGCATGTCACCGGCCTGGCTGGTGCACCGTCAGAAGATGTTCTCCGGCGACAGGCCGAGCATGACCTGACCGACCGTCTCATAGTGCAGTATCCGCCCCTGGCCCTGTTGCGCGACCGTGTCGATGTCGCGCAGCCGGCGCTCGAACGGATTGTCCTCGAACACCGCCATCGAGCCGCAGTCGTGAAACAGTGTGTTGACGATCTCCCGTGACGACTGAATGGCCCAGGTGGAGGCGAGGCGTAGGCGGGTGCGCTGATCCGTCTCCATCGCGCCCTGTTCCTCGATCGTTTCCAACGCCTCGTCCGCCGCCGCGTGCAGGAAATAGCGCGCGGACCGCCACCTCGCCTCGGACTGCGCCACATGCGACTGGACGACGTTGTTCTCCACCATCGGTTTTCCCGCTCCACGGCGCGTCTTTTCTCGCGGCAGGGCCAAAAACGCGTCCATCGTGCCCCGGGCGATACCAAGTGCGACGCCGCCGAACCCGATCGAATAGAGCTGGTTGCTGGTGAAACGATACAGCGGGCTGTCGGTCCGCCGGTCGCGAGGATCGTCGCGATAGATGGCGCGCTCGTGCGGAATGAACAGATTGTCGACGGAATACTCGTTGCTGGCCGTGCCGCGCAGTCCAAGAGTGTGCCAGATATCGTGGAATGTGGCGCTCGACTTGGGATACAGGAATGTTTTCGTTTCCTTGGTGTCCGCCACCCGTAGATGCGCACCCAGCCAGGTCGCGTTCTGACTGCCGCTCATGAAGCGCCATTTGCCGGTGATGCGATACCCGCCTTCGACCGGTGTGGCCTCGTATGGCGAACCAGGCGGGCCCCAGGCGACGATCCCGTCCGGCCTCCCGAAAATCTCCTGGGCAATGTTCGGATCGAGATACGCGCTCGTGGTCGAGCAGCCGTTGCTTTGGCACACCACCCACCCGGTCGATCCATCCACGCTGGCGATCGCCTCGGTCACTTGGGCAAAGATCGAGGGTTTCAGCTCCATGCCGCCGACGGATTTCGCCTTCAGCATGGTGAAGAACCCGCCATCGATCAGGGCTTTGACCACTGGTTTGGTGAGCTTCCGGATTTCGTCGTTTTCGTCCGCGGCCGCTGCGATCAAGGGCATGAGATCGCGAGCCTTCTGGACCTGCGGATGGACGGTCGGCATGGTGTGTCTCCTGCTCCGCGAAACCGCGGTCCCGATCGATTACCAACGGGCCGGACGTCCTGGTCAAGCGATGGCCACACAGGGCGACGGGTCAGCTTGGAAGTCCGGAGTGGATCGGCCGCGGAGATTCATGGGGTCCCCTCGGCTTCCGCCGATCTGGGTGGGAAGGCGGCGTAGGATGCCCGAGCTGTCGACGGCCGGTGTGCGCTCATCCTAGTCATTCCGCTGACCTCGATCGCTGCTCTGAAGCGGACGATGCTTTATAAGTAATCGACGCAGCTGCGACACCAGCTGGGAACATCGAATCCCCGGCTGTTTTCAATAGGAATCGCCGGCTGAATTCATCAGAACCCACACCAAAGCGGCTGCACCGTGATCTCAAATGTGTCCAATATCGTCTGGCGGTAAGAGGCACCTGGCGGAGGCGGCCGAACGCACTGCGGCAAGCGTCAGCACCTGAGCCCGCAAGTCTGCGCCTTCGGCGACGACCTCACGATCGGCAAATTCGTAATCGCCAATTAGCCTCCAGTTGACTTGCTATCGCCAACTCCGCGGAAGATCAAATCCCAAGAGCTTGGCATCAGCAAGCGTACGCCGTGGTCCACGACCTCAACCGAAATCCCCTGTGCCGTAGGGGCCTTGCCGCGGCCAGGGCGTCGTAAAGCCGCTTAGGTAAGCCCGCTTACCATCGCATGACCGCCGTCCCGTTTGACGGTGGCTTCCTCTTATCCGCATCCTCCCGGCTCAAGTTGCGGATGACGATAAGGCCGCCAACATGCCGGGAGAAACTGTCCACCACGATACGCCCCATCGGGCGATGATCACGGCGTGCGCGATCGGCGCCACGGTGCTGCAATTGCTCGACCAGACCATTGCCAACGTGGCGCTGCCCTACATGCAAGGCAGCTTCTCCTCGAGCTTCGACGAAATCACCTGGGTCCTGACCTCCTACATCACCGCGTCGGCGATCATGACCGCACCGGTCGGCTGGCTGGCGGCCCGCTATGGTCGCAAGCCTCTCTATGTCGGTTGCATCCTCGGCTTCACCATCGCCTCGATGCTCTGCGGCGCGGCCCAATCACTGGGCCAAATCGTTGTGTTCCG
>DATAPW010000081.1:0-94225 GCA_036265005.1 Acetobacteraceae bacterium | reverse complement strand
AAGCTGAAGGAACTGCTCGAACGTGACCGCCGCGAGCTCTCCGCGATCATCACCAGTGAGCACGGCAAGGTGCTGTCCGATGCCGATGGCGAGGTGCAGCGCGGCCTGGAGGTCGTCGAATTCGCATGCGGAATCCCGCATCTTCTGAAAGGCGAGTTCACCGACCAGGTAGGCACCGGGATCGATGCGTGGTCGATCCGTCAGCCCCTGGGCGTCGTGGCGGGGATCACGCCGTTCAACTTCCCGATCATGGTGCCGCTGTGGATGATCCCGGTGGCGCTGGCGTGCGGCAACTGCTTCATCCTGAAGCCGTCGGAGAAGGACCCGTCCGCCAGCCTGAAGCTTGCCGCGCTGCTGGCCGAGGCCGGTGTGCCGGACGGGGTTTTCTCCGTCGTGCAGGGTGCGCGTGAAGCGGTCGAGGCGATCCTCGCGCATCCCGATATCGTGGCGATCAGCTTCGTCGGTTCCACCGCGATCGCCGAGACGATCTATCGCGGCGGCACGTCGCACGGCAAGCGCGTGCAGGCACTCGGCGGGGCAAAGAACCACCTCGTGGTGATGCCGGATGCCGACATCGACGACGCAGTGGATGCGCTGATGGGCTCCGCCTATGGCGCGGCGGGCGAGCGCTGCATGGCTGTATCGGTCGCGGTGGCGGTGGGCTCGGCCGGCGATGCGCTGGTGCGCAAGCTGGAGCCGCGGGTGCGCGCACTGAAGATCGGACCCGGCACCGATCCCGACGCCGAGATGGGCCCGCTGGTGACACGCGAGCATCGCGAAAAGGTGAGCGGGTACATCGACCTCGGCGTAAAGGAAGGCGCCAGGCTGGTGGTGGACGGCCGCGGCCTGTCGCTGCAGGGCTACGAGAACGGCTACTTCCTCGGCGGCTCGCTGTTCGACAACGTCGGCACCGACATGCGTATCTACAAGGATGAAATATTCGGGCCAGTGCTTGGCGTGGTGCGCACGCCGGACATGGCAAGCGCGGTGCAGATGGTGAATGCGCACGAATACGGCAACGGCGTTGCGATCTTCACCTCGGACGGCGGTGCCGCGCGGGATTTCGCGTCGGGCATCAACATCGGCATGGTCGGCGTGAACGTGCCGATCCCGGTGCCGATGGCGTTCCACTCGTTCGGCGGCTGGAAGCACTCGCTGTTCGGCGACCATCATGTGTATGGGCCGGAGGGTGTGCGGTTCTACACACGCTACAAGGCGATCACCCAGCGCTGGCCGACGGGCGCGCGGCGCGGCGCGGAGTACGTGATGCCGACGCTGGGGCGTTAGCCGTAGGGCGGAACAGCGGCGTGCATTCCGCCCTACCGGCTACGGGCGTCGGGGCTTTGCTGCCAACGGCAGGCTGTCGAACAGCGTGGGCACGTCGCCGACCTGCGCTCCCTCGATCTCGAGCAGACGCAGCTTCGTGGTAACGCCGCCGGCCGCCGAGAAACCGCCGGGTTTGCCGCCGGCCGCCAGCACGCGGTGGCACGGCACGATGAGCGGGAACGGGTTCTGCCCCATCGCCTCCCCCACCTCGCGCGCCACGCTCCGGTCGCCAAGCCGTGCTGCGATGTCGCCATAGGTCAGTGTTCCGCCCGCCGGAATGGTTCGCGCCACCGCGTAGATATCCTGGCGGAACCGCGGCACGCCCTGCATGTCGAGCACGGCGTCCGAAAGGTCGCGTTTCTCGCCGTGCAGCAAGGCAACGATATTGTCGATCACCGGGCGGATGTGAGGCGGCGGCGGTGTTTCCCGCGCATCCGGATAGCGTCGCAAAAGGCGTGCCCGCGTCGCATTCTCGTTGCGTTCAGGCAATTGGACGCCGACAATGCCGCCCGGGCCCCAGGTGATGCCGCAGCGCCCGACGTCCGTATCGAAAAAGGCAAATTCCTGCGCCGGCATGATGCGATGCAGTCTAGCACCGGCCGCCGGTGCGCGCACCCTCCCTGGGGAACCAACACCCATCCATTCATGTTGATGGTGTATCGCAGGCGTTCAAAGGGAATAGGCCGTGGCAGGTATGGCCGGCCGAAAGGATGCAGTCCGCGCGATCGACGTGGTGGGAGGATACCAGTTCTAGCAATGGCGAAGCCGGCGATCGAGGAGCGTCTGAAGGACCTTCTCGATGAGACGCGCATTGCCATGCTCGGTACGCAACTGTTGCTCGGCCTGCAATACCGGGCGGCGTTCACCGACGCTTTCAACATGCTGCCAGCACCCTTCGCTGCACTGGATGCCGTCGCCCTGTTGCTGATCATGCTCGCCGCGGCATTGCTTCTGGCCATTCCTCCGCTGCACTGGATCACCGAATCCGGTCATGCCACCGGCTACATGATCGCTCATGCGTCCCGGTTCCTTCGAGCGGCGCTACTGCCGCTGGCATGCACGCTTGGTCTCGACATCGCCATCGGGCTGGCCAAGCCGCTTGGTACCGCCTTGGCATTTGCCGCCGGGCTGACGTTCTTCGTCGCTGCATTGATCGCGTGGTACGGCATACCGCTGCTTGTCGCCGAGCCGAGCCGGGAGGACACGATGGAGGATAAAGCCCAACCCCTCGAGACGCGCCTGGTTCAAAGCCTGACTGAATTGCGCGTGATCCTGCCGGGCGCACAGGCGCTATTCGGCTTCCAGTTCACCGCGACGCTGACCCAAGGTTTTGACCAGCTTCCTGTACTCTCGAAGGGTGTTCACCTGGCCAGCATGGGGGTCGTGGCTGCAACCATCATCCTTCTCATCGCGCCGGCCGCGTATCATCGTCTCGCGGCGAAAGGCAATGCTGAGGAGCGAGTGCTGACCTACACAACGCGCCTGATGCTGTGCTCGGTGGGCCTGCTTGCGCTGGGACTTGTGGGGGACGCCTATGTCACGGTGTGCAAGATCTTCGGTATGCCGCTGGTGGCATTCGGAATCTGCTGCGCCGCCCTCATCGGCTTTGCCGTTTTGCTGTACGGCGTTCCACTCTATGCGCGGTCGCATCGGCAGGGGGTTCGGGGCGACCACGCCGTCAATCAAGCGCCCTGAGCGCCTGCTATCGACCCTGAGCGGGTCTGCCGCGGCAAGGCCCGTGGTGGCCGCACTTGCCGACCGGGTCGATCCTTCCCACACTCCGGGCGCTCACACCGCAAGAGCGTACAGGGGAGGGAAACCGATGCCATCGTCGCTGCTGCAGCACTGCGCTGCCGCCAGCCTTGCGCTGCTCGCCACCACTGCGATTCCGGCGCAGGCCGCGCCCTACATGATCATCGGACTGGACGAAAAACCCGGTACCGACGCGCAGGGCAAGTCCGTCGTCAATCCTACCGGCAAGGACGCCGTGCTCATCGTCGACATCGCCAAGCCCGAAGATCCGCGGATCGTTGCCACGCTGCCGCTGGAGAACTCCATCGTCGGGCCGCCGACCAACCTCGCAATTTCACCCGACGGCAGTATCGCCCTGGTGGCCGACTCGATGACCGTCGCGGAGGAGAACGGCACGCGCAAAATGGTGCCGACCGACAAGCTGTTCGTCATCGACCTGAAAGCCAACCCGGCGAAACTTGTGCAGACGGTCACTGTCGGCAAACAGCCCTCGGGCCTGTCATTCAGCCCCAAGGGGGATATGGCGCTGGTGTGCAACCGCGCCGACGGCACCATCAGCGAGTTGAAGATCGATGGTAGCAACGTGACGCAGACCGACACCATTCCGATCAGCCCAGGCGTGTCCCACGTGGAGTTCGCGCACGACGGCAAGCACGCGCTGGCGCTGAAGTCGCCCGACAACAAGGTGGCCGTGCTCGACGTGGACGGCGATAAGGTGACTTACAACAAGCTCGATATCCCAACCTACCCGTTCCCGTACAACGTGGTGATATCGCCGGATTCCAAACTGGCGATCACCGCCGACAACGGCAGTGGCGGTTCATCGGACGGCAATCTGGATGCGGTGACGGTGATCGATCTGGAGGGGCCGCACCCGCACGCGATCGCTCATGTTACGGTGGGCGATGCCCCGGAGGGGCTGGCAATGAGCCCTAAAGGCAATCTGGCTGCGGCGCTCAACGTGGACGGCTCCAACGCGAAGCAGGCCTGGTTCTACCACCAGAACGGCAGCGTCACGATCCTGCGCATCGAGGGCAAGACGGTAACGCCGATAAAGACCGTCGAGGTGGGTGCATTCCCGGAACCGCTGGCGTTCTCGCCCGACGGCCGGTACATCTATGTCGGCAATTTTGCCGACCAGGATCTATCCATCCTGAAGGTGGACGGCACCGACGCCACGAACACCGGCAAGCGGTTCAAGTTGCCAGGTCATCCGGCGTCGATGCGGATGGGGCCCTGACGATCGGCGAATTCCGCTCAATTGCCGACCGACTGCACCTTGCTGAAGTCCACCGCCAGGGCGCCGAGTTGTAGCTGCATGCCGGTCGATTGGCTCAGCACGCCGGTCGCCGTGCCGACAACGCTGAACGGCAGTGCCGAGGTGCTGCCGTCGGCGTTGCCGCCGACCACGGCCACCTTGTAACTGCCGTCCGCCACGGCATTGCCGGCATTGTCCTTGCCGTTCCAGGTCCAACTGTTCTGGCCCTTCGCCGCCGCCAGCGTCGCGTCGGCCAGCTTGGCGCCGCTGTCGCTGTAGATCGCAATGCCCACAGGCTCGGCCGCCGGTGTGGTGAACTTGATCGTTCCGGTGCCGTTCTGCAATGGCATATGATCGGACGAGACCGTCACCTGCTTGCCTGTCATCGCCGAGGCCTGCATCACCTCGCCACCCTGGGTAAGCTGAATCAACTGGGTCAGGCTCGTGTTGGTGTTGATCTGCTGTTCCACGCTCGAGAACTGCACGAGCTCGGTGGTGAACTGGTTGGTGTCCAACGGGCTCGTCGGATCCTGGTTCTGCAGTTGCGTCATCAGCAAATTGAGGAAGTCGCCGAAGTTGGAGGACAGCGAGTTCAAGGCTGTACTGCCTGTTGACGCAGCCGCGCTGGTACCTGCCGCTGCGGCGGAGACGGCAGATGCATTGGCCGCAGCAGCGGTGTTCTGTTGCGCGGTGACGGAGGCGAGGCTCATCGTACGTATTCCTTCCAGGTCAGGCCGTGATATCCAGTCCGGCGCGCAGCCACGTCGGCAGAGCGACAGCGGAGAGTTCCGTATCGGAGTCGCCCATGGCATTGCCGGTCCGTTGTTGCGGATTGCCGTGCTGTCGCGGTGTCCCGCCCGAGCCGCTGCCCGGCTGGCCAGCGATATTCGCGCCAGGGTTCGGTGCCGGCGGTCCGTCGCTGCGCGCACCCGACTCAGGCGTGGCCACGTGGAACGTCACGCTGCGCCCATCGGGCGGCACGCCAGCCTGATCCAGGGCGCGCTGAAGTTGCGGCTGGTCGCGCAGCAACAAGGTCAACGTCTCGGCGCGCTCGACGGTGATCTCCACCCGCGCAGGGGCATCGAGCGGACGCTCGATGCGGATCTGCACCTGGCCCAGTTCGGGCGGATCGAGCCGCATGGTCAGCCGCTGCGTGCCATCCGTCGTGTGCGACAGCGACATCAGGGCCGGAGCGATCTGGGCGGCCGGCGCGGCATCGCGTGATCCGTGCGATACCGGCTGCGCTGTACTGGCTGTCGCGGTGGTCGGCGATTGTGGCTGCACATCGCCGGCAATCGTGCCTGCCGCCTGCTCGAGCAGGTCCGGATTGGCCGCACCGGTCGTGGTGGGCAGTGGAGCAGGCAGCGTGGCACCTGTGGCGCTGCTGTCGCGGCTGGCCATGCTCGCCGTATCGGCAGCGGGCTGTTTCGGCTCCGCCAGATGTGCGACGGGCGGCGGCGGCGCCGCGCTGTTCGCGGCGGTGGCGGCAACGTCGGGTTGCGCGACGGTTGACGCCGGCGCCTGCGGCGGCGCGCTGTCGATCACCAGGGCAGCGACCGGCTGAGGCAGCGCCGGCACACTTGCCGGCAGTTCGATCGGCGCCGTTGCTGCGTCCGCCGTCGCGTCCCGCGCATTCGGATCCCGCCTCGCCTGTTGTGCGCCGCGCGGACGCAGGGCGGCTGGATCACCTGGTATTTGCGGGGCCGCCGCAGGCAGCGGTCCAGGCGGCGCTGGCAGTGCCGCCGGCGGCAGCGGCGAAACCTGCGCGACCTGACATGCTGCTGCCGCAGGCGCCGTCGCTGCCGGCTGTTCGGTTGCCAGCGCGTCCGAGAGAGCCTTGATCAACTCGTCGCCGAAATCCGCGCCCGGCTGCAGCTTGGCAATGCCGGTCGCCGGCAACTGGCCAGGCGGCAGCACTGGTGGCGTGCCCTGAGGCGGCGTGGCGACGAGCAGGCCGGCTTGCATTGCAATCACTCCTTGCGAGGCCAGCAGCAATGCGTGTGCCAGGAACGGGCTTGCGGCGTAGGATGCGCTGCACACAGTGAAATCTGTCTTCCAGCGGCGCTCCCGATGGCCGTGCTCCACCCTCAACAGCCCGTGGCGGCAGAAACTGCCGGGCCGGTTGTGCCTGCCTCGCATCGCGCCTCGGTAACTTTCAGGCAAATCCAGCGGAATATCGCGGGCCATTCCTGGCACGCTTCCTGCGACACCATGTGCAAGCGAACCACCGCCCAGCCCACGCAGGAGCGACACCATGTCATTGTTCGGAGCGATGAACACCGCCATCAGCGGATTGGGCGCGCAGTCCAACGCGTTCGGCAACATCAGCGACAACGTCGCAAACAGCCAGACCGTCGGCTACAAGCGGGTGGACACCAGCTTCATCGACTACCTGACCACCAGCAATGCGACGGAGAACGATTCCGGCGCCGTGGTGGCCAGACCCGACTACGTGAACAACGTGCAAGGCACCATCACCCAGACCGACAATCCACTCGGCCTGGCGATCGCCGGCCAGGGGTTCTTCGCGGTATCGCAGCAGACCGGCCAGGTGAACAACACGCCGACCTTCAATGCACAGCAGTACTACACGCGCGCCGGCGACTTTCAGTTGGACAAGAACGGCTACCTGGTGAACAGCGCCGGCCAGTTCCTCAATGGCTGGCCGGTCAACCTGGCCACCGGCGCGGTGAACCAGAACACACTGTCACCGATCCAGGTAACGCAGACTGTCTACAATCCCGTGGCCACCTCGGAAGCCACCATTTCCGCCAACCTGCCGGCAACACCCGCCAATGGAACAGCGACTCCCGGCACGCCGATTTCGTCCGATATCGATGTGTATGATGCCTTGGGTTCGCTGCACACGGTGACGCTGAACTGGGTGCAGAACACGCAGGACGATTGGACCGTGTCGATCGATGCGTCCGACATGGCGACCCCGGCGCTTGGGTCCGCCGAGGTGCAATTCGGCCCGACCACCAGTGGCAACCCGGTACAGTCCGGCACGATTGGGCAGATCACCAACGCGACCGGCACGGTCGCCGCGCCGGGCTACGCCATCAACACCGCCGCGACATTGACCTTCACCGCCGATTTTGGCTCGGGGCCGCAACCCATCACCCTCAACCTCGGCGACTACGGCAAGACCAACGGCGTCACCCAGTATGCCGGCACACAGTACAACCTGAGCGGGATGACGCAGAACGGCGTGCCGCCTGGGGCTTTTTCGTCAGTCACCACGCAGGCCAACGGCAACATCGTGGTCAACTATGACAACGGCCAGTCCCGCGTGATCGCACAGGTGCCGGTCGTCACCTTCAACGATCCGAATCAATTGCAGCGCCAGGATGGCCAGTCCTTCACCGCAACGCTGTACTCGGGCACGCCGCTGGCCGAAGCCCCCAGCAGCAACGGGGCGGGCAATCTTGTCACCCAATCGGTGGAAAGCTCCAACGTCGACATCGCGACCGAGTTCTCCAAGCTCATCGTTGCCCAGCGTGCCTACAGCGCCAACGCCAAGATGGTGACGACAGCTGACCAGTTGCTGCAGCAGACCATCGACATGAAGCAATAGGCGGTCGCGCCGGGAGCTGAGCCGTGAATATCGACGGCGCATTGTCGATCGCCACCGGGGGATTGGCCAATATCAATCGCCAGATGGCCCTGGTATCGCAGAACGTGGCGAATGCCAGCACGCCGGGATACGCGGTGGAGACCAGCACGCAACAGAGCGTCACCGCCAATGGCGAAGGTCTCGGTGTACGCAGCGGTCCCGCGATCCGGACGATCGACACGGCGTTGCAGGCGGAGGTATTCAGCCAGAATGCCACCGTGGCCGGACTGCAGACGCGACAGAGCGCGCTGCAGGCAATCGATTCGGTGCAGGGCACGCCCGGCCAGGGCGGCGACATCGCCAGCCTGCTCGGCAACCTGCAGGACCAGTTCTCGGCCCTGCTGAACGATCCCGACAACCAGACGCAACAGAGCCAGGTCGTATCGGCTGCGACCAGCCTGGCGCAGGGCATCAACACGGTCAGCGATGCCTACACCGCGCAGCGCCAGACGGCGGAGAATTCCATCGTCGCCGACGTGACCACGCTGAATGCAACGCTGGCCAGCATCGGTCAGCTCAGCAACCAGATCGTCGTCCTGAAGTCCGGCGGACAGAGCACGGCGGATCTGGAGAACCAGCGCGACACCGCCGTGGCATCGCTCTCGCAACTGGTCGGCGTGAAGGTATTCGAACAGCCAAGCGGCGATCTGCTGATCACCACCACCGCCGGCCTGACGCTGCCAACCCATGCCGGCGCCAATCCACTCGGCACCAGCGGCGCGACGATGCAGTCCGGCACCTGGTATCCGGGTGGCGGTGTCCCGGCGATCACGCTTGGCGGTAACGACGTCACCAACCAGCTCCTGGGCGGCCGGATCGGTGCCAACATCGCGTTGCGCGACGATACCTTGCCGACCGACCAGGCGGAGCTCGACGAATTCTCCCAGAGCCTCGCCGGCCGGTTCGATGCACAGGGGCTTACCTTGTTCACCGATCCGACAGGCGCGGTGCCGACGAGTGTGCCTCCCCCGGTGCAGAACGGCTATGTCGGCTTTGCCTCGACCATCCAGGTCAATCCCGCGGTGCAGGCCCAGCCATCGCTGGTGCGGGACGGCACGCACGTCGTAGCGGGAAGCCCGGTCGGCGCAAGCGCCTTCACGCCCAACCCACCCGGCGGACCCGCCGGTTTCAGCACCATGATCCAGCGTGTGCTGGACAACACACTGGGCGCCGAGGCGCAGACCGGCGTGCCGCAGCCGGCGTCCAGCACCAGCAACCTGGGTCCCGCGGGCAATCTGACGACCCCGTATGCCGCGCCTGCGACACTGGGGCAGCTCGCCGCCACGGTGCTGGCATCCCAGGCGCAGGACAGCGCCGGCACCACCACCCGGCTTGGCATGGAGCAGACGGTACAAACCACGCTCGCCGGCAAGTTATCGGGCGAGAGCGGCGTGAACATGGATACCGAGATGTCCAGCATGATCCAACTGCAAAATGCCTACGGCGCCAACGCCCGCGTCATCGCCGCCATCCAGGCGATGTGGACGCAGTTGCTGAACGCGGTCCAGTAAGGAGGCAGACTTGAGCAGCATCACTGGAGTGCCGGGTTTCTCGGACTATGGCATGTTGGGCAGCCTGATCGCCCAGTCTGCGTCGGTGCGGCAGAAGCTCGATCAGCTTACCAATCAGGCGAGTTCGCGGCCTGGTCGGCAACAGCTATGCCGGATTGGGTGCAGGAGCACCGGTCTCGCTCAACCTTCGACCGCAGATCGCGACTCTGCAGGCCTGGCAGAGCAACGTCGATGCGGCGACCGGTCGGATGTCGGTGGCCCAATCGGCCATGACGCAGATCCAGTCGATTGCGTCGAATTTCTATGCGCAGCTCGACAACGTCGGCGGCGTCAATGCCAGCGCAGTGGACGGCATCGCCGCGTCGGCGCGCGATGCGCTCAGCCAGGTCGCCAGCCTGCTGGATACCCAGGACGGCGGCGTCTACGTGTTTGCCGGGCAGGATACCGCCAATCCGCCGGTGCCTGATCCGGCCAACATCGCCAACATGGCGGCGTATCCCACTGGATACTTTGCGCAGATCAATGCGGCGGTGGCGAACCTGGCGCCGCCCGGCAGCGCGGTACTCACCGCGAACGCGACGTTTGCCGTCGCGGTGTCGAATACCGCAGGCACGTCGCCGTTCTCGACATATCTGTCGCAACCCGGCGCGACGCTGCAGCTCCCGACGGTGCAGGTGGGGCAGAACCGGAGCGAGCAGGTCGGCCTGCTGGCCAGCGCCAACAGCCTGACACCGGCGTCGGTCGCACCGGCCACACTTGCCGGCGGACCAAGCGCGACCACCGGTTCGTACATGCGCGACGTGCTGCGGGCATTGGCCACGATCGGTTCGCTCAGCAGCACGCAGGTGAATGTGAACGGCTTCCAGGACCTGGTGCAGGATACGCGCATCAGCCTGTCCGGAGCGATCACCGGCATGGCGCAGGACGCCGGCGTGCTGGGCAACGTGCAGTCGTCGCTGACCGCGACGCAGAGCAGCCTCGCGGACACCCAGACTGCGCTGACCGGCCAGGTCTCCGCGGTTGAAGATGTCGATATGGCCTCGACGCTGTCGCAGCTTTCGCTCGTGCAGACGCAGATGCAGGCGTCCTACCAGCTCATCTCGGGCATGAGCGGCCTCTCGCTGGTGAAGTTCCTGCCGGTCGCATGATGAAATCTCGCAGGGCTTCACCGGTCTTTAACACAGCGACGTCAGGATGACGTCAAGCCGCAAAATGCGGGGGCATACGTAACACTTAGGACTCAAAGGGTAGAACACCATGTCCCTCAATTCTGTTAACACCAACATGGGCGCGATGATCGCGCTCGAGTCGCTGAACCGGACCAACGCGGATCTGGCTGCCACGCAAAAGCGTGTGTCGACTGGTTCACGCGTGGCGGACGCGACTGATGACGGTGCCGCCTACGCAGTGGCGCAGTCGGTTCGTTCCACTGTCGGCGCACTCGGCGCTGCCAACCAGCAGCTCGGCAATCTGCAAGGATTGTTGTCAACGACGCAGTCTGGTCTGAACGACGTCTCCAACACGATGGCCAGCATGCGCGATGTGCTGGTGAAGCTGTCCGACAGCAACGTTGCCGGCAACCAGCGGACCCAGTATCAGGCGCAGTACAGCTCGTTGCTGGCGAACGTGAAGTCGTTCATCCAGGATGCGAACTACAATGGCAAGACACTGATCGGGAACATCGCGGGCTCGAGCGGCACCTTCGCGCGCGTGTCCACGGTGCGCAACGAATCCGGCGCGTCGTATGGCATCGCCACCTATGGTGCCTCGGCTATGTACAACGCGATCGCGTTCTCGTTCGGGGCGACCATCGGCGCCGCTCCGGCCATCGGCTCGCATGCTTCGGGCAATACTGTTGCAGGAGCATCGAACGTCGCCATCCCAGCCCATGGGACGGCTGCAAGCTATGGTTCCAGCACAGTTGCCGCCATGCTCACCGTTGGCGGCACGTTCATCAAGCAGATGAACGCGGTCGGATCGGCGCTGAATACGATCGGCTCCGAGGTGAACTACGTCAACAACCAGGTCAGCTACAACAACGACAAGATCGATGCCCTGAACACCGGTCTTGGCTCGCTGGTGGACGCCGACCTGGCCAAGGAATCGGCGCAGCTGCAGGCGCTGCAGATCCGCCAGCAATTGGGCACACAGGCCCTGTCGCTGGCGAACCAGGCACCGCAGACGCTGCTGAGCCTGTTCAAGTAATCGGCTAGGCCAGCCATGTCTCCGGCGGGGCAGGAAGCCCTGCCGGAGCTGGTGGTCCCGGCAGGACGCCGGTGACGCTGTCAGTGGCCGCGTAGGTTCCCCTCTCCGGCCAGGGCAAATCAGGAAGAGGCTGATGTCGAATCTTGTGTTGGAGCTGCGCCAGGGCGAAGTGATGATCGTCAACGGCGCGCCCATCCGCTTCCGGACCAAATCGCGCATCGAGCTGACGGCGAAGGCACGGTTCCTGTTCGGCAAACAGATCATGCCACCGGATCAGGCCGACAGCCCGGCGCGTCGCATCTATTTCGCATTGCAGTCGGCCTACATCGGTTCCGAGGATGAACGTCCGGGCGGGCTGGAAGCGGCACGCGAACTGATCGCCGCCTTCAAAGAGGCAACGACCTCGACACTTGCCTGCGAAATACTCGACCGCGCCCTTAATGCTGCGGAAGCCGACGATTGCTACCAGGCCCTGAAGCTCGCCCGGCGCATCATTCGCCACGAGGACGCCGTATTGGGCCGCTCGCCGGAGGTCGTCAACGTGCCCCCTCCAGTTCCATGTCACACCAAGGGAATCAACGACAGCCATGCCCACAATGACCCAGGCGGCCCGCGCCTATGAAACCGCGGCAACCCATCGCAGCCAGCGTCAGCAGGAGGCCGATGTGTTTCGCCGTGCGACCGGCGCCCTCAGGGCGGCACGCGAAGCCGGATCCATCCCGCGCGTGCAGGCGATCGCCGATAACCGCCGGCTTTGGATAACGGTCACCGACCTGATGCGCGATCCGCTCAACTCCCTGCCACCGGACCTGCGTGCCTCGATCGTTTCCGTCGGGCTTGCGGTACAGCGCGAGATGGCAAACGACAAACCCGATTTCGATTTCCTGATCGCCATCAACGAGAACATCGCGGCTGGTTTGTCCGAGCAGGCGTAACGGCCACCCAGGACACCGGCTTGGCGGGAGAGCCAGCATGGGTACATCGGTGAGCTACCTGACGAACCTCTACGCCAGCAGCAGCGCGACTGGGTCCGGTAGCCTGTTGGCAACCCTCTACGGCTTCGCCGGATCGACCAGCAATTCAACCGGTCAGAATCCGGTTGCGGCACTGGCGTCTGCCGAGCAGGGGGAGGCCCAGGACATCAAGTCCACCGCGGCGCAGCCCGCCGTCAAGCGCGCCGTCGATGCATTCACCGCCGGAGTGGCCAGTGCCAAGACTGTGCAGCAGCTGCTGGCGAATCCGGCAGTTATGCAGGTGCTGATGACGGCGAATGGACTCGCCGACCAGATTCCCTATAGCGCACTGGCACAAAAGACGCTTCAGTCGAACGTGAATGACCCGAAGTCGCTGGCCAATACGCTGACCGACACGCGCTGGAAGCCGATGGTGCAGACCTACGATTTCGCCAACAAGGGACTCGCCGTGCTGCGGCAACCGAGCGTGATCAGCACACTGGCGAATGCCTACGCCGAGGTCACCTGGCGCAACTCGCTGGATGCCACCACGCCGGGCCTGTCGAATGCCCTGACCTTCCGCAAGGAGGCTTCAACCATCACGTCGGTCGATCAGATTCTGGGCGATCCGATCATGCGCGATGTGGTCACCACTGCGCTCGGCATCCCGCAGGAGATCGCATTCCAACCTCTCCAGGCGCAGGAGAAGGCAATCAGCACGCTGCTCGATATCACCAAGTTCAAGGACCCCAAGTTCGTCGAGAGTTTCGTTCAGCGCTACCTGGTGACAGCCAACACCAACGCGGCGAACACCACCGCGGCACCGGACCTGATCTCGCTCGCGGTGCAAAGCCGCAGCCTGGTCGTCTGATCCGGACCCTGCTGCCGAACCGCACGCACGCACCAATCGACTCCACCGGCTCAAAAGGAGCCCCCGCATGGAACAATTGACTGCCACCGCGGACACCAGCGCCTTGATGGCGCGTATCGGGGCACTGATCGACAGTGGGCGCCCTGCTGCGGCCCGGCCATTGCTCGCCGCGGTTCGTCGTCGTAGCGCACCGTCGGCAAGCCTCGCGGAACTCGGCGCCAGGCTGGCAATGCACGAGGGACGCATTGATCTGGCCCTGCAGGAAATGGACGAGGCTGTTGCGCGGGATCCGCACGACGCCGGCCTCCGCAAGCGCCGTGCCGATGTCCGCATACGAATGGGCGACCGGGATGGTGCGGTTGCCGATGCGGCCGAGGCGGTGGTGCTCGACAGACGCGATCCGGCAGCCAAGGCGTTGCTCGGCGCACTGATGTTTGAACTCGGGCGACCAGCGGATGCGGTCGCCTGCCTCAATGAGGCGGTCTCGGACAATCCGACCAATCCCGGTTATCGCGAAGGACTGGCCGCAGCCCAGGAAGCCAATGGCGACGCCGACGCAGCGCTCGCCACACTGAACCAAGGCATCGCGGCCACCCCCGGATGGGTACAGTTGCGCAACGCCGCGATTCTGCTGTCGGTACGCCGGCGCGACTTCAGTGGCGCATACCAACTTGCGGAGGCAGCGCGCGCCGCCGGCGTGGCGGATGCATGTTCGTTCGGCCTGATGGGCCATGCTTTGTCCAGCCTGGGTCGTCATGCCGACGCCACCGACGCCTATGCCGAGGCGCTGAAGCTCGGCCCCAACGATCCGTATGTCCGGCACCTCGTCGCCGCCTCCGGCAACCTGCCAAGTGCCACTCGGGCTCCGGTCGAGTACCTGCGCGCCGTATTCGACGGCTATGCCGATCGCTTCGAGCTCCATTTGATTTCACTCGGCTACCGCATACCTGGCCTGATCCGTGCAGCGGTTATGCAGCATCCGGACATCGTTGCCGGCAAGCAGCTCGGCTCGATGCTCGATCTCGGCTGCGGCACCGGGATGGCGGCCGTCGTGTTGTACGACCTGCTTTCCGGCCCGCTGGTCGGCGTCGATGTGTCCGCGCAAATGCTGGCGAACGCGGCGACCAAGCAACTCTATGGCGAATTGCACGAGACTGACCTGATGCAGCTCCTGGCCGAGGATGCCAGGCAATGGCAGCTCATCATCGCAGCCGACGTGCTGGTCTATTTCGGCGCCCTGCCTGCCGTCCTTGCCGCCGTGCACGCGCGGCTCGAACCGGACGGCTGGTTTATCTTCTCGGTCGAGGAGCTGCTCCCCGACCATGATGGTACCGTCCATGGCAACGGCGACTGGGCGCTGGAGCGAATGGGGCGCTACGCACACAGCATGCCTTACGTCGCCAATGCGATCCGTGAATCCGGCTTCAAAGTCCGGACGCTGGAGCGACAGACCGTTCGCCATGAAGCCGATGCACCCGTCGCCGGGATCTTTGCCGTGCTGGAGCGCCCGCAGCATGGATGCTGACGGCGCGCTCGAACTGCTGCGTGCCGGCGATCCTGCCGGCGCGCTGGCTCTGTTGGGCGACCAGCTATCGCCCGATGTGATCGATCCAGCCTTGCTCGTGGCGCGCGGCATGGTGCAGCTCGCCAACAACCATCCGGCAGAAGCACTGACTGCGCTGCAGATGGCGGTCGCTCTGGGTGAGACAGCGCCGCCGGCATTGTTGAACCTGGCACTCGCGCAGGAAAAGACCGGCGATGTGGTCCACGCCCTGCAATTGATGGAAACCCTCGAACGGCACCTGCCGGACTGGGACGAACCACCGTTGCGGCTCGCCGAGGCCCTGCGTGCGGCAGGGAGATTGCACGACGCCGAATTGGCCTACGGGCGCGTGCTGAACATCAATCCGGGGCGCGAAGCAGCGCTGCTTGGACTCTCCGGTCTGCTGATCCTGCGCGGCGACGGCCAGGCCGCGCGTGACCTGCTGCTGCGCTGCTGCGGAATTGCGCCTGGCCGGGCCGATGCCTGGGACGCCTTGGGCCTCGCTCTGTTGCTGACCGGGGATAAGCCACTCGCAGAATCGGCGTTCGCCGAGGCGCAGCGCCTGGCGCCGCAGATACTGGAGTACGCGCTGCACCGGGTGGACGCAGCATCCGCTGCCGGATCCGAAGATGCCTTGCTCACCTGGCTCGAGATCGCCGGCGACGACGACCCGTTGAATGCAACGTTGCCGACCGCGCGTGGCGTCCTGTTGGAACGGCTGGGTCGTCGGCCCGAAGCGATCGACGCGCTGGAAGCCGCTACCGCACTTGCGCCGGACGCGCGATTGCCGGCCGCGCTTCTCGGCGGAATGCTTTCCCGCTCCAATCGGTTGCGGGAAGCCGAGGTGGCGTTGCGTCGTGCCTGTGAACTCGATCCCGACAACCTGGCGCTGCGCGACGCGCGCACCATGGTGCTGTTGCGCGCATTCCGTCATCCCGAAGCGCGGGTCGAGCTGCTCGCTTCGATTGAACGCAACGGCGAGCGGCCGATCGACCTGTGCAACCTGGCCAACGCCACCACCTATGTGGGGCTGCAGGACGAAGCGGTGGATCTGGTCCGCCGCGCGATCGCGATTGCTCCCGAGGCATCATGGCCGCGACGGGCGTTGTGCAATGCACTGCCGTATCGCGATGGCATTACCGGCGCAGAGTTGCTCGCGGGGCTCAAGGATTGCTCCGATCGGCTGCCGCGCGAAACCCTGCCGGCGTTCGACAATACGCGCGATCCGGATCGGCCACTTTCCATCGGTCTGTTGTCAGGTTCGTTCAAGACGCATCCGGTAGGCTGGCTGACGATTGCCGGTTTCGAGACACTCGATCCCGCGTCGTTTGCAATCACCTGCCTGGCACAGAACGCCTCGCAGGACTGGATGGCGCGCCGGTTCCGCGAGGCTGCACGCGACTGGCACGACGTCGATGCACTCAGCGACAAGGCTCTGGCGGAGAAAGGGCGGCAACTCGGCATCGATATTCTTATCGATCTTGGTGGCTACGGCGATTCGGCGCGCATGGCTGCCTGCGCCTACCGCGTGGCGCCGGTGCAGGTGAAGTGGGTCGGCATGCAGAATCACAGCTCCGGTCTCGCGGAGATGGACTGGATCATCACGGATCGCTGGGAGACGCCGCCCGAGTTGGAGCCGGTCTATTCCGAGCGTCCGCTGCGCCTGCCGGATGGCTATGTATGCTACAGCGCGCCGCCCTACGCGCCGGATGTCGTGACGCTGCCGGCACTGGCCAACGGCCACATCACCTTCGGCTGCTTCAACAACCTGGCGAAGATCACGCCGCGCGTCATCGCCACGTGGTGCACGATCCTGCATCGCCTGCCGACGGCGCGGCTGGTGCTGAAGACCCACCAGTTCGGCGACGCATCGACTGCCGAGCGCGTGCTGGCTGCCTTTGCTGCGCACGACATCGGGCCGCCCCGGCTGGAACTGCGCGGCCCCTCGGGCCACCGCGCGTTTATCGGCCAGTACAACGATATCGACGTGGTGCTGGACCCGTTTCCCTATTCCGGCGGCCTGACCACATGCGAGGCGCTGTGGATGGGCGTGCCGACCGTGGCCCTGCCCGGCGAGATCTTCGCGTCGCGCCATTCCATGAGCCATCTCAGCAATGCCGGCCTGGCTGACTGGGTCGCGCCGGACATCGCTGCCTATGTCGAGCTGGCCGTGGCGAGGGCGTCGGACATGCCGGCGCTCGCTGCGCTGCGCTCCGGGCTGCGGGCCCGCGTCAAGGCCAGCCCGCTATGCGATGCGCCGCGCTTCGGCCGCAGCCTCGGAGCCGCATTGCGCTTTGCCTGGCAGGATTGGTGCAGCCGGTCAGGGACAGCCTAGCATGACCGATACGCCAGCCGTTGACATCAACATGATGGTCTACAACAGCGTCGATACAGTGGCAGCAGCCATCGACAGCGTCCTGGCACAAACCTGGCCTGCCGTAGCATTGACACTGTTCGACAACGCCTCGACTGACGGCACGATGCAGGTACTGCAGGACTATGCCACGCGGCAGCCTTCGATTCGGATCAGGCGCAACCGGTGCAATGCCGGGCCCATCGCCAACATCCAGCGCGCCTTCTGGTTCGGCGATGCTGACTATGTGATGCCGAAGACCAGCGACGACCTGATCGCGCCGAACTACGTCGAGCAGATGATGGGCGTGCTGCTGGCCAATCCGGAATGCGCCGCGTGCCACGCGGGCGGCCTGGTGTTTACCGGCGCGAACCAGGTCAGCTACCGCTATCCACCTGAGCATTGGCTGGAGGCAATCGGGCCGGATCCCGTGGCGCGGGCACGCCACGTGATGCAGCGCTATACCAGCGCACCTGGGTTCTGGGGCGTATACCGACGGAATGCCGTGGACCAGCTATCGACCATCCGCTACCGACCTGGCTTCGATCACGCGGTGCTGGCTGAACTCGCACTGTATGGCGAGATTCGCCATGTTCCGGAACTGCTCTATTGGCGACGGGGCGGCGGGAAGCCGGTCATGCTGCTGGGACGCGGCGCGACTGAACAAGGCAACCGTGGCGTATCGTTGGACGATGTGCTGGGGGAGCAACGCTGGCGGACACCGCTGATCACCACAGCCTACACGCATATGGAGGTGTTTGCTGTCGCACGGCTGCCATTGCCACAGCGCCTGCAATTAATGAGCGCAGCGCAGGGAATCTTCCGCGCGCGCTGGCTGCCATTAATGATGCGCGAGGCGGCGTCCCTCCAAGCGATATTGCCCGATGCATTACGCGCGATCTCGGCTGCCGATCAACCTGCCTCAGGCTGGATGGCACGTACGCTCATCGAGGTTCTGCACGGCGCGCAGGCGATGCTGCCGGAGGAGGACTTCACTCTGGCGCTGCTCGAGGTTGCCGCGCTGGCAGGTGAGACACATCGGTCGGTGCCATGCGCCGACGTTGGTGCCGGATGAACTTCCAGCCCTATCATGGCAGCGGGCGGCAGGTCGCTATTGCAGGCTGTCGCACGATCGTACGTGGTACCGGTTCGCCGCCACGGAGATGCAGTGTCCGTCCGCTACCTGCCGCTCGCCGCCTTCGTTGGCCGCGTGTGCTCGTGCGGTTTGGCCGTTGGCTCAGGGGCTGGAGCCGGCGGTGGCGCACGTGGCGCCGGCTTCTGGAGGCCCACGGGTCTCGGGCCGACACGCGTCATGTCCCACCGCTGGTAAGCCTCGAGTTGTCGCTGACTCGGGATCGAGGTGGTGATCGCGCCGCTGTTGTCGCGAAATTCGATGACCACGAGTCCCAGCGCCGGATCCAGCCGCAAAGTCGGGTTGGGAATCGGCGACGGGTCGGCGACATGGTCCTGCCGCGGCAACGGCGGGACAGAAGCGGCCCTTGCTTCTCCCACGGCATCACTCGCGGTGCGCACCGCGGCGATTGGTTGGACGACGATGTCATTTGGCATGGCGGAATTGACCGCAAACGCTGCGCTGTTCTGGCGCTCGGGACGTCCCAATGCTGCTCCTGCACCGGTTAAGATGCTGTTAAACGCTCTTCACCAAAACGATCGCTTCCACTTCCACCGAAATATTGCGTGGCAGGCTGCCCATGCCAACGGCGGAACGCGCCGGTCGGCCGCCGTCACCCAGCACCTGGACGAACAGGTCGGTGCAGCCGTTGATCACTTCCGGATGCTGGGTGAAATCCGGCACCGCATTGACCATGCCCAGCACCTTCAGCACTGTATCGACACGCTCCAGCGTGCCGACCGCGGCGATCATGTTGACCAGCAGGTTCAGGCCACATAGTTTCGCCGCGTCGTAGGCCTGCTCCACCGTCAGGTCGGCGCCCACCTTGCCGGTGATCATCGTCTCGTCCGCGCGGCGTGGCCCGACACCGGACAGGAACAGCAGGTTGCCGGCAAGCCGGAACGGCACATAGTTGCCGATCGGCTTCGCCGCCGACGGCAGTGTCAAGCCGAGATCAGCAAGGCGTCTGTCAGCGCTCATCGGGGTGATCCTTCCTCTCGCTTGCTTCAGGGGACCCAGCCGGTTGCAGTGGTGGTCTCCAGCATGTCGGCTGGCCGCACTGCAGAAGCGGCAGGTTGCTCGTGGGCGCGCCGCTCCAACAGCAAGGTCAGGTCGCCCACCTTCCCCAACGCCTCGATGTTGCCGAGTTGGTCGAACAGCGGCGCGATGTTGCTGCGCGGCAGGGCGCGCTTGGCGCAATCCTGGAATTTCTCCCACAATTCCTCGGTGCCCATCGGCGCGCCACCGGGACCGCGACGCTCGAAGTCGTCCAGCCGCGAGGCAAGCCGCTGGCCATCGCGCGTGGTAACCACCACTTCGGCGCCCCATTGCAGCGGCGAGGCATCCGGCATGTCGGGATGCTGCCGCGCCTCGGTGCGTGCCATCAGGTCGCGGATGACAGGGTCGAAATGTGCCTCGCCCTCGAAATGCTCGAGCCGCACGGCGCGGTTGGCCAGCGCGCGCGCCACCGCGTACTGGATGCTGAACTTCGCTCCCAGTGGTGTACGCGGGTCCGGATTGTTGGTGTGCGGCAGGCGACGGGCATGCGGCATGATCTCGATCTTTGCCACACGATCGGGCGTGAGATCGTAGTCACGCGACAAATGGATCATGCGATTGATCGAGGCATGCGTGCTGCCGCAGCAAGGATACGGCTTCAGCCCCGGCTCGCCGCCGCCTGCAACCTCCAGCGGTGCATACCAATCGGCAAGTATGCGATCGGTATCGTAGGTGCCCGGGCCGTTGAATACGTCGAGGAAACCCTGGCGCGCTTCCAAAGCGGCGGGATTGGCGGTGAAACCCTGCTGCACCATCAACGCGGCGAACAACCCGTTGCGCGCGGTATGGCCGACATGCAGCGGCTTGGTCATGGTGCCGAAGTTCGCCTTCAGCCCTGAGGCCAGGGATGCGGCCAGGCCGAGCGCCATCGCCGTCTGGTCCGGCGTGAAGCGCAGCAGCCGCGCAGCGGCAGCAACGGTACCGAAGATGCCCAGCGTTGCGGTCGGGTGCCAGCCCTTGTCGTAGTGATGAAAATGCACGCCGCGGGCGATGCGGCATTCAGTCTCGAAGCCGACAACATAGGCCAGGGCCAGGTCGCGTCCGGTGCTGCCAAGCTGCTCGCCGAGTGCCAGCATCGCCGGGATCAGCGTCACCGACGGATGTCCGCCCAGAGTGCCGGATACATCGTCGTAGTCGAGCGCGTGCGATGCCGTTCCGTTGACCAGTGCAGCATCGAGCGCACTGGTGCGACGGTCGCTGGCGAAGATCAGGCTGGGTCCGGGCGCCGTCGCGACGCCTGGCACCTTCATCAGGAAGCGCGGCCCGTCCTCCACGATGCCGGCGAGGGTCACGCCGACCGTGTCGATGAACGCGGCGCGGGTCCAGTCGAGGGCGATCGGGGTCAGGTCCTCGTAGCGCAGACGATGGATGCGGTCGGCGATTTCATGAGCAAGTGTCATGGTGCGACGTTCCTTCCCAAAGGCGCTGGGTTTCGCTTCGCTCCACCCATCCTGCCGAACAGGCGCGAAGCCAGGGGCGAAGCGAAACCCATCGTTGCTATCCAAAGCATCCGGCAATCGTCAGCAACCTGCCGACCTCGGCCGCATCCAGATCCTCGGCACGGCGAGCCAGCGCAATCAGCTCTTCCGCTGCCGCCGGCGGCAGGCGCGTCGCCAGGCAATCGCGCACCTTCACCAGGTGGTCCTCTTCGCTTATCGGCGGCGAGCCCCAGATGCCGCGTGGCCCATTGCATCGGGTGTGCAATGTGCGGCCATCGGCAAGCTGCACATCGGCCTCGACATGCATCTTGTCGAACCGCGCGGGAATATCCGCCGACATGTTCATGGTGATCTTCGACAGCAGATCGACAATGGCTGGCTCCTGCACCGCCTCATCGGTGAAGGTATCGATCCCGACGCGGCCACGCAGCAGCCCGCTGGCGAAGGTGTATTGCAGGCTGAACTTTCCCGCCAGGCCGGTGTCCGGCCGCGGGCGGTTCACGTACTGCATCACCGGCGTCGTCAGCGTGACTGAACGGATCGTCGATGGGTCGGTAATCTGCGGGTGCAGCGTCAGCCCGGCGGTGATAGCGAAATGCGTGCCGAACTGGCTGGGGAACATCTTCATGGCGTAGCCGGGCTGCACGATGCGAAACGGCGGCCCGAAATTCAGCAGGTCAGCCGGCTGGAACGAATCGCCGAACATCATCTTGGCATAGCCGTTGAATGCCTCGAACGGTTCAGGATTCGCGGTGAAGCCGTGCGACGCGAGCATCGCGGCTTCCAGCCCCAGCATCGCCGCCTGGCCGCAATGCGTGCATTTGGTCATGGTGCCGATATTCGCCGCCATGGTGCCGCAGCGCGACGACGCCATGCCAAGCGCGTTGGCCAGCTGCACTGCATCGAGGCCAAGTACGTGGCCGGCGGCGACCGCGGAGCCCATCGGCCCGACCAGTCCCGGCGGGTGGAAGTGGATGCTGCCGGTTTCGTAGAGATGTCCGGCGTGACGAATCCAACCCTGGATTTCGATGCCCTTCACCAGCGCGGTGATGATATCGCGCCCGGTGATCGGGCGCGCGGCAGCGAGCGCCAGGATCGCCGGCAGCGTGGTGGACAGTGCGTGGTTGGACGGCGTCCACATCGGCTCGAAATCGAGCACATGCATTGCCGCACCATTCAGCGCCGCGGCGAGCGTCGGCGCGGTGCGAAACCCCAGGCCCAGCGCCACCGCGTCAGGGCGCGCACCCATGCCGCGATAGTGTTGCGCGAGAATGCCGATGGCCTCTTCCTCGGTGCCCGCCAGTGCAATCGAAATGCCGTCGAGCACCAGGCGGCGGGCCGCCGCAATTGCCTCCGGTGTCAGGGTTTCGTAGGTGGTCGCGACAATCCTGTCGCAAAGCTGCGCCGTGGTGCCCATTGTTCGTTACCCCTTCTCCGCCGCCGCGTTGCGACCGGCGATGCGGCCGAACGTTGCGCCGGAAACCAAACCGGTGCCGGCCGGGTAGTTGTCGTAGAACAGGCCGCCGATCATCTCGCCACAGGCATACAGGCCCTTCAACGGCCGCCAGTCGGTGCCCATCACCTGCGTGTTCTCGTTCACCTTCACGCCGCCGAAGGTGAAGGTGATGCCGCCGGTGGCGCTGTAGGCATAGAACGGCGGCGTATCCAGCTTGATGCCCCAGTTGGTCTTCTCCGGCGTCAGCCCGTTGGTGGACACGCCATCCTTGCGCGACGGATCGAACCCTTCATCGGCATTGCGCGCGGCGGCATTGAACGCGTGCAGCGTCTTCACCGCCTGCTTCCTGTCGTCAATGTCGAGCTGTTCGACGAGTTCCTCCAGCGTATCGGCGGTCAGCGGCTTGCTGGTGGAATAGCGTGGCTCCAGCAGATGCACGACCTTCTGGTCGAAGATCTGCCACGCCTTGGCGCCAGGCTGCGCCAGGATCGCGCGGCCAAATTTGGCATAGGTGTAAAGGTTGGTGTCCTCGCCTTCATCGACAAAGCGGAACCCCTGGCGGTTGAGCATCACGCCGTACAGATAGCTCAGCCGGTTGCTGCGATCGGTCAGCGCGCGCGGCGCGAATTCACCCCAGTCAGCGCTGATCGGCGTTGCGTGGCAGCCGCTCCACTGGCCCCACGGCAGCGCGCCGATCGCCAGCGCCATGCGCAAGCCGTCACCCTGGTTGTGCGGCGTGCCACGCACCTTCGCCGCGCCCACCAGCGGGCCGATATGCTGTGTGCGCATCTGCACATTGGCCTCGAACCCGCCGCAGCCAAGCACCACCGCCTTGGCAGTGACTTCGCGAATGCCGTCATTGTCGCGCACCTTCACGCCGATGATGCGGCCGCGCTGATCGACCATCAGCTCGGTGGCGGCGTTCTCGTAACGGATTTCCACGCCGACCCGTTCGGCGGCAGCGAACCACGATGTGGACAGACCGACGCCTTCATGCGCCGCGCGCACGATCAGGCCTGGCGGCCAGACCACCACGTTGCCGCGCTTCACGCCGGCGACGCCGATCGCCGGCTCCATCTTCACGCCGTTCCTGTTCATCCAGAACACGGTATCCTTCGAATTGGACACCAGGATGTTGGAGAGTTCCGGATCGGTGCGCCCGGACGTGACTCGTTGCAGGTCAGCGAGATAGCGATCCTTCGGATAAGGTGAGACGCCACCGAAGAAATCCTCGTAGTCGTTCTCCACGCCGGGCAGCAGCGGCGCGATCTCCTGCGGATCGTCGAAGGCGAAGCGCAACACGCCGCCGCTCCAGTGCGTGTTGCCCCCGCGCATGGCGCGCGGTGCCTTCTCCAACACCAGCACCTTCTCGGCGCCGTTCTCCCTGGCAGACACCGAGGCCGCCAGCGCCGCATTGCCGGCGCCGATGACGATAACGTCGTAGTCGTACATTCAGGCGTTCCTTGTTCCCACCAGCGACATCAGTTCGCCGACCTGCGGCGCCGTCAGTGTCTCGATCGACGATGCAAGCTCGATGCAACGCTCCACATCATCGCGCGTCAACTGCACCGACAGGCAATCGCGCACCTTCACGAGGTGATCGGCCTCGGCGATCGGCGGCTGGCCCCACATGCCACGCGGTCCATCGCAGCGTGTTTCCAGCACCTGCCCGTTCGCCAGCTCGACGGACAGCAACACGTGCATTGTCTCGAACCGCGCCGGAATCGCCGGGTCCAGTCGCACAGCAATCTTCCGCAACAGCACCTGCATGTCAGGCGCGTGCAGCCGCGCATCGGTGAACGTTCCGATGCCGACCTTGCCGTCGAGCAACGCACTGGCCAGCGTGTATTGCAGGCTGAACTTGCCCGATAGCCCGGTATCGGGTTGCGGCCGATTGACATAGGACATCACCGGTGCGGTCAGCGTGACGGACCGGATCGCTGCCGGATCGGGAATCTGCTTGTTCAGCGCCAGCCCGGCGGTGATGACGAAATGCGTGCCGAACTGGCTGGGGAACATCTTGATCGCATAGCCGGGCTGCACCACGCGCCACGGGTGCTGGCCGAACTTTGCCAACTCGGCCGGCACGAACGCTCCGCGATAGAAGGTTGCAGCGTAGCCCTGCGGAGATTCGAACGTCGCCGCGTCGCCGGTGAAGCCGGATTCCGCGAGGAGCGCCGCTTCGAGGCCAAGCGAGCCGGCCTGGCCGCAATGCGTCGACTTGGTCATCGTGCCGACATTGCCGAATACGCTGCCGGCGCGCGATGCGGCGATGCCAAACGCATTGGCCAATCGCCCGGCGTCGAGGCCGAGCAAGTGCCCGGCGGCCGCTACCGCTCCCATCGGGCCGACCAATCCCGGCGGATGGAATTGCAGCACGTCCGGCGTGAACTGGCCGGACGCCTCGCGCAGCCAGCCCTGGATCTCGATGCCCTTCACCAGGGCGGTCAGCACCTCGCGCCCTGGCGCGCCGCGCGCTTCCGCCAATGCGAGCGCCACCGGCAGCGTGGTGGAAAGCGCGTGCGTCGCCGGACTCCACATCGGCTCGAAGTCCAGCACGTGCATCGCCGCGCCATTCAGCGCAGCCGCGCGCACCGGATCGGTGCGGAAGCCGCAGGCGATGGCGGTGCATAGCGGCTCGCCGCCGAGCCTGCGGTAGTGCGCCGCCAAAATGGGGATTGCGTCTTCCTCCACCGCACCAGCCAACGCGACCGCCAATCCATCCAGCACCAGCCGGCGAGCAGCCGCCACGGCTTCCGGCGGTAAATCCTCGAAACGCGCTGCGGCGATCCGGGACGACAATTCGGCAGTCAGGCCCATGGCGTCACATCTCCTTGCCTTGGCGCATCGTCCGGCGCCAGCAGGATACAGTCCTGCGGCTCAAAGGACACCACCACCGCACTCGCCTCGGCTATTTCGTCGGTCGAAAACACCCGGAAGACGGTAGAGCCGACGGCGACTGCGTATTCGAAATGGCCGCCAAGGAACAGCCGCTGCTGCACCGTCCCTCGCAGATGGTTCAATGCTGGCGGAGCCGCATCATTGCTGTGCGCCACGATCCGTAGTTTGTCAGGACGCACCATCACCCGGCCGGGACCTGGCGATAGAGGGCCGCCGACTGCATGGATCGCTGTGCCGTCCGCTGCAATGCCCTGCAGGCCGCCATCGCCGATCGCACGGATTTCGATGTCGAAGAAATTCGCCGCGCCGACCGCATCCGCGACGAACATGTCGTGCGGCTGGCCGTAGATATGCTGCGGCGTGCCAGCCTGGCGAATGACACCGTCGCGCATCACCAGGATGCGATCCGACAGCGACAGCGCCTCGGCCTGGTCGTGCGTGACGTACACGGTGGCCACGCGCAGCTCGCGTTGCAGCCGACGGATTTCCGCTCGCGTGTGGTCGCGCAGCTTGGCATCGAGGTTGGACAGCGGCTCGTCGAACAGCAGCACCGCCGGTGAATGCACAATGGCGCGCGCCACCGCCCCGCGCTGCTGCTGCCCGCCGGACAAAAGCTGCGCCGAGCGATCGGCAACCGCGCCCAACCCCACCATGTCGAGCGCCCGCGCGACGCGATTGGTCACGTCCGCGCGCGCCATGCGGCGAATGCGCAGCGGGAAGGCAACGTTCTCGAACACCGTCAGATGCGGCCAGATCGCGTAGGACTGGAACACCATGCCGATGCTGCGATGCCAGGGTTCCACCATGATGCCCGCACGGTGATCGAACACCACCTCGCCATCGATTGTGATGCGGCCTTCCTCCGGCGTTTCCAGTCCGGCGATGCAGCGCAGGGTGGTGGTCTTGCCGCAGCCCGATGGACCGAGCAGACTGACCAGCTCGCCGTCGGCGATGTCGAAGCTGACATGGTCGATGATGGTGCGGCCATCGAAACGCTTCACCAGATTTTCGACAACGATACCCATACGGCTCCTAGTACCGGTTCAGCGCCAACGGGTGATGGGCAGAGCGCAGCGAAACCGATCGAGACGGGCGCATCATTGCCGCCACCTGCATCACCATGACACTGCTACAGCCGCAGCGGCGCGCGCATCACGGCCGCCATCAGGGCTACGGTGATCAACGTGGCGATCACCGACAAAGCACTGGCCACGCCCCAGTTGGCATTTTCGAAGAACGCCCAGATGGAAATCGACAGCACCTGTGTGCTGGCAGTGTAGATCAGCGCTGCCGCGGCGATCTCGCGAAAATAGGCGATAAACAGCAGGAAATAGGCACTTTGCAACGCCGGCCGCAACAACGGCAGCACGATGCGGCGAAAGCTGGCAATGCGATGCGCGCCGGAAGCCCAGGCGGCTTCCTCCAGCGCGCGATCGAGTTGCACGACCTGCGCGCCGATCGTCTCCGTGGCATAGGGCAGGAAGCGGGCGACATAGCAAAACACCAGCACCCAGAGCGTACCGTAGATCGGCAGGTAGACATACGACCACAGGAACCCCAGGCCGATGACGATCCCGGGAATCCCGAATGGCAGCGAGGCCAGGATGTCCAACGCCCGATAGCCGTGCGGCTTCAGCCGATGCGTCGAGTAGGCAATCAGTGTGCCCAGCAGCAAGCCGAGCAACGCACCGCCCCCTGACACGATCAGCGTATTCCAGAACGACCGCACCGTGCCCGGGCTGTCGAGGATCTGCTGATAATTCCGCAGTGTGTAGGCGGCGTCGAATGGATTCGCGACGAAGAATTTGATCAGCGACGTATAGACCAGTGCGATGGCGGGAATGACAAAGCTCAGCAGCACATAGGCGAAGCAGGCACAATGTGCGACCGGGCGCATCCGGCCGAGGCGAAGCGGGCGAATGCGGTAGCCTCGTCCGGTCACCGTCGGCGCGCCGCGGCGATGCACGATGCGGCGCTGTGCGAAAATGGAAAGGCCGGTGACGGCACTCATTGCCAGGCCGACCGCGGCGGCCAGTCCGGTGTTCGGCGGCGAGAAGCTGGTCAGCAGATACAGTTCCGTCGCCAGGACATTCACGTGGCCCGGAATGCCAACCATGGCGGGAATGGCGAACTGCTCCACCGACAGCACGAAGCACAGCAACAGGCTGGAGAGCAGCGGGAACAGCATCAACGGCAAGGTGACGCGGCGTACCACCGACCAGGGATTGGCCCCTGATGCATAGGCGGCTTCCTCGAGACTGGAGTCCATCGAGAGCAACGGGCTGCGCAGCGTGAAGAACGCGAACGGCGTGATATGCAGCACCTGGATCCAGACGATGCCGGGGCTGGAGTAGATGTCGAAGAATGCTTCGATGCCGAGTGCATCGGACAGGATATCGTTGAAGATGCCGCCGGGCGACGCAAGGATCACCCAGGCCATGGCCAGGATAAATCCAGGAAAGAAGAAGCTCAGTCCGATCGCTGCGACCAGCAGGCGCTTGTAGCGGAAATCGGTACGATAGATCAGCCATGCCATCAATCCGCCGCACGCGGTGCTGATAACAGCGGTAAGCACAGCGATGACGCAGGTGGTGATCAGAGTGCCGATCACGCCGCTGCTGGTGAGGTCGAGCCAGTTCTTCAGCGTGTAGGCGGCATGTGTGCCAGGGCCGCCGGTGCGGAAGCTGCCATACAGCAACGAGGCAAGCGGCGTCACGATCAGGAACGCGGTCACGATGAAGGTGACCGCGAAGATCGCACCAACCGCGGCGTCGGAAGATATCCAACGCCTGCGCCCGGCGTGCGGCACGCCAACCGTCGGCAGCGGCATGGTGCCGCCTGAGCGCATGCTGTTTCCTCCGTCCGCTTGCTGGCATTCCTGCCGCGCGCCTATGGTTAGCATCGCATTATTGCGGTGGCGAGCGGGGGGATTGCACATGGACGCGCAGCTAGACCAGCAGGCATCGCCGTCCCGCGCACTGGCGGATTTCGCCGCGGCATTGCGCTACGATGACATCCCGCCACAGGTGCGTGACCTTGCGAAGCTGTTGATCCTGGATGCGCTGGGCTGCGGGCTTGCGGCGACCGGGTACGATTTCGCCAAGGCGACGCTTGCAGGAGCGCGGGCGCTCGGCGGCGACGGGCCGTGCGCCGTGATCGGCAGTGCGGTCCATCTGCCGCTGCGCGATGCGGCGCTGGTGAATGGCGTGCTGCTGCACGGCCTGGATTTCGATGACAGCAACTTCCTCGGCATTCTGCATCCGACGGTTGCCTGCCTGCCCGCCGTACTCGGCGTCGGGCAGGTCCGCGGCGCCAGCGGGCGTGACATGCTGACCGCCTATGCGGCGGGAATGGAGACGGCGATCCGCATCGGTGCCGCGGCGCGCGGCATCTTCCATCACATCGGCTTTCACGCCACCGGGCTGGTCGCGCATTTCAGTTCGGCGGTGGTGGCCGGCAAACTCCTGGGACTGGACGCGCCGGGGCTGGTGTCGGCACAGGGCATCACCGCGAGCACATCCTCGGCCGTTCAGGTGTTCCTGGAGGAGGGTGCGTGGACGAAGCGCCTGCACCCGGCATGGGGCGCGGTGGCGGGCATCACGGCGGCGACCCTCGCACAACACGGCTTCTTCGGACCGACGCGGGCCTACGAGGGCCGGTTCGGGTTCTTTGAAACCCATGTCCAGACGCATTTGCCCGAGATCGACTATTCGCAGATGACCGACGGACTGGGCAGCACATGGACCATGTTGCAGACCGCGGTGAAACCGTATCCCGCCTGCCATTTCGCCCATGGCTGCGCCGAGGCAGCGATCCGGCTGCATCAGAAGTTCGGTCTGCGCCAGACGGATATTGAGCGCGTCGTGGCGGAGATCCCCAAGGACACGCTGCCGATCATTGCCGAACCCGGCTCGCGCAAATGCCGGCCGGCCAATGACTATGACGCAAAATTCAGCGCGCAGTTCATCACCGCGGCCTGCCTGCTGCGTGGCCGCTTCGGCCTGGCTGAGCTGACGCCGGAGGCGCTGCAGGATCCGGAAATCCTCGCATTGGCGGCGAAGGTGGAATGTATTGCTGATCCCGACACGGCATTTCCGGAATACAATTCCGGCGGTGTGCGTGTCGTCACCACAAGCGGCGATACGCACCGGGAATACATTCGGGTTAACCTGGGCATGGGCGATCGCGCAATGGATGCGGCAGACATCGTCGCCAAATACCGTGCCTCGGCAGGGTTGGCGTTTTCCCCGACGCAGGCTGCACTGTTGGAACAGGTGGTGCTGCAGCTTGAAGACACCGATGCCGCGGCCCTGGCGAACGCAGTCAGCGGCTGACCCCACTTGACACCGGCTACTGCAGCCCGAACACCGAGCGCCATTCCTCGATGATCGACTTTTGGTTGCCGGGATTCAGCAGGTCCGTGCTGAGGACGATTTTCATGTCCTGCACACCCGGCACCAGCTTGGGCGGCTTGATTCCGGGCCGTACCACCGGCGATCCGACAATGTCCTGGAACGATTGCTGGCCTGCCTCGCTCATCGCCCAGTTCAGGAACACCATACCCACTTCGGCATGCGGCGCCTTCGCCGGCAGGAACGCGGTGGTGGCGATCGCCGGAACGCCGGACGCCGGATAGGTCACGCGGATCGGCGCGCCATCTGCCAGCGCACTGATCACCGGCGGATCGATCACCGCGGCCACCTGGATATCGCCGCGGATGACCGCCTGGATCACGCCGGCGCTGCCATTGAAGAACCGCACACCATTGGCCTTCAATCGGTTCCCAACATCCTTCATGCCGAGACGATCCCAGTACGCCAGCATCTCCTGCACGGCGACCGATCGCCATGGCGGGTCCATGCCAATCTTGTCCTTCCACTTCGCGTCGAAGAAGTCGGTCCACTCCTTCGGAGCGTCGGCCTCGCGCACGCGCGACTTGTTGGATACCAGGCTCGATCGAATGAGCTGCAGTGTATAGAACTGGTCGTTGCGCTTGTACCGAGCCGGGAATGCCGCGGCTTCCGCCGGCGCCCATGTCCGCACCCAGCCGTTCTCGACCCACTTCGTCAGCGTGTCGTCCCACAGGGTAATCACCGCGTCGCTCTGCGAAACGCCGGCGGCATATTCGGTGCTGAAGCGCTGCATCAGCTCGGAGCTTCCGAGCCGCGTGGCTTCCACGTCGATCTTCGGGAACGCCTTGTGGAACTCGGCCAGCCAGAGATCGCCAAGCGGCGGTGGGGTGTTGTGCAGGATGACCAGATGGCCTTGCCTGTTCGCGGTATCCACCACTTTCGCCCAGTCGGCATCCTGCGCCAGCGCCGCACCGCCGAAGCCGGCGGCAAAAGGCAAGGACAGCAGCGCTCGGCGCGGCACTTTCATAGGGTTTCCTCCGAAATCGGCCGGGAGCTTCTAACACGCGGCATCACGTGTCTATAGTTGGCGCGCCCGTGTGGGAGGGAACCATGAGCATCGCTGGAGAACTGGCCGAACGGATCGCCGGTGTGACGTACGACGCGCTCCCCGAGGATGCGCTGCATTGGGCGAAGGTGGCGATCCTGGACACGGTGGGCTGCACTTTGGCCGGCGCCAGCGAACCCTGCGCGCGCATCGTCGATCGCGTGACGACAGCCGGCGCGCCGATGGGACAGTGCCTGGTGTTCGGGACGGATCATCGCGTATCGGCGCTGGACGCCGCGCTGATCAACGGCACCGCGGCGCACGCGCTGGATTTCGACGATTGCAGCAATACGCTGGGCGGCCATCCGTCCGCACCGATCCTGCCGGCGTTGTTCGCGCTGGCGGAAATGCGCGGCACCGCCGGCACCGCGTTCATCGCCGCCTACGTCGCAGGATGGGAAGCCGAAACGCGCATCGCGCGCGGCATCAATTTTCATCATTACGAAAAGGGCTGGCACCCGACCGCGACGATTGGCGTGTTCGGTTCGACGGCGGCGTGCTGCCATCTGTTGGGATTGGCACCCGAGGTGACCGCCGTGGCGCTGGGATTGGCGGCGACCTTCTCGTCCGGGTTGAAGGCGAATTTCGGCACCATGACCAAGCCGCTGCATGTCGGCCACGCCTCACGCAACGGCTTGTTGGCGGCATTGCTGGCGGCCGATGGATTCACCGCCAACCCGGCCGCGATCGAGCACAAGCAGGGGTTCCTGCATGTGTTCAACGGCGCGGGCAATTTCGATGCGGAGGCGATCCTGCGCGATTGGGGAAATCCGTGGGACATCGTGCAGCCCGGTGTGGCGATCAAGCAGTACCCGTGCTGCGGCAGCACGCATCCGGCAGTGGATGCGATGTTGGCCCTGGTGCGCGAACACGGGTTGACGCCGGCAATGGTGGAACGGGTGGATTCGTGGACGCATCCGCGACGGCTCGCGCACACCAATCGACCCGACCCGCAGAGCGAGCTGGATGCCAAGTTCAGCGTGCAATACTGCGTTGCCCGTGCGTTGCTGGATCGTCGCGTGTCGCTGGAGCATTTCGAGGGCGATAGCTTCCGAGATCCCGCGATTCGCACGCTGTTGCAGCGGATCCATGCGGCGCCGCATCCCGACATGCCGATGACGACCACCGAACATTTCGGCGCTGAGGTGCGGGTGGCGTTGACCGATGGACGGGTGCTGACGGCGAAAGTGGCCAGGCCGCTCGGCCGCGGACCGGAGAATCCGCTGCCGGTGGAACTGCTGGAGGCAAAGTTCCTGAACTGTGCGGCACGCGCGTTGCCGATGGATGCAGCGGAGCGGCTGCTGGCGATGCTGCGCGAACTCGAGGATGTGGCGGACCTTCGGGCAGTCACGTCAGCCATGCTGCCTGCGACGGCGCTGGCTGCGGATTGATCGGGCAGGTTCACACGTGTGACAGGATCTTGCTGAGGAATGCCTGGGTCCGCGCGTCCTTCGCCTGGGTGAAGAAGTCTTCCGGCGGCCCCTGCTCGACGATGCGGCCGGCGTCCATGAATATCACCCGATCGGCGACACGCCTGGCGAAGCCCATCTCGTGCGTGACCACCACCATGGTCATGCCGTCCTTTGCCAGCATCATCATGACCTCCAGCACTTCCTGGATCATCTCCGGATCGAGCGCCGAGGTCGGTTCGTCGAACAGCATGATCTTCGGCTGCATCGCCAGTGCGCGGGCGATCGCCACGCGCTGCTGCTGACCGCCGGAAAGCTGCGCGGGCCACGCAGCGGCCTTCTCCGGAATGCCGACGCGGCCGAGCAGTTCCATTGCCGCCGCGACAGCCTTGGCTTTCGGCAGTCCGCGCACCTTGGTCGGCGCAAGGGTCAAATTGTCCAGCACCGACAGATGCGGATACAGGTTGAACCGCTGGAACACCATGCCGACCTCGGCCCGCAGCCGCGCGATGTCGCGCGTGCCGGCCACGCTGATGCCATCGACGACAATCTCGCCGCTGTCGATCTGCTCCAGCCGATTGATGCAGCGGAGCAAGGTGCTCTTGCCGGAACCGCTGGGGCCGCAGATCACCACGACCTCACCCGCAGCCACACGCAGGCTGATGTCGTCCAGCACATGCAGTGCGCCGAAATGCTTATGGACCTGGCGGAACTCGATCATTCGACCAACTGGTACTGCGGATCGAACCAGCGCACCACGCGGGTGATGGCAAAGCAACTGATGAAATAGCCGGCGCCCAGGACGAGGTACAGCGCATACGGCGCGAACACCGCGTTCTTCGTCACGTTCACCGCACAGAAGAAATCCATCACGCCGATCGCATAGACCAGCGACGTGGTCTTGAACAGCGCCACAAGCTGCGCGATCAGCGCAGGCAGCATGTTGCGCAGTGCCTGCGGCAGCACGACGAAGCGGAAGCTCTGGTAGGACGACAGGCCGGAGGAATGCGCCGCCTCGATCTGCCCTGCCGGAACGGAATAGAGGCCGGCGCGAATCACCTCCGCCAGATAGGCGGCGGCGATCACGGACAGCGACCCGAGCGCGGCATTCCATGCGGTGACCTGATTGCCGGCCAGATATGGCCAGGTGAAATACACCCAGAAGATGATCATCAGTTCCGGCGTGGCGCGCACTGCCTCGATCACGCCGACGGCAGCATGGCGAACACCGGGCGGCCCATAGACACGCAGCAATGCCAGCGGGAACGCCGCGCAGATTCCGACGCCGATCGCGATCACCGCCAGCAGCCACGAACGACCGAGCGCGGTCAGCAGGAACCACCAGGACGGTGCGACCGCTGCCCACTCCAGATGCGCCACCCGCTCGGCGGCGAACACCGCGAGCAGCGCCACGCCGCCCCACCATATCACCGATTGCGCGCGCTCGCCGCTCATCGCCGCACGGCGCGAGGCTGCAGCCAGGTCATCGTGCCGATCACGGCCAGTGCGACCAGGATATACAAAACGGTCGCAGCGGTGGCTGCCTCAAAACCGCGGAAAGTCTCCACGTTGATCTGCTGCGTCTCAAAGGTCAGGTCCTGCACGGCAATCAGCGCAACGACGGCGGAGTTCTTCACCACCGCCACGTATTGCGTCGTCATCGGCGGCATGACGACACGCAGCACCTGCGGCAGCAGGACGTAGCGGAACACCTGCGGCCAGCCATGGCCGAGTGACAGCGCGGCGTCGACCTGGCCGCGCGCGATGGAGCGGATGCCGGCCCTGGTAACATCGGCGATGTAGGCGCTCTGGTGCAGGCTGAGTGCCAGGAGCGCAGCGGCGATCGCCGGCAGTCCGGCTACGAAATACAGAAAGAACAGCTTCACGATCATCGGCAGGTTGCGCAGCAGCTCGACGTAGCTGCCGGTGAGTCTTCGCAGCAGCAGCGACGGCAGCGACCCCAGGCAGCCGACCGTCACGCCGATCAGCGTGCTGCCGATGATGCCGATTGCGGAGATCCACAGCGTGGTCAGCAGGCCAGACCACAAAGCCTGGCGGAACTGCCAGAGGATCGACCAGTCCAGTGTCACGCGTTCAGTCCAGTGAGTAGGACTGGTCTCCCAGCAGCTTGTCCAGGAAGCCCGCCGGCAGGTCGTGCCATGGATCGTTGTCCTTGGCGATCTCTGTCACGCGCGGCTGAAGCTGCCCGCCGTCGCCCAAACTGAAATCCGGCTCGAAGCCGTACCACTTGACGTAGAGCTTCTGCAGCGTGCCTTCGGCCCACATGCGCTGCAACGCCCAGTCCAGCCAATTGCGCCATTTAGAATCGTCCTGCCGCACCATGATCGCATCCGGTGACGTGGCCCACGGCCCGGTGATCGCCAGGCCCCCGGACTTCGCAAACCGGCGCGCCGCAAAGTTGCCGACGACATAGCCGTCGACATCCTTGTTCTTGAGCGCCACCACGACGTCGGATTCATCCTGGAACAGCTTGAACTTCGCAGACGGGGACAGCAGTTTCCAGCGATCGACGAAGCCGTTGCCCTGGGTGGCGCCGATCACCTTGTCGGCGTTCATGTAGTCCTTCAGGTTGGTGCTGCTGCCTTCGCGCACCACCAGAACGCCGTTGTCGAAGATGTAGCTGTAGGCGAAGTCCACCACCTCGTTGCGCACCTTGTTCGGTGTGGTCACCGACACCTCGGCGTCGATCCGCCCGGTCTGCAACAGCGGCACGCGCGAGGCGGCGGTAACCTGCACGAATTGCAGGCCGACGCCGAGACGCTTCGCGAGATAGCGCGCCACATCCGCACAGTATCCAACGATATGGCCCTGGGCATCGACATAGGCGCTGGGCGGCGAGTCGGCGACGATGCCGGCGATGAACTGGTTGCGCTTCAGGACCGTCTGCAGCGTCGGGTCCGCACGCGCCGGCACGGCAAGCAACAAGATGGATCCGACGAAAACCGCGAGCAGGAGAAACGCGCGCACTATCTCACGCGCGCCCCGAAACCCGACGGCCGATTTCCAATGCCGTGAAGGATGGCACCGGGCCGGGCATCAACCAGCGGAATCCCTGTTCGATCAGGCTTTCGACGTTCTTCGCGTCCACGTGCGGATGGCCGCAGGGCACGTTGTACTGTTTGCAGATCGCCAGGATGTCGTTGATCGCCGAGGCGACGGTGGGGTGTTCGTATTGCCGCGGGTAGCCGAGATCCTGCGAAAGGTCGCCCTCACCGATCAGCACCACGCCGATTCCGGGCACCTGCTCGAGCATTTTCGGCAGGTTGGCGATGGCACGTTTCTCCTCGCACATGATCACCACCAGGACTTCGCCCTGGGGGTTCAATGGCCAGGTATCGGCACGCGGGTAGTATTCCTGCGCGGTCAGTCCCCAGTAGCGCGCCGCAGTGGTCGGCGCGTCGCCGCGCTGGCCGGGCGGATCGTAGTATTTTGCCTCGCGCGGCCGCGGATAGCGGCAGGCCTGCACGGCATTGCGCGCGTCCTCCACCGTGGATACGTGCGGCCATACGATGCCGTACACGCCGATATCCAAAACCTGCTTGGCAATCCACTGGCTGTTCTCGCCGCCGTTCGGTGGAATGCGCACGAACGGCGTCACCGGCGGTGCGATGGAACCCGAGTTCGCGATCTGCCGGCGATTCAGCATGTATTGCAGGCAGTCGCGCAACGCCTTGATGTCGTAGGGGTTGTGCTCCATCTCGAACACCACGCCGTCGTACGGCGCGCCAGCGATGGTGAGCGCGTTGCTGATCTCGCCCGGGGAGAACGGCACGAATGCCGGCTTGCCGGACTCCAGCGCCTTGATCGCACCGTTCAGCCGCGGAATGTCTGCCATGGTCAGCTCCTTACGTCAGATGCGCGAACAGCTCGTCGATGCCGTATGCGCGTGGGATCAGCTTCTGTTCCGCAGCATAGCGCATCAGCATCGCGATGGCAGGGCGGTTCGCTTCGATGCCGTACGGCACCGTCTCGTGTGCGGCTGCCTTCGACGCGTTGAACAGGCGCATCAGTTCGTCGGGCAGCCAGGGATGCGCCGCCAGCAATGCGTCCTTCACCACGACGACGTGGTTGATGGGCGACACGCCGGTCTTGCTTTGCCACGCGGCAGCAACGGCATCGGCATCCGGGATCACCGTGCGGATCTGCGACGGATCAAGCCCGGCCAGCGCCACTGCCGCATCGATCTCGCCGGACAGCAGCATGGCGCGCAGATCATTCCCGGCCGCCATGCGCTGCACGAATGGCGGATCGGTGAACTCCTGCACGTGGGCGTCTTCCTCGGTGACCCAGGTCATCGAGTCGGGCGCGATGCCATAGTCGTCCTGCAGGATGCCGCGCACCCAGACGCCGGTGGTCTGCGACCAGGCGCGCACGCCGATGCGCGTGCCCACCAGATCGGCCGGGCCGCGCAACGGCGAATCGCGTCGGCAGATCAGCGCGCCATGGTGCAAGCCGTGCAGCAGCACGACGGGCAGTGCGGTGATCGGCTTGCCGTAGGCGCGCGCCTGCGCGTGGGTGGTCAGCGCGATCTCGCACAGGTCGAATTCCATCGCGCGGGTCATGCGGCGGAAGGCTCGCGTGACCGGGTCCACCTCGACGAAATCGAAGTGCACGCGGTCTGACGTGATCGTGCCGTCCTTCAGGGCGCGCACCCGGGGGGAGTGGCCGAGAGCGGTACGCAGGGTGACGGGAGTGGTCATGCCCCAGGGCCGACCGGGATTGCCGACCCTGCCCTCGGGCACTTGACCCGAGGGTCGCGCCGCTCCTCGCAATGACAGGGAAAGGGGGTCATGGCGCCTTCACCGTCGGGTAGATATCCGCGCCGTAGTGCTTGCGGAATTCCGCGATTTGGTCGGGCGGCGGCGGAGCGTAGGTACACCGCTTGGAGGTGAAGCGCCCTCCCATGATGCGGTTCAGCTTCACCGTCGACTCGCCGAGTTTCACCAGGTTGGTGATGCCGTTGAGGATCGGCAGGCCATCCTCGGTCTGATGAATGTCGGCGTGCGCCAGCAGCGCCATCACCACGCCGCCCGCGGCGATCACCACCTCGGCGCCGGCCTCGGAATTGGCATGCGCCGCGCGGTTGAACTGCGCCACGATCGCGTCACGCGCCGGGCCGGGCTCGAAGCCGGCGCCCAGATCGGTCAGGCGGTCGATCTGCATGCGGTTCACCGCCGCAAGCCGATCCTTCAGCCCGTAGCGCACCACGTTCTCCACGATGCGCGGCGTGAACTTCTCGTTGATCGTCACCAGCGAGAAGCTGGCGCCCATCATGCACGCAACGTGCAGCGCCGACTCGCACAACCCCAGCACCGGGATGTCGGCGATCTCGCGCGCCTCGCGCAGGCCGGGATCGGCGATGTTGCCGATCAGGAACGCATCGAACCCCTCGCGCACCGCACGATGCACGTTCTTCAGCACCTCGCCGGTCTCCAGGTATTCCAGATAGCGATACTGGTCGCCGACGCCGCCGATCTCGGTAATGCCGGCGACATGGATCTCGGTATCCGGGTCGCGCACCCTGTCGAGGATGCTGCGCAACACGCGCGGATAGCCGCCCCATTCGGTCTGGCGCGACATGCTCTGATACCAGAGCTTCATGCAGTTCTCCTGAAGATTATGTCGGGTGCCAATTGAACCGGCTGGCGAGCCAGTGCCGCAATTCGAGCAATGCCGCTGCGTTGGCGGCCGTAGCGGCGGTGCTGGTGGTCGCCGGCGGACCGCCCACAGGACGGACGTTGCGAGACGCGCCGGTGGATTGCACGGCAGGCGAGACTGCGGCATCGGCGGCGGCCCGCCGCCACAGCGACACCATCGCCGCAGGCGTGAGTTGCGGCAGAATCAGGCCGAATGCCAGTTGGGCGGCTGCCGCGGCGGCACACCACGCGTCGTACAGCGGGCCATTCGGCTTGCCGCCCGACCGCGCTTCATACAGTTCAGCGAAATGCGGCACGTCCGGAAATGCCGGATCGCGCACCGGCCGCCCGGTTTCGTCGATCCCGCCAAGTGTGAACAACGGCTGGGCGCCGGTCGATGCCAGCGCCGCGAAGCGCTCGGGCACGCCGGCACCGCGCAGGAACACCGCATCCACCGCACCTTCGGCGAATGAATTCTGCACCACGGCGGCGTCGGCCGCGCCAAACGTCGGCTCGACACGAGCGCCGAGCAGGTGGATGCCGAGTACCGCTGCGAGATCGAGGCTGGCTGGTCCGGCGGCCGCGATGCGTACTCTGCCGTCGCGCACCAGGTTCGCCGGCCGGCCGACGACAATCCCGGTGGTGACGCCGGCCATCACCGGCACCCAATGCCCGACGTCGAACTGTACCCTGGTGTCGCCGACCAGCCACGCGAGCACGGCCTGGCCGGGGGCCAGCAACACGGTCAACCCATCCGGCGCGCCGCGGGCCTCGAACTGGTTGGCGCCGGTGACCCCGTCGGCAGCGCCGACCTCGATCCGATGGATCGATGTATCGGGCGGCAGCGACTGCTCGAGCGCCGGCAGCAAGGCATCGGCCCAACGGTTGAGCGTGCCATCGTTCGGACCGGCCACCAGCAGCCTGGCGCCTTCCGGAAATGGCACGACCGCAACAGGTGGTGCGGTGGCGGCGAGCGCCGGCGCAGCCAACGAACTCCCCGCCGGCGCGAGAGCGGGCAGAGTTGTCAGCATTGCAAGCAGGTGCCGCCGGCCGGGCTTCGGCTGGTCGATCATCCTGGTCCCCCAAGAAACCTTCCTAACCCCGAACCCGCCCGGAGGCAAAGCCGCGGCCGGACGATCGGCTACTCGTCGTAGGAGACCAGGGCCTCGCAGGGCACATCGAGGCGCTTGCGGCCATTCAGGAAGGTGAGTTCGATCAGTGCCGCTACGGCGGGAACCACGGCGCCCACCTGGCGCAGCAAGGCGATGCCGGCAGCCATGGTGCCTCCGGTTGCGAGCAGGTCATCGACCACGACGACACGCTGGCCGGGCTCCACGGCGTCGGCCTGGATCTCGACGCGGTCGGTGCCGTATTCCAGCGAGTAGTTCAGGCCGACGGTGACGCCCGGCAGCTTATTGCGCTTGCGCAGCATGATGAAGCCACAGCCGAGTTTCAACGCGAGCGGTGCGGCGATCAGGAAGCCGCGGCTTTCGATACCGGCCAGCAGGTCCGGCTGGTAGGCGCGCACCGCCTTCGCCATGCGGCCCATCGCCACCTGCCACGCATCGGCATCCCGCAACAGCGTGGAGATGTCGTAGAACAGGATGCCGGGCTTCGGGAAATCCGGAATGCCCCGAATATGATCCTTGAGGTCCATGGGCGCTGGACACCTTTCTCGGTGGGTGGGCTCGCGAGGGGTGTAGAACGCCGATCCGGCGGCTGCAACGGATCGAGCCAGGCAAGCAGGGTCTGCACCGAGGGCCACCGAGGAAACCAAACGAGGCGCTTCGCGCGCAGCGCATTCGTCGCTTCTCAGCGGCTCTCTGTGCACCGTTCCCGGTGGCCCGCGGTGTGGACCCTTGCTTGCACATGGCGCCGGCTGGCGGGCAGACTGCCGCTCAGCCCGACCGGAGGACGCCATGAGCGAGACGGACTTGCGCAATGCCGACATCGATACGGCACTGACCGAGGCGAAGGAGGCCTACATTGCGCGCAATCCCAAGAGTCTTGCTCGGTTCGTCGAAGCGACCGCGGTGATGCCCGGCGGCAATACGCGGACCGTGCTGCACTATTCGCCATTCCCGATCGGCATCGCACGCGGCGAGGGCTGCCGGCTCTGGGACCTCGACGGCGCCGAATACATCGACTTCCTCGGCGAATATACCGCGGGGATCTATGGCCACTCGCATCCGGTGATCCGCGCCGCCGTGGATAACGCGCTGGACGCCGGCATCAATTTCGGCGGCACCAACCTGACCGAGGCGAAGTTCGCCCGCGCGGTGTGCGAGCGCTTCGGGTTGGAGCGCGTGCGCTTCACCAACTCCGGCACCGAGGCGAACCTGCTGGCAATCTCGGTCGGCCGCATCTTCACGAAACGCCCGAAGGTGATGGTGTTCAACGGCGGCTACCACGGCGCGGTGTTCGGCTTCGCCGGCGGCGGCTCGCCGATCAATGCGCCGTTCGACTACCTGCTGGCGCCGTACAACGACATTGCCGCGACCCGCGCGCTGATCGACCGGCATGCGTCGGAGCTGGCGTTGGTGATCCTGGAACCGATGATGGGCGGCGGTGGCTGCATCATCGCCGAGCCGGCGTTCCTGGCGATGCTGCGTGAGGCTACCTCCCGCGTCGGCGCGCTGCTGATCCTCGACGAGGTGATGACGTCGCGGCTGTCGCCGGGCGGCCTGCAGCAGGTGCGTGGGATCAAGCCGGACCTGACGACGTTCGGCAAGTATATCGGCGGCGGCATGTCGTTCGGCGCCTTCGGCGGGCGTGCCGACATCATGGACCTGTTCGATCCGCGGCGTCCCGATGCGCTGCCGCATGCCGGCACGTTCAACAACAACGTGCTGACCATGTCCGCCGGCCTGGCGGGACTGACCGAGGTCTATACACCCGATGCGGCGAATGCGCTGAACGCACGCGGCGATGCGTTGCGCGAGCGGCTGAACGCGCTGTGCGAGGCGCATGACGCGCCGATGCAGTTCACCGGCATCGGCTCGATGCTGGCGGTGCATTTCACCCGCGGGCCGGTGCGGTCGCCGGCGGATGCGGCGAAGGGCGACCAGAAGCTGAAGGAGCTGTTCTTCTTCGACATGCTGGCGCAGGGCATCTGGATGGCGCGGCGCGGCATGTTCACGCTCTGCCTGCCGATCGGCGACAAGGAATGCGATGCGTTCGCGGCGGCGGTCGAGGAGTTCCTGTCCAGCCGGCGGTCCTTGTTGGCTATGGCGGCAACTGCGTCATAATGGGGCGACCCCGCCTGCCGGGGTCGTCGCACGGTCCAAATCAAAATGACGGCCGGGAACCGCCCGGCCGCACAAGGGGAGAGCGTTCATGTTGAAGTCACCTTCGCTTACACGCCGACACGTCGTGCTTGCCACTGCCGGAACCCTGTTTGCGCCCGCCATCGCGCGCGCAGCCACGCGCGGGGTCAGCGATACGGAAATCATCGTCGGCAGCATGGCGGACCTGTCCGGCGTCACCGCTGTCCAGGGCGTCAACAACGCCGGCGGCATGCGGATGGCCTATGAAGAGGTCAACGCCAAAGGCGGCGTGAATGGCCGCAAGATCCGCTTCATCGTCGAGGACAACGAATACACGGTGCCCAAGGCGGTGCAGGCGATGAACAAGCTGGTCAACCGCGACGGCATCTTCTTCGCGGTCGGCAACGGCGGTACCCCGATGAACGACGCGGTGATGCCGATGATGTTCGAGAAGGAGGTGCCGAACGTCTTCCCCACGACCTGCGCACGGTCGATGTACGAGCCGTTCAACCGGCTGAAGTTCGGCCAGTTTGCCTCGTATTACGACCAGATGCGCGCCGGCGTGAAATACTTTGCCGAGAAGCAGGGCAAGAAGACCATTGGCGTGATGTACCAGGACACCGACTACGGCCGCGACGTGCTCGCCGGTGCGGTGGCACAGACCGAGGCAATGGGCCTGAAGCTGGGCGGCACCACCGGGCACAAGCCGACCGACACCGACTTCAACGGTGCGGTCGCCAAGCTGCGCGACGCGAACTGCGACCTGATCGTGTTGGGCAGCATCGTCAAGGACACCGTGCTGATCCTGCAGACCGCGCACAAGACGGGTTGGAACCCGGTGTTCATGGGGAACTTCGCCACCTACTCCACGGCGGTCGCCGAAGCGCCGGGCGGTCCGGCCGAGGGGTTCTACTCGATGTCGCCGGCGCCATACCGCTATCCCGATGACAAGCGGCCGGCGGTGCATGACTTCGCGACGGCGTTCAAGAAGACCTACGGCTTCGAGGTGAACTATCTCGGCGAGGCCGGCTACACCGCCGCGAGCTTCACCGTCGCGGCGCTGGAGAAGGCCGGCCGCAACCTGACGCTGGACAGCTTCATCGCCGCAATGGACAGCATGAAGGACTGGCATGACATCTTCGAAGGTCCGCCGTTGTCGCTGACGTCGACCAACCATCACGCATCCAACCAATCCTTCCTGTCGGTGGTGAAGGACACGCGATGGGTGCCGGTCCTGCAGGAGCCGCTGAGCTTCTGAACGGCCGGCATGCTTCATCGCAGCGTCATGACAGGGTCATAGACCAGTAACGGGAGACCGTTACGCCGGCAAGAACGCATGAGGAGACAGACGATGAAACGCCGCACGCTACTTGCCGGCACCGCCGCCCTTGCCGCTGCGCCCGCCATCGGTCGCGCCGCCGAAAAGACCAAGATCGTCTGGTGGCATGCGATGACCGCGGCACTCGGCGAACAGGTCAACCACATAGCCGAGACGTTCAACGCGAGCCAGGACGCGGTGGAACTGCAGGCGATCTACAAGGGCGGCTATGCCGATGTGCTGACCGCGACAATTGCCGCGTCGCGTGCCGGGCAGGCGCCGCATCTGGTGCAGATCTTCGAGGTCGGCACCGGCACCATGCTCGCCGCCGGCAAGGCGGTGAAGCAGACCTGGGAACTGGCGCAGGATACCGGTGCAACGATCGATCCGAACACCTACATCGCGTCGGTGCGCGGCTACTACAGCCTGCCGGATGGCCGCATGGCGTCGATGCCGTTCAACTCCTCGACCGCGGTGATGTGGTACAGCAAGGACGCGTTCCGCAAGGCCGGGCTCGATCCCGACAAGCCGCCGGCCACGTGGCCGGAGGTGATACAGGCGGCGCAGGCCATCAAGGCGAAGGACGCCGCCGAAATCCCGATGACCAGCTCGTGGCTGAGCTGGATCCAGCTCGAGCAGTACAGCGCCCTGCACGACATCCCGTTCGCCAGCAAGGCGGACGGCTTCGAGGGTCTGGACGCGCAGCTCGAAATCAGCAGCAAGCCGCATGTGAAGCACATGGAGCGCCTGCTGGAAATGGCGAAGGACGGCACGTTCAAATACACCGGCCGGGACAACCAGCCGGACCAATTGCTGGTGTCGGGCAAGGCGGGCATCCACTTCAATTCGTCGGGGATGCGCGGCGACCTGGTGAAGAGCGCGAAATTCGACTGGGGCGAGGCATATCTTCCGTACGACCCCGACCTGATCAAGTCGCCGCTGAATTCGATCATCGGCGGCGCGAGCCTGTGGACGATGACGGCGCCGGGCCGCACGCCGGCGGAATACAAGGCGGTGGCGACGTTCCTGCAGTTCATCGGCAAGCCGGACAACGATGCCTACTGGCATCAGCACACCGGCTATGTGCCGGTGACGCTGGCCGGCTTCGAGCTGTCCGACAAGCAGGGCTTCTATGCCAAGAACCCCGGTGCGGACTTGCCGGTGCGGCAACTGACGCGCGGGACGGTGACCAACAACTCCAAGGGGCTGCGGCTGGGGCGGTTGGTCGAAATCCGCAACATCATCTACGAAGAGATGGAGAAGGCGTTCCAGGGCGGCCAGACCGCGCAGCAGGCAATGGACAGCGCGACGGCACGCGGCAACAAGGTGCTGCGGGATTTCGAAAAGTCGGTGAAGACCTGAGCGTCCGCACGCCGCACTGAATGGAACGCCGCACCCTCTTCGATGGCTGGTTCCTGCCCGTGGTGCTGGTGCTGCCGCAACTGCTGCTGACCGGGTTCTTCTTCCTCTGGCCCGCCGCGGAAGCCATCTGGTACAGCCTGACGCGACAGGACCCGTTCGGCCTCGGTTCCACCTTCGTCGGGCTGGACAACTTTGCCGACCTGTTCGCCGATCCGCTCTACATCGACTCCATCATTCGCACCGTGGTGTTCTGTGCCGCCGTCAGCCTGCTGTCGATGAGCATCGCGCTGCTGCTGGCGGTATTCGCCGACCATGAAATACGCGGCCGCGCGATCTATCGTACGCTGCTGATCTGGCCCTATGCCATCGCACCGGCGGTCTCCGCCGTGCTCTGGCTGTTCATCCTCAATCCGCAGGTCGGCCTGCTCGGCCGCTGGCTGAATGCGCACGGCGTGCCGTGGGACTATCACATCAATGGCGGCCAGGCGCTGCTGATGGTGATCCTGGCGAGTTCGTGGAAGCAGGTCAGCTACAACTTCATCTTCTTCCTGGCCGGCCTGCAATCGATCCCCCGCGCAGTGACCGAGGCGGCGCGGATGGACGGCGCCAAAGGCTGGCACCGTTTCCGCACCATCACCTTCCCCCTGCTGGCGCCGACCAGCTTTTTCCTGCTGGTGGTGAACCTGGTCTACGCCGCGTTCGACACCTTCGGCACGATCTATGCGTTGACCCAGGGCGGCCCCGGCAAGGATACCGAGACGCTGGTCATCAAGGTGTACCGCGACGGCGTGATCAACCTGGATCTCGGTTCCTCATCTGCGCAGTCGGTGGTGCTGATGGTCGGCGTCATCGCACTGACCGCGATCCAGTTCCGCTTCATGGGAAAGCGGACCAACGCATGAGCAACGCCCGCACCGATTGGCTGGCGCATGCCGTGCTTGGGATCGGCGTGGTGCTGTTCGCCCTGCCGGTATGGCTGGTGCTGGCCGGATCGACGCAGGACTCCGGCGCGATCACCCGCGGCGAATTGTCGCTGTTGCCGCATCTCGATGGGCTCGCGGTGTATTCGCGCGTGCTGATGCACGGCACCATGGGGACCCAGCCGGTGTGGCACATGCTGATGGTGTCCGGCGGCATGGCGCTGGCCATCGCCTGCGGCAAGATCGTCATCTCGATCCTGTCGGCCTATGCCGTCGTGTTCTTCCGCTTCCCGCTGCGCCGCACCGCGTTCTGGCTCATCTTCATCACCCTGATGCTGCCGGTCGAGGTGCGCATCATCCCGACCTATTCGGTGATGTCCGACTTCGGGCTGATCAACAGCTTCACCGGCCTGACCGTGCCGCTGATCGCCTCCGCCACCGCGACGCTATTGTTCCGCCAGGTGTTCGTGGCGATCCCCGACGAACTGGTGGAGGCAGCCCGCATGGACGGCGCGGGACCGCTGCGGTTCCTGCGCGACATCCTGCTGCCGGTATCGGCCGCCAACATCGCCGCGCTGTTCGTCATCCTGTTCGTCTACGGCTGGAACCAGTATCTCTGGCCGCTGCTGGTCGCCACCGATCCGGGCCTCGACACGATTGTCATCGGCATCGTCAAGATGATCGGCGTGGAGACGCAGACCGACTGGAGCGCGGTGATGGCGACCGCGGTCCTGGCATTGCTGCCGCCGGTCGCGGTGGTGGTCGTGATGCAGCGCTGGTTCGTCGCGGGACTGACCGAAGGCGAGAAGTAGCGGCCCACGACCGGTGCGGCGCAATCGGAGCGCGCGCGGGGGTTATCCGGTGACGGTGCAGGACCGGAGTGCGGGGGCCACGCACGTGGTTCTCACGGATGGCACACCTCCGTAGGACGAACGCTCGGGTCTGCAGCCGCATCGTTCCGGGCAGGGTCGGGCAGCGTCGCGTCGGCGCAGGTCGAAAAGCGCGCCCGCGGGGATGCCGTGGTGCGATTTGCCGAAGCGGCCGTGGGATGGCTGCGGCCTCGCGATCCCGGACGGCGCGCGGCGCCGGACCAGGGCCCGGCCGTGCGGCTGGCCGGCCGTCCGGGTGCAGGGTCGGCTTCAGGGCGGATGCGTGGAGGGTGCCAGTGGTCGCGGCGGTGCCGCGGGCCACAGGGGGTCCGCAGGGTCGGGGACGCCGAAGGCGAACAGTCGCTTGTTCAGGCCTATGAGAAAGCCGGCAAGGCTGCCGCCATAGGCGATGATGGCATGGTTGAGTTCGTCCCAGGAGGCGCGGTCGAACTGGCCGGGCGTGATGCCGAAATCGCGGCAGATATCGGCGATGACGGCACCGACCGGGCGGCGACGAATTTCGGCGGCGATTTCCTGTTCCGTGGGGAGGCGCGCGAGGCGCGGGTCCTGGGGGTTGCTGGTGGGCCGGATGTTTGGCGGCGAAACCTGCCGGGGTGCGCGCGGCCCTGGCGCGGCGGGCATACGGATGGGCGCTGGGGTGAGGTCCTGACCTCGGTCGGCACGGCGGCGCAGCATGGCTTCCAGGGCCGCGGCGCGGCGCAGGCCACGGGTGATGCGTGCGAGGATGGCCGCGAGGTCGGCAGTGCCGAAGGGCCTGGCGAAGAGTGCGAAGCCTGGGGCGGCGGCACGCTGCTGCACCGTGCCGGCGAGCTGCCTGCCGTAGTCGATGAGTTTGCGGAGGACGCCGAGGACGCGGTCGAGGCGGCCGGGCATGCCCGGAGTGGCCCGGGCTGGATCGGGGTCGGTGATTGGGGCGGGAGGTTGGGCGCCGGTCATGAACGGAACAAGAACATGATGGGGCGGACGTTGTCAAGGAAAAATTTCCTGTGCATGATACACTTATACCAAAGCTCATTGATGATGACCCATGCGTTGCCCCCACTGTCATGGCCGGGCGTGGGATCGATGAGTCGCTGAGTTTGGTCCTCAGCGAGGGATCGGTTTCCTGGCGCCGCATTGAACGGCGCTGTTGCGAACTTGTGAGTCGCGCGCAACCGCCCGACCAAGCGCTTGCGGTCGAGTTCCGCGAACATCCAACCTGCACTGAGGCCGCAACGATCCGGCGCGTTCCGGGCAAGGGTGTTCGCGGCGCCGTAGCCGTCCGCTCTGCGCGCATTGCAGGCTGGCGCCCGACGGGTTGACGACGGGCATAATCCGGCCGAGTGGGCGGCGATGCAGCCCGTTTCCACCACGGACCACGCGCGTCCGGCCGTACCGTTTGCCGTCGCCACCGGGGGCATCCTGCTGTTCACCACCGTGGACGCGATCGTGAAGTCGCTGCCGCATGGCGTGCCCGTCATCGAGGTCGTGGCGATGTGCTTCATCTTCGCCATTCCGGTGGCGCTGGTGGCCGTCTGGTGCATGGGGGCCGACTGGCCGACGCTTGCATCGTGGAAGGCCAACGTGCCGCGAGGCGTGCTGAGAACCGGCTCCACGGTGCTGTTCTTCGTCGCGCTGCGCCGGCTGCCCTTCGCCGAGGTGCTTACGCTCGGCTATCTCGCGCCGCTCATGGTGGCGCTGATGGCCGCGTTCGTGCTGGGCGAGCGGTTGCGCGCGGGCGTGCTCGGCGCGGTGTCGCTGGGCCTTTGCGGCGTGGGCGTGATCGCCTGGAGTTCACTCACGAATCAGCAGGCCCTCAGTGGCGACCTGGTCGGCATCGCCGCGGCATTCGGCTCGGCGGTGACGTATGCGGCGAACAACGTCATGCTGCGCAGCCAGGCGCAACGCGACAGTGCGGCCTCGATCGTGCTGATCCAGCAGATCGTTCCGGTGATCGTGGCGATGCCGATGGCGGCGGCGACCTGGGCGACGCCGACTTTACCAGTATGGTTCGCCTTCGCGCTTTTCGGCGGCGTGAACGTGGGCGGGCATTTCCTGCTGACGTGGGCGTACCGGCGCGCGCAGGCCGGCGTGCTGGCGTCGGCGGACTACCTGGCGCTGCCCTATGCCGCAGTGCTCGGTTTTTTCCTGTTCGACGAAGAGCCGACGCAAGCGGTGTGGATCGGCGCCGCGCTGATCATCGGCGCGTGCCTGATCGTGACGAGGCTGAGGAACTAGCGCCTGCCCTCTCCTGGCCGGCCAGCAGACCGGCTATTTCGTGCGATGATACCAACGCTCGTCGATAGCGACTCATCGATCCCACTGTCATGGCCGGGCGTGCCCCGGCCATGACAGTCGGGGCAACGCATGGGTCGCAGAAGGCCACAATACGGAAAGCAACAGCCGCTCGCGCCATGACCATCCCCACATCGCCCAAGGATGGTGGCGCTGTATCGCGTCGCGGTGCTTCACCCGATATGCTTGCAGGCAAGGAGGCCGCGACCAATGACCGAGATTCCCGACATCTACCTGGACCTGTTGCTGCGCAAGAAGGCGTTCGCGCATTTGGCGACCGTGATGCCCGACGGGTCTCCGCAGAATACGCCGGTCTGGTTCGACTACGTCGACGGCAAGATCCGCGTGAACTCGGCACGCGGGCGGGTCAAGGTGCGGAACATGATACAGGGCGCGAAAGTTGCACTGTCCATCATGGATCCGGACAATTCCGATCGATACGTCCAATTGCGCGGCACCGTGACGCGCGTGCGGGAAGACGAGGTGGCCGCGGCGCATATCGATAGTCTGGCGCACAAGTATCTGGGGGTGGACAAGAACCCTTACGCCCAGGCCGGCGATGTGCGGGTGATGTTCGAGATCACCGTGTTCTCCGTCCAGGGCATGAGCTGATGGACGGTCCGACCTTCCATCACTGGCCTAATGCGGAAAGCCGAACAGCGCCTGTGCATTATGGTGCAGGATCCGATCGGCAGCCTCCGCCGGCAATCCCAGACGCTCGATGAACGCGAACGTCTCGCGGTATTCCTCGTAGTCCTGCAGCACCGGATAATCGCTACCGGTCACCAGCTTTTCGGCGCCGAACGCCTCGCAGGCGCAGGTGAGCGCGGCCTTGGATCCGTAGCACACAGTGTCGTACCAAAATCGCCGAGCGGTCACACTCGGCAATTCCGCGAGGCCGCCCAGGTCGCGCACGCCCTGCAGGTCCAGCCGGTTCAGCAGCATCGGAATCGGACCGCCGAGATGCGGCACGATGAAGCGGATGTTCGGGTAGCGATGCGGAATCTGCCGCGCGATCATGTGCGCGACGAACATCGCATCCTCCACCGAGTTGCCGATCGCCGCGCGGAACCCCCAGTCGTTGATCACCGGCGAACACACCCCGGTCACCGACGGATGCACGAACAGGATCGCGCCGCGCCGGTTCATCTCCGCATAGATCGGCTCGAAGTCCGCCTCGGCGATCGATCGCCCCAGGCACGAGATGTTCATGTTCACGCCGACGCAGCCGAGTTGATCGAGGCCGCGCGCCATCTCGCGCAACGACGCGTCGATGTGCGGCAGCGGCAGCATCACGTACGACGCGATGCGCCCGGGATAACGCGCTGCCAACTCGGCGTAGCCGTCGTTCAGCAGGTGCAGTGCCTGCACGCATTCGGCTTCGTCGGGCAGATAGGGTGGCCGATGCGGCGACAGGATCTGCGTCTCGACGCCGGCAGCATCCATCAGTTCCAGCCGACCCTGGATGTCGGCGGGCGAATCCGACACCGGGTGCTTCGCGATGCCGGTCTTTGCCGCAATGCCGACACGGGGCGAGAAGCGATCGCCCATGAAGTCGCCGAACGCCTTCGGAATATAGTGCGCATGGACGTCGCAGATCATCCCACCCATCCTCCCCGCTACTGGCTCGCCTCGATCTCGCGGCCGATCTCGAACAACCGCGAGCGGAACCATTTTGCCCCCGGCTCGGCATCGGATACGCCGCCCCAGAACACGTCGACATTCCAGGCCGGCAACGCCACCGGCGTCGGCAGCACCGCCAGATTGAACCCGCGCGTCAACTCGGCGGCAATACGGCGCGGCAGGTGGCCGATCATGTCGGTGCGTTCGACGATGCGCGGGACCAGGTGGAAATCCGATACCGTCACGGCGACGCGCCGGCGCAGACCGCGGCTGGCCAGCACCTCGTCCACCACGCCTCGATCGTCGGCTGCGAGCGTGACCAGAACATGCGGCGCGGCCACATAGGCGTCCAATGTCATGGTGCGCCGCCTGCCCAGATGCGGATTGTCACGATGTGCGATACAGACGTAGCCATCGGTGTATAGCCGCTGGCGGCGGATGCGCTTGGGGATGTTGCGGAACGAGCCGATCACCAGGTCGATCTCGTTGCGGTCCACCAGGTCGAAGGCATCGCGCTTGTCCAGCGCGAACAGCCGCACGTCGATGCCCGGCGCCGTGCGGGACAGCACCTCGAGGAATCGCGGCAGCACCAGGGTTCCCGGATGATCGCTGGTGGCGATGCGGAACACCGCACGCGCCGCAGCGGGATCGAACTCGGTCTCGGCGTCGAACACCTGGCGCACCCGCGCCAGCACGTCGCTGACCGGGCGATACAACGCCGCCGCCTTGCTTGTCGGACGCATCGGTGCGCCGGGCACGCGCACGAGCAGCTCGTCCTTGAAGATCAGCCGCAGACGCGCCAGGGCCGCGCTCATCGCCGGCTGGCCGAGGCCGATGCGCTGGCCGGCACGGGTAACGTTGCGTTCGGCGAGCAGCGCCTCGAAGGCGACCAGCAGGTTCAGGTCGAGGGCAGCGAGGTTCATCGATTCCACCGATGTAGTGAATTTCAACTATCGATTGGAATGATGTGGAGGTTGCCGCCATATGACAACCCAACGGGCATTTTGAACCCGTCAGCGATGGAGGGCTCCAATGGCCACCGCAACCACCCGGTCGGGTGCACATGCAACGTCCCACCTGGCGCGCCGGTTCGCTGCCGCTGCCGAAAGCATCGCCGACGCGTTCAGGCTCTGGCGGCGCCGGGCGCGCGAACGCGCCGAGCTGGAGCGGTGGGAAGACCGCGACCTGCGCGACGCGGGCCTGTCCCGTGCGGTCGTGCACAACGAACTCGCCAAGCCGTTCTGGCGTGGCTGAACGGAAAGGAACAGTCCGATGCTGCCCTATGTCCTGGATCCCGGTTGGTACGAGACCCATGGGTACGGCGATCCGATCGGCCGTGCCATCGAACCGCATCCGATCGTGCTGATCGGCGTGGCGATGTCCAGCGCATTGCTGATCGGGGCGCTCGCGTTGCTCGGCCAGTTCGCCTGACGATTGCCGCAGCGGTCAGTGCCGGAACGTCCGGTGGTGACCGCCTGGATGCTGGCCTGCGCGAGCATGGCGACGCGCGGCCGATGAACTACGCGGCCTCGGCCAGCACCAGCCGGCGGCGCGCAACGGCCTGCACCGGCATCGCCGCGTAGATGTCCTTCACGGCCTCGGTAATGGTGACGCCGGCGAAGCCGGGCAACAGGCGCCGTCCGGTGCGCTCCAGCACGGGCGACCCGCGCAGCACCAGCCGCCAGTTCGACGGCGGCAGGTACAGCGCGGTGTCCCGCCGCTCCACACGATACAGCGACGCCGCCAGCAGCCGGCCGATCTGGCCGAATGAATATGGCTGGCCATGGCCGAACGGGGTGCTTTCCAGGTGCGCCCACATACCGCTGCGGTTGGGCGCGATCACCAGCAGCCGCCCGTCATCCTTCAGCACCCGCCAGGTCTCGCGCAGCATGCGCCGGGCGCTCTCCGCCGCCTCCAACCCATGCACCAGCAGCACGCGATCGAACATCAGGTCGGGAAACGGCAGTGCGTCCTCCTCGGCCGTACATGACAGGTTCGGCGCGCCGACCGGCCAGCGCGCGGCGCCCATCTGCGCCGGCGTCAGCGCAATGCAGCGCGCCGCCTGCTCGCGCCAAAGCCGCAGGTATGGGGCGGCAAAGCCGATGCCGAGTACCGACTGGCCGGACAGATCCGGCCACAGGACAGTCAGCCTTTCGCGCAGCAGCCGGGCCGTCACCGCCCCGCGGGCAGTGCCGTAGAAATCCGCCGCCGCATGCGCGTCCGCCGCCATGGCACGAACCCATAGCACATCCGGCGGTTTCCCGCGGCCCCCAGGGCTGCTAGCATCCAGGCATGACAGTCACAGCAGAACCCGTCCCCATCCTGTCCGACAACTATGCCTGGATGCTGCGCGACAGCGGCACCGGAGCGGTTGCCATCTGCGACCCGGCGGATGCCAAGCCGGTGATCGCCGCGCTGGAGCGTGCGGGAGGCAGGCTCGACTTGATCCTGCTGACGCACCACCACTCGGACCACATCGCCGGCGTGGACGAAGTGCGTGCGCGCTTCGGCGCCAAGGTGGTCGGCGCCGCCGCGGATGCGCATCGGCTGCCCAAACTGGACCAGGCGGTGAAGGAAGGCGACACCGTCGCGTTCGGCAGTGCATCCGCCCGGGTGATCGACACGCCGGGCCACACGCGCGGCCAGATCAACTATTTCTTTCCCGACGGCGAGGTCCTGCTGTCCGGCGATACGCTGTTCAGCCTGGGCTGCGGCCGGCTGATCGAGGGCAACGCGGCGGAGATGTTCGCCTCGCTGGCCAAGCTCAAGGCGCTGCCGGGCGGGACGAAGGTCTGCTGCGGGCACGAATATACCGAGAGCAATGCGAAGTTCGCGCTCAGCGTCGATCCGGACAATGCAGCGCTGAAGGCGCGCGCGGCACAGGCGCACCAGCAGCGCGCGGCCGGGCAACCGACACTGCCTTCGGTGATGTCGGATGAACTCGCCGCCAATCCGTTCCTGCGCGCACCGAACGCCGCCGCGCTGGCTGACGTGCGCGCCAAGAAGGACAAGTTCTGACGGAGATCGGCCGTGAAGCTGAGCTTCTCCGCGACCAGCCCTTATGTGCGCAAGGTCCGCGCCTGCGCGATCACGCGTGAGATCGACGGGCAGATCGAACTCGTGCCGACGGATGCCAACGCATCGCCGCCGGACTTCGTCGCAATCAATCCCCTGTCGAAGGTGCCGGCGTTGGTCACCGACGATGGTGTCGCACTGTTCGACAGCCCGGTGATCTGCGAGTACCTCGACAGTATCGGCGACGCACTGGCGATGTTCCCGACACACGGCACCGCGCGCTGGCGGGCGCTGAAGCTGCAGGCGATGGGCGACGGGATTCTGGATGCGTCGGTGCCGCGCCGCGGCGAACTGATGAAGCCGCAGGATGAAGGCCGCGTGGCGTGGATCGCGCGCCAGAAGGCGGCGGTTGATCGCACGCTGGACGCGCTGGAGGCCGATCCGCCGCATCGCATCGTCGATATCGGCTCGATCGCCGTTGCCTGCGCACTGGGCTACCTGGATTTCCGCTTCGCCGCGCAACCCTGGCGGCCGACGCATCCGAAGCTGGCCGCGTGGTACGAGGCGTTCGCGCAGAATCCCGGTATCGCCAATACGGTGCCGAAAGACGCCGGTTGATCGACCTGCGTGACGCCGCCGCGCCGGCGGAGGCAGTGATCGCCGCGCTTGCGCTGAAGCCGCATCCGGAAGGCGGGCATTATCGCGAGACGTGGCGCGATGCGCCCACAGCCGGCGCGCGCGGCGCCGGCACGGCCATCCTGTTCCTGCTGCGCGATGGCGAACGCAGCCACTGGCATCGTGTCGACGCAGCCGAGTTGTGGATCTGGCAGGCGGGCGCGCCCTTGCTGTTGCGCATTGGCGCCACGACACAATGCCGGCTCGGCCCGGCACTGGCTCAGGGCGAGCATCTGCAACAGGTCGTCCCGGCATCGCATTGGCAATCGGCGCACAGCCTGGGGCAATGGACCTTGTGCAGTTGCGTCGTGGCTCCCGCGTTCGCCTTTGCCGGCTTTGAACTGGCGCCGCCGGGCTGGCAGCCGGACTAGACCGGTCGCCGCGGCGGCAGCATTACGCATGTCCGACTGCGGCCAGTTCGTCCTTGCCACCGATCCGGACCACAGCCGCAAACAGGCGCAGCGCATCGGGACCACCGCGATCGGCAACCCCGCCGCGTTCCATTTCTTCCGCGAGCATCTCGGCCTGGGCGGCGACCGTGACGGCCGCGCGGGTCAGCGCCTCACGCGAGAGGGCAATCTGCAGGTCTTCAGACAAGCCGTTCCAGTCGGGAAACACGACACGCATCCCTCTGCCGGGCCATTCTGGCGTTGTGCCATTCTGGCGTTGTGCCCTTCTGGCGTTGTGTGGATCGATGGGCAGTATCCGCCCAGGAGCTTAATAGAACATTAAGCGAACAAACGGGAATCAGCCCAGACGCACCTGGACCGGCGGCAGCGGCGCAAATTCCACCGTGACGCTGGCCGGGGCGGTCAACCAGACCGGCGGCGTGACGCTTCCCAGCATGACCACCTGGCCCGCCCGCAAGCCCCCGAATGCAGCCGCGACCGACGAACCGGCGAGCCAGGCCAGGCAGTTCATCGGGTGCCCCATCAGGTCGGCGCCCACGCCTTCGTCGCGCTGGTGACCATCCACGATCAGCCGGCCGCGCAGGCTGCCGATGTCGAGCGAACGCCAGTCCTGCACACCAGGCTCACCGAGCACGGCCGCCGCGTGGTACACCTGATCGCCGATCAGCGTCGGCGTGCCCAACAGCTTCAGCTCGCCATAGCGGTTCTCGACGATTTCGATCGCAGCGAACAGCTCGCCGACCGCATCGGCGGCCTGCTCCGGCGTGCACGGACCGGGCGGCAGGTCGCGCGCCAGCCGTACCGCCAGTTCGCACTCGACGCCCGGGCGCAGGTAGTTGGCAAACGGCACGACGGCACCGCTGCGATGCAGGTCGCCCGCTGCCATGAACCCGGCCGCCGGGCCGCTCAGCCCGAGATACTCCTGCATCCGCCGGGCCGTAGCGCCGATCTTGAAGCCGCCGGGCGACGCCGCGCCGGCGCGGTGGGACAGCGCGCGCTGCACGGCGGCGCCTTCTGCCTCGGTGCGCGGCGCGATGCCGGTGGGCAGTGGCGCGAGTTCCACCCGGCGCTGCCGTGCCGCATGCAGAGCGGCGGCCGCCGGGCCCGGTTGGTAGCCATTCATGTGCGCCTCGCCAGTTCGTAGAGCGCCACAGCGGCGGCCGCGGAGACGTTCAGGCTTTCCATCGCGCCCTTCATCGCCAGGCCGGCGATCTCGTCGCAGGTCTCCCGCGTCAGCCGCCGGAGCCCTTCGCCCTCGGCGCCCAGTACCAGGGCGATCCGGCGGTCGGCCAGCGTCGGACCGGCCAGCGCCCCGCCACCGGCGTCCAGCCCGACCACCCAGATGCCGGCTGCCTTCAGCGCGATCAGCGTGCGCGCGATGTTCACCGCGCGCAGCAGCGGGACGGTCTCCAGCGCGCCGGACGCTGCCTTGGCCATGGCCCCGGTCTCTTCCGGTGCGTTGCGGTCCTGGGTGATCACCGCCGCCACGCCGAACGCCGCTGCCGACCGCAGGATCGCGCCGATGTTGCGCGGGTCGGTGACCTGATCCAGCACGATCAGCGGGCCGGCCCGCTCCAGCACATGCTGCAGGCTGGGAGTGCCCAACGGATCAGCCAGCAGCGCCGCGCCCTGATGTGCGATGTCGCGGCCGAGCAGGTGATCCAGGCGGCCGCGCTCGACCTGCTCGTGCGCCAGCGGCCAGGGCTGCGGCAGGCGCTGTGCGAGGGTCTGCTGCGCTTCTTCGGTGAGCATCAGGTGGCGGAGGCGCCGGGCCGGATTGGCCAGCGCCGCGGCCACCGAGTGCAGGCCGTAAAGCCAGACTGCGCCGCGCGGCGTGTCAGGAGCGTGTTGACGCGGCGCGTGGTCGCGCTGGCGATCCGGGCGATGGAAGTCGTTGCGCTGCCGGTCGCGTTGCTGGCCGTCCTGGTTGGGCCGGTTCTGGAACGGCTTGCCCTGCGGGCGGGGGCCGCGCGGATCCGGCTGGCCGTCCGGGCGTGGCGGACGCGGGCCCTGCGGGCGGGCGTACTGCGCGTTGCCGCCCTGGGGCTGGCCGGAAGCGCCCTGCCCGTGCCGCTGTTGGCGGTCGTTATGCTGGCCGTGGTGGCGTGACGGGCCGCCTGGGCCGCCGCCGCTTCGGTCGGGGCCGCGGTCGGAAGGCGGGCGGCCGGAACCGCCATGGCGGTTGGAATGGGGAGGTTTCATTGGCGGAGGGTATAGACCGCGCGGCGGCGATTGGACAGGCGGTGGTGTCCGCCGACGCGGGGGTGCGTCTTGCTTACCCGATGCCTCTTCGCGCTCGCTGCCACGGCTGCGATCCGTCGTGGCGATCGGTGTCCGGCGATGTCTACGGACCCTTTCGCAGGAAGACGTAATCAGCCGAGTACGGTTCCGACGCGAAGCTGCCCGCCTTGTCGCATTTCCCCGCCAAAGATCCTCCCCGCGTGTTGATGCGTTGAACCGTCGTCGCATCCTTCAAAGGACCATCGCCGCGCCGGTCCGCGACATCCAGCTTCAACCATGCGATGTCCTTTGCGCTCGCGCCCGGCGCATGCGCGACCTCCTTGCCGACAACAGCACTTCCGCCGACTTCCCACGTGGGACCCGCGTAATGCCGGCCCACCGTCGCACCGTTGAGAAACAGCGAAGCGATCGGTTCGCGGAACTGCCAGGTCAGTTGGCCGCCCGCATCCGGTTTGCATTCATAGATCTGCGCTCCCACCGCGTGCAGTCTGAGCACCGTCGTCTCGCCCTTCGCGGCAATTGCTTCGGGCATCTCATCGGCCGTTGCTCCGAGCGCAATCAGGGACCATAGTGCAATCGTTGCGACACCGGTCCTAATGAGCCTGGTCATCCACTGCCTCCTGCACATGCCAGGGAAACTAAGCGCGCCGGCAATTCCCGCAACCCGCGACCGATCTGCGCGCGCTATGATGGTGCAACAGGTTGACCTGGCGTTGGCTCACCGGTCCCGCGCCTGCGCCGTGGGCGGCAAGGCAAGCGGACCGCAAATGCACGCAGACAAGCCGGGATGCACGCAAATCAGGCGTTCGCACGACAGACCGGCGGCTGGTGAGCCAATGCCAGAGCGGGAATACGCGTGTACCCCGGCGTATCTGCGTGCATTTGCGTTCTCGCCTCCTGCTGCCCGAGGAACGGTCCGATCGATGCCGCGGCACCGGCATGATCCACGGACGAAGCCACACGGGCTGCCAGCATCATTTCGGAGCCGCCCTGCCCCTTCCCCCCACGGCCGGACCGCCGCATATACCCACCCCATGGCGCGTTTCCTGAAGATGCACGGCTGCGGCAACGACTTCGTCGTGTTCGACGAACGCGCCGGCTCGCTTGGGCTCACCGCCGCCCGGGCCGCCGCTATCGCCGACCGGCGTACCGGCGTGGGCTGCGACCAGTTCATCGCCATCGAGCCGGCGCCGGAAAATTCCAACGCCGATGCCTTCATGCGCATCCGCAATCCGGATGGCGCCGAGGCCGGGGCGTGCGGCAACGCCACACGCTGCGTGGTGGACCTGCTGGCGCGGGAAACCGGCCGCCGCCTGCAGGTGATCCGCACCGTTGCCGGCAACCTGCCGTCCGAGGCGCTGGCCGACGGCAGGGTGTGCGTCGATATGGGCCCGGCGCGGCTCGACTGGCCGGACGTCCCGCTCGCCCGCGCCATGGACACGCTGCACCTGGACCTCTCCGCCGGCCCGCTCGCCGATCCGGCAGCGGCCAGCATGGGCAACCCGCACGCGACGTTCTTCGTCTCCGACGTGGCGCACCTGGCCCTCGAGGAACTCGGACCCCGCCTGGAGCATGACAAGCTGTTCCCGGAACGCGCCAATATCGGCTTTGCCGAAATCCAGGCGTCCGACCGGATCCGGCTGCGGGTCTGGGAGCGCGGCGCCGGCCTGACACTCGCCTGCGGCTCCGGCGCCTGCGCGGCGCTGGTGAACGCGCACCGGCGCGGCCTGACCGGCCGGCGCGCCACCATCGTGGTGGACGGCGGCGAACTGGACATCGCGTGGCGCGAGGACGGCCACGTGCTGATGACCGGCCCGGTCGCCACGTCCTTCATCGGCGAGATCGACCTCGCGGCCTATTCGCCATGAGCGTCGAAATCCTCACCTTCGGCTGCCGACTGAATGCCTACGAGAGCGAGGTGATGCGCGGCCACGCCGCCGCGCAGACCGACACGGTCATTGTCAACACCTGCGCAGTGACCGCAGAAGCCGAACGCCAGGCCCGCCAGGCGATCCGCCGTACCGTGCGCGAACGCCCGGGAGCGCGCATCGTGGTCACCGGCTGTGCGGCGCAGATCGATCCGCAGGCCTGGGCACGGCTGCCGGGCGTCGATCGCGTGCTGGGCAACCAGGACAAGCTGGAGCCGGCGAACTGGGCGCCCGACGCCCCCGGTGTGGTGTCGGACATCATGGCGGCGCGCGAGACCGCGGCGCACCTGGTCACCGAGTTCGCCGGCCGGGCGCGTGCGTTCGTCCAGGTGCAGCAAGGCTGCGACCATCGCTGCACGTTCTGCATCATCCCGTTCGGCCGTGGTCCCAACCGCAGCGTGCCGATCGGCGCCGTGGTGGCACAGGTGCGCGCACTGGTCGCGGCGGGCTACCAGGAGGTGGTGCTGACCGGCGTGGACATCGCGTCGTACGGCCCCGACCTGCCGGGCGCCCCCACGCTGGGCCAGCTTGCCCGCCGGCTGCTCGCCCTGGTGCCGGACCTGAAGCGCCTGCGTCTGTCCTCGCTGGACCCGGCGGCGATCGACGCAGACATCTGGCGGCTGCTTGGCCATGAGGAACGGCTGCTGCCGCACCTGCATCTCTCGCTGCAGGCCGGCAGCGACCTGATCCTGAAGCGCATGAAGCGCCGACACCTGCGTGCCGACGCCACTGCGGCGATCGAGCGCGCGCGGGCGTTGCGTCCCGGCATTGCGATCGGCGCCGACCTGATCGCCGGCTTCCCGACCGAAACCGACGCCCTGTTCCACGAGACGCTGGATTTCGTGACCGAGGCGGAGCTGCCGTTCCTCCACGTGTTCCCGTACAGCGAACGTCCCGGTACGCCCGCCGCGCGGATGCCTGCGACGCCGGTCGGCGTACGGCGCGAACGGGCGGCACGGCTGCGCGAAGCAGGCAAGGCTTCCGCGGCGCGCTTCCTGGCTACCCAGGTGGGACGGACGATATCGCTGCTGACCGAGACTGCCGATGCGGGGCATTCCGAGCATTTCGCCGCGGTCCGGCTGGCCACATCTGCCGCACCTGGACGGTTGATGGCAGCGCGCGTGACGGGCGTGGCGGACGAGACCTTGACGGCGGAGGCGGCCTGATGGCTCTCGGCTTCTTCTCGCGCCTGAAGGAAGGCCTGACCCGCAGCACGCAGAAGCTGACCGACGGCATCACTGCGGTCTTCAAGAAGCGCCGGCTGGACGACGAAGCGCTGGAGGAACTGGAGGAGGTGCTGATCTCGGCCGATCTCGGCACCGAGGTCTCGCGACGGGTGATCGCCAACTTCCGCCGCTCGCGCTTCGGCAAGGAAGTGACGGACGAGGAGATCAAGCAGACGCTGGCCGAGGAACTGGCCGTGGTGCTGGGACCGGTGGCGCATCCGCTGCGCCTTGATCCGGCGAAGAAGCCGCATGTCGTGCTGGTGGTGGGGGTGAACGGTGTCGGCAAGACCACCACGATCGGCAAGCTGGCGCAGAACTTCCGGGAGCAGGGATTGCGGCCGGTGCTGGTCGCCGGCGACACGTTCCGCGCGGCGGCGGTGGAGCAGCTGCAGATCTGGGGCGAGCGCACCGGCGCTCCGGTGATCGCCGGCGGCGCCAGCGCCGATTCAGCCGGCCTGGCGTTCGATGCTCTGACGCGGGCGAAGGCCGACGGGGCGGACGTGCTGCTGATCGACACGGCGGGACGGCTGCACAACAAGGCAGCGCTGATGGATGAACTGCGCAAGATCATCCGCGTGCTGCGCAAGCAGGACGAGACGGCGCCGCATTCGGTGCTACTGGTGCTGGACGCGACCACCGGCCAGAACGCCATCCAGCAGGTGCGGGTGTTCCGGGAAATGGTGGAGGTGACCGGCCTGGTGGTGACCAAGCTCGACGGCAGTGCACGCGGCGGGATCGTGGTGGCGCTGGCCGAGACGTTCGGCCTGCCGGTGCACGCGGTCGGCGTTGGTGAAAAGGCCAGCGACCTGCGTCCGTTCGATGCGGGAGACTTCGCGCGCGGACTGGTCGGCGCGTAGTTCCGTTCAACGCCCGTCCGTTCAACGCCCGTCCGTTCAACGCCCGTCCGTCCACCTGCCCCTCCGTCCACCTGCCCGTCCGTCCATCCCGTTTGCTCGCACAGGCGGCCATCCAGGCCCGCAGCCGACGCACTTCGCAGAAATCCCCGGCCCCCGCCTGCTCGGCGAGGGTGACCATCGCATCCATCGCAACCCATTGAGTTTTCCGGCCTGATCACGACTATACTGCCTGGACCGCTATCGAGCTGACGCGCAATGACACAGGCACGCAGTCAGCCCGAAAATGCTCTGAAGCACCCCGGGACGGGCTGGAGGCAGATCAACCACCCATGCGGATCGTCTCGCCAAACGCGCCCGCGCTGAACCGCCAGACGCCGTCCGCATGAGGAAACGCTCCGCACTCGCCATGCTGGGCGCCATGCCGCGGCGGTTCCGCTTCGATGCGGCAGTGCGGGTGCTGACACGGGCAAGGCAGGCGCAGGATCCGGCGGAGGCGGTGCGGTTTCGTTCGCCGGCAGGACTGGTTTATCCGCCGGCCGAGGTGATCGAGGTCCGCCAGCAGGGTAGTGCGTTGCCGGATGTGACCGTCGGGCTGATGGGGCTCACCGGGCCGTCCGGCGTGCTGCCGCGGTTCTATTCGGAAATGGTCACCCAAACCCTGCGGTCGCGATCCACCGCCCTGCGCGATTTCCTCGACCTGTTGACGCACCGGTTCGTCGCGTTCTTCGCCGGTGCCGGGATGAAGTACCGGCCCGCCAGGTCGGCCGAGGCGGCGGCACTGCGCAAGGTGGCGGGTCCGGACCAGGTGACCCAGGTCCTGCTGGCGCTCACCGGTTTCGGTACGGCACACCTCAGCCAGCGCCTGGCCGCCGGATCGGAACCTTTACTGCATTACGCCGGCCTGTTCGCCCTGCGCCCGCGGTCGGCCGACCGGCTGGGCGCGCTGACCTCCGACTGGCTCGGCATGACGGTGGAGGTGGTGGAGTTCGCCGGTGCGTGGCTGCCGCTGCCGCCCGATCAGCGCACGCGGCTTGGCGCGCACGGCGCGTGGGGACGCCTGGGCGTCGATGCGGCGGCCGGCGTGCGCGCCTGGGATCCGCAGGCACGCATCATCCTGCGCGTCGGTCCGCTCGACCTGAAGGGGTTCCAGCGGCTGTTGCCGGATCGTATTGCGCTGCATCGGCTGGTATCGCTGGTTCGCGCCTATGTCGGCTTCGAGTTGGGTTTTGCGATCAATCCGGTGCTGGCGGCGCAGGAAGTCCCGCCGCTGCAGCTGAATGCTACCGCCGATCCGCCGCCGCGGCTGGGTTGGAACACCTGGGTTCCTGGTCCGACAGGCGGTCTCGCGCGCCAGACCGACGCGGCGGACGCGATCTTCGAAGCGGAAGTCATCGAGGCGCAGCGGGTCGATTGGCGCAACATGGAGCAGGCGGCATGAGCGGATGGGGCGGCGGCTACGTGACCGACATCACCTACATGACCGGTTACTATCGCCAGCAGTCGCCGGCGATGATGACGCTGGCCTGCCTGCTGGGCGGCGTCGCCTCGCCGATGCCCGGGCCCGACGACCCGGTGAGCTACCTGGAACTGGGTTGCGGCCAGGGGTTCGGTGCGCTGGTCCTGGCGGCGAGCAATCCGCACTGGAAGGTCACCGCGATCGACTTCAACCCCGCGCACGTTGCCGCGGCGCGAGCCTGGGCGGCGGAAGCCGCCATCGACAACATCACCTTCCTCGAGGCCGACCTGTCCACGCTGGCCGAGGATGCCGGCGCAGCGGCGGTGCCGGAGGCGGATTTCGTCAGCCTGCACGGAGTGTGGAGCTGGGTCCCGTCTGCCGTGCAGGCGGGCATCGTCCGTCTGCTCGGACGCAAGGTGAAACCGGGCGGCGCCGTGCATGTCAGCTACAATTCGCTGCCGGCCTGGGGCGCCGCGCTGGGGATGCAGCGCATCCTGCGCGATTGCGGTCTGCGCCTGGCCGCGCGCAGCGACCGCCAGGCCGAGGAAGGTCTCAAGGTGGTGAAGGATCTGTGGGCCGCCGATGCCCCGCAGCTCATCAGATCGCCCTGGGTGAATTCGCTGATCGAGCGCCTGGCCAACATGCCGAGCCAGTACCTGGCGCACGAGTACATGAACGACAGCTGGGCGCCGTGCTTCCACAGCGACGTGTCCGGCGCCTTCGCCAGGGCCAAGCTCGAATGGGTCGGGTCGATCAGCCTGATCGAGAACTTTCCCGACCTGACGTTCAGCGCCGACCAGCGCGCGGTGATGCAGCGCTTCGAGGATCCGCTGCTGCGCGAACTGGTGAAGGACATGTGCCTGGATCGTTCGCTGCGGCACGATGTCTTCGTGCGTGGCGCGCGCCGGATGAACCCGGCGATGCGCGACGCCGCGTTGATGGATGTGTCGCTGGCGCTGAACATCAGTCCCGACGACATGCCGTTCGAAGCCGACACGCCGGCGGGCCGGGCCTCGCTGAATCGTGCCTTCTATGGACCGATCGCCGCTGCCCTGGCGGCTGGACCGCGTCGGGTCGGCGATCTGCTCGCCCTGCCGACGCTGGAGGGCAGGCGCGACAATCCAGCGGAGCTGATCGGCATCCTGGCTGGTCTCGAATTGGCGGAACCCGCCTTGCGGAGCGGCGCCGCGCCAGCGGAACAGGCGCTGCGGTTCAACCGCGTGACCACCGAGAACCTGATCCGCACCGAGAACCTGGGACGCCCGGTCGGCGCGGCGAGCTATGCGCTTGGGACCGGAGCACCCTGCACGCTGTTCGATCTTTACGTACTCGGCCGCACGCAGGATGGGCAGGGCGAGGAGAGGATCGAGGACTGGATCAGGCATATCGGCTCCAACCTCGATGACGAGGGACGCGGCAACCTGCGCGATGTGCTGACCAAGAGCCTGCACGTCCGCCTGCCCATCCTGCACGCACAGGGCGTGTTCTGAGAGCCATCGGCGGCCGGTCGATCTATCTCATGAGCGGAATGTGCCAGAACCGCACAAATGCTCGCCTCGCTGCGGTTCCATGGTATAAGGCAGCAGCCGGATTTGGGGAGGATTGGACCCGTGCGTACGCTGATAGCTCCGTTCGTGATCGCTCCGCTGGTTTTTGGCACCATCCCGGCGTTCGCTCAGGGCAGCCCGTCCGCCGACCAGATCATCAACTCGCTGAAGCCGAGCGGCAACCTGGTGCTCGGCGGAACCCGTGGCATCAAGCTGGCCGCCCCGACGAGTGACGCTGCGGCGCCGGCGCCGTCTCCCGTGCAGCAGCCTCGCCTCGCCTCCAGCCACCCCGTGGCGGTCTCTGCTGCAGCCGCCCCGCCGGCAGCGAGCGAGCCGGCGGTCAACCTGACGGTGAATTTCGCCAACGGCTCGGCCGATCTGACGCCGGATGCGATCCGCACGCTGGACCAACTCGGCCAGGCATTGAGCAGCAAGGACCTCGCAGGCTACCGGTTCCGCATCGAAGGCCATACCGACACGGTCGGCTCGCAGGACTACAACCGGTCCCTGTCCGAACGGCGCGCCGAGGCAGTGGTGGACTACGTCGCCAAGAAATACGGGGTTGACCCGAGCCGGTTGCAGGCGGTCGGCATGGGCGAGGAAGGCCTGCTGGTGTCGACGCCGGCACAGACCCCGGAGCCGCGGAATCGCCGTGTGCAGGTGATCAACCTGGGCGCCTGAGGTACGCCGCGCCGGCGGCCGAAGCATGAGGCTGGCAAAACCCGGCGCAGACGACACTGTCCGCATCCCGCCACGCAGGCGCAGCAGGCATGGCGGCGCAGTTGCCGCTGTCGCGGTGCTGGCCGTCCTCCTCGCGGGATCAGTTTCCGGCTGGCTGTTCTGGCCACGACCGGCACAGCACCCGGCCATTGCGCCACCCGCCGTCACGGCCCTGCCGGCACCGGCACCCGCCGCGGCAAACACTGCCGGCGCGCCGGCGCCGATCTTCCACATCGAGAGCGCGACCGAAGAGCAGATCCGTTCGCATGTGCCAAGCGGTCTCGCGGTATTCCGCTTTGCCGACAATCCCCGGATCCTGGTGCTGGATTTTGCCTCGCTGCATGACCAGGGGCGGATGCTGAACCGCGTCGCAGCCCTGACCGAGAAGGCCGGATTGCCGCATGATCGGATCCTCAGCGAGGCGGAACTCGATGCGGCCATCAATTCGCAGGGCGACACGGTCGAGACATTTTATTACGGCCATGATTACGCAGCCGCCTCGCTGGCCCGCTTCTTCCGGTTGGCCGACAGCCAGAAGATCGAGCTGGATCCGCAGGAGGAAGCGCTGCGTGCGCTGATGCAGCAGGAGGGCTGGTTCGCACCCGGTGTCACAGCGGGCCTGATTTCGCTGCCTGGCGTCGGCGCCGATGCAAAGGTGACTGCCTCCGCGAGGGCTTCGATCCTGCGCCACGAGCTGTCGCACGGCGAGTTCTTCAGCAATCCCGCCTACGCCGAGTACGTGCACAATTTCTGGCTGACCGCGCTCACCGGTACCGAGCGCGCCGAGTTCCGCAGCTTCCTGGCCAAGGAGGAGTACGATGCCGGCGAGGAAGAGCTGATGTTCAACGAAATGCAGGCCTATCTGATGTTCACCCGCGACCCGATCTTTTTCACGCCGGGTCTTGCGGGCCTGACGCCGGCGCGGCTGTCAGAACTGCAATCGCGCTTCCTTGCCGGCATGCCGGAGGGTTGGCTGCGCACTATGCTGGCCAGCTACCAGGACGCCGCACCGGGCCGGTAGCGGAGTTGGGCAAGCTCGATGGGTTTCGCTGCGCTCGACCTATCCTGCGTGGCGCGGCATGCCGTGCGCCATCCAGCCCATCACGCCGGTTACTTCGGCAGCGCCTCCAGCGTCACGGCGGCGCCGGCCACGCGAGCCCCGCGTTGCTGGACCGCATCGATCGCAGCCTGGAGATCACGCACATAGACACCGGCGGTCTCCGCATTGGCGGCCCGCGGACGATCGAACAGCGGGTCGGATGAGGCGACGGCGATGATCATGTCGGTACCGTAGGGCTCGCTGATCACCCACGACGGATGACCCAGGTTGACCCGTTCGCCGGGTGCGTAGCTGTGCGGCGGGTCGGCCGCGATGCCATTCTTCGGATCGGCAAGCTGCGGGTACAGATGCTGCACCGAGCCATCGTGCGCGATGTAATCCACGTACAGGCGACTGGCGAAATCCGGCATGACCAGGCGTACGCGCACCGGCTCGCCATCGTGCAGGCGCGTCTTGCCGTCCGCCATCTGCAGGCCGAGCCGTGGTCCGCCGAAAACGCCAAAGGCCGGTTCCGCCGGACGCAGCGCATCGAGCGTCGGGCAGAACACCGGATCGACCCCGGTCACCCGCCAGTCGATCTGGCCGGGCGGCACGAACGAGGCGATGCCCTGGCGCAAATCCTCCACGACGCGGTTGCCGGCCAGCCCCGACAGGGAAACCGACCCGCCGTCGCGCACGTCACCGGCGAGCAACGCACAGTTCCGGCTGCTGACCCACTGGGCGATCTGTCGCCGCAATCCCTCCTGGCTGACCGCGGCAAGCTGCTGGTGCTCCGGCTGCGTCGCGGCCGGCGGCGGGGTCGGGGCAATCGGCGGAGCAATCGCCACCGGTGCGGAGGGTGTCTGCGCGGTCGGTGCCGGTGGCGCGGCAGGCACCGACGCAACCGTACCCGGCTGGGTGATGTCCGGCGGGACTGGCGGGTTGTTGCCGGCCGTGGCCGGCGCCGGTGGATTTGCCGCAGGTGGGTTGACCGGCGTGGGTGGGTTGACCGGCGTGGGCAACGCCGCGGGTTCGGGCGCCGGCGGCACCGCCGGTGTCGGCGCTGTTGTCGTGCCGATCACCGGCGCCGTGGCGGCAGCCGTCTGCACCGGTGCCGGCGTCCGCAACAGGAACCACCAGCCACCACCGCCCAGCGCCAACAGCAGTGCGACAGCCCCGGCGGCAATCATCGGCATCGGCGAGCGTGCGGCTGGCCTTGCGGCCGGCGGCGCATCCGCGGCTGGCGCTCGAGGCGGCGAGCCGGCGACCGGCCTGCCGGGGGCGGGGCCCGACGAAGCCGGTGCGGCGACCATGGTCGCCTCATCCTCGCTCACCGCTTCCACCGACGGACTGGCGACAGCCGCACGCACCGCCGCGAGGAAGGCGGTCGCCGAGGCGAACCGCTCCTCCGGCCGCTTGGCCATTGCGCGGCGGACCACGGCATCGAATGCCGGCGGCGCGGTGACCGAAAGCTGCGATGGCGCCGGCGGGTCGGTATTCAGCGCCTTGTGCATGATCGCCGACATGCCGCCTTCGAACGGCCGCTCGCCGGTCAGCAACTGATACAGCAGCACGCCCGACGAATAGATGTCGGTGCGCGAGTCCACCACCTGGCCCATGAACTGCTCGGGCGACATGTAGGCCGGCGTACCCAGTACCGTGCCGGCCTGCGTCATCGAGCTGCTCTCGATCCGGGCGATGCCGAAATCGGCGATCTTCGCCTGCCCCGACGTGGTCAGCATGACGTTGGCCGGCTTGATGTCGCGGTGCACGACGCCGCGCTCATGGCTGAACTGCAGGCCGGCCAGCAGGTCCTCCATGATGCGGACGATGTCCGCCAGTACGAAGCGTTCCTGCTTGTCCAATACCGATTTCAGCGGCGGCCCATCGACGAACTCCATGACGATGTAGGCCAGGTCGTTGGTCTCGCCGTAATCGAACACGCCGACGATGTTGGGATGCGTCAGCCGTCCGGCGGCCTGCGCCTCGCGGCGGAACCGGGCGAGCGCTTCCTCGGTTTCCGGATCGGCGGAGTCGGGCAGCCGCACCGTCTTGATCGCAACACGGCGCGCGATGATCGGGTCCCAGCCCTCGTACACGATGCCCATCGCGCCACGGCCAAGCGTCCGCTTGATCTCGTACTTGCCGAGGGTCTCGATCGTCTCCATGCCGCCTTCCGCCAGCGCCTGTCGGCGCAGCTTATAGACCGGCAAGCTGATGCGGTGAAACGTGACTGTTGGCGCTCACGCTACCACGCTCACCTCCCTCACCGATCACCGCAAATGGCGCCCAGAAGAACGGATGGGCGATCTCCGCCGGCAGGCCCTTGCCGGCATCCGCCAGCATGGCGAGCTGTGCGTTGCGCAGCGCGCCGGCGATCCCGAGGTTGGGGTCCTCGCGGATTCGCCGCAGCGTGTCGGCGACAAGGAACGCCGCCACCTGATCGTTGACCGACCAATGGGTGACCTCGAGTGACCGTGCGCCGGCATAGAAGAATGAGCGCGCCAGTCCCGACAGGCTCTCGCCGGCCGTGGTGCCACCGGGTCCGCCGGAGTTGCAGGCCGACAGGATCACGAGGTCCGCATCGAGATCCATCCCAACGACCTCGGACGCGGTGAGCAGCGCGCCCGAAGCGCTGGGTGCGTTGGCGGGTGCGGATGTCACAATGGCCGGTTCGCTCTGGCAGCGCAGCTCGGCCGGCAACAATGCGTGGGTGGAGAACTGCAGGATGCGATAATCCTTCAGCCTCGCCTTCAGCACCGCGTCGGCGGTGAACGCCGGCCCCAGCAGTTCGTCACTGGCATCGGCCCCGAGCAGCGCACGCGCCGCGTCCAGTTCCTTGCGGGCGTAGGGCAGCGGCGGCAGGCCCGACAGCAGCTTGGCGCTTTCGCCGCAACCGGCGCCCGAGAAGGTCTTCTCCGCCTGCGCCAGCGTGACCGGATGGAAGTCGCCAAAGCCGAACCACGGATGCGAGGCACGCGAACCTGCCGCGATCTTGCGCAGCGAGACGAAGTTCGAGGGCGCCGGCACATGCGCCAGGGTGAACTTGCGCACCAGCCACGGTGCGTCGGCCAGGTTGGCGGCGTCGGCCGGACCGGTCAGCAGCACTTCGAACGGCAGCGACAGCAGCGGGCCGGCAGGCGCCACGACGAGTGACTTCACGCCCTCCAGCGAGGCGGCTACGCCGCCGAGTGTGAGCTGGTACAGCTTCTGGGCATCGACGATATCGAACGTCGGCAGGCCGTTTGTCGTCAGCTCGATGCCGGCGCGTACCCGTCGCACCAGTTCAGCCAACTGCTTCAGGCCGCCATCGATCTTCGACACGGCGATCGTCTTGTCGCGCAGCAGGAACACCCAGCCATCGTCCTCGCTCAAGGCGATGGCAGCGAACGCCTCGCCGCGATGCAGCGCGGCGAACACATCGGGTGCCGGCACCACCTGCTGCACCAACTGGCCGTAATTCGGCGACGCCGCCTGCAACGCCGCGTCGGCATCGGCCAGCACCGACTGCGCGTCGCTGATCTGCTTGTCGAGGTCGCCCGCGCTTGCTGCGGTCGGTGCGATCGTCGCGCCCTGGCGCTGCGCATCCGCCAACTCGTCGCGCCGGCGATAAAGGTCGGACAGTTTGGCGGACGCGTCCTGCCGATGCCGGATCGCCTCGGCCACCTTCGGATCGCGCGAGTTCTCCGACAGCCGCGCCGTCGCCTGCGCGATCTGCTGGCTGGTGATGCCGCCCTGCGCAAGCTGTGCCGCGGTGAACATCTCGGACAGCAGCACCTGGCGCTGATCTTTCTGGCGATCGGCTTCGGCAGCGTAGACGTCGAGGCAGGACGCCATCAGCACCGGTGTCGTGCCGGCCTTCAACGCGGCCAATGACTGCACGGCATTGCGGCAGATCGGCAGGGCAGCATCGGACTTGCCGCTTCTTGCCAACTGGCGCGCACGCAGCAGGTAGGTGTCGGCCAGCGGCTTGGAGCCCGGCAGCGAGCGGTCGAACGCCGCGGTGGAGGCCAGCAGGTCGGCGAGCGCCTGGTCGTCCAGGCCCTGCGCGGCAGCCATCACGCCGCTGGTGCGATACAGCCGCGCACTGACGATTGGCCGCGCCAGGCCGTTGCCGCGCGCCAGGTCGGTGGCCGATGTCAGCACGGCGTCAGCTTCCTGCGTCCGCCCCATGATGCGCAGCACCACACTGCGGTTACGCCGCACCTCGATCAACCCGAGCAAAGCGGATTGCGCCCGGGGATCGGTGATGAGGTCCTGGCTCGGCATCAGGTCTCCGAGACGGACCTGTCCGGCACGCAGGAACGGATTGCTCACCTGCGTGGCACGTGGGTGCGCGGTCAGCGCGTCGGCTGGGATGATCCCGGTGTAGGCGGCGTCGGCCTGCGTCAGCAGCGTCAATGCCAACTCGAGCTGACCCTGGTTCATCGCGTCCACGCCGCGATAATGCAGCAGCCGCGCCTGCGCGGTGGCGTCCGCCGATCCTGGCGCCAGCTTGCCCGCATCGGCGAACAGCCCGTCCGCCTCGGCGTAGCGACCTTCGTTCGACAGTTCGAGCGCCAGCGACATCAGCGCGGTCGAGATGTTCGGGTTGTCCTTGCCGAGGGCCTTCTGCTGCAAGGTGAGCGCGGCCCGGAAGGCGCTCTCGGCGGCGCCCGGATTATCCGCCAGGTTGGCGCGCGTGCCGGCCGCCATCAGTCCGTCGAACTGGCCGATGTCGCCGGAGCTGAACGCCTTCGCGGCGAGACGGCTGGCCAGCAGGGCATCGGCGCCGGAACTCGGCGCCACCGCATCCGCGCGCGCGACGCCGGCCAGCACGCCGATCGAGCGCTCCATCACCTGCGCCGCCGGCAGCACGCCATCGGCGTACCAGATCGTGCCGCTCACCAAGGTGACCATCGCGACATGCGCCCAACCGCCGACCAGGCGGGTGCATTGCATGAGTGCGGCGGGCTGGCCGCCGAGTATCGTGGTGGCAACCGGCGCCTCGCAGCGGAACCGGTTGTCGATGCCTGTGCGCCATGGGCTGGCAGTGGCGAGTTGTGCAAGTTCGCCGGCGTTGCCGGGACCGCCCGAGCGCACCCGCGCACTGGGCTGCTGCCAGGTGCCGCAGAACACATCGGCGCTCTGCCCGGCCTCGACCTGCTGGGTGCAGTCCTCGCCCACCGAGTTCTTGCCGATCGCCACCTGCGATGCGGGCTTGGCGGCGTTCTGTGTTGCCTTCACGTACGCTTCGGGTGGCGGCGTCTGGCAGGCGAAACACAGCAGCGGGGCGAGCAGCGACAGCAGGCGGAACGGAGCGGTTGCGCGCATGATCAGTAGTCCTGGTCGGAGACAATGGGCAGCAGCAGATCGTCCTGGTCGTCCGGGTTGAACAGCGAGCCGATGGTGATGTCGTTCAGCGGGTTCGCGGTCGGCAATCCCTGTGTGGGCAACAGCACGCAGTTCACCGAATGGATCGGACACGAATTGAAGCGGAAATTGGAGTTGGGCGACGGCTGGATGCCCGCCACGCCGGCTGCCGCCGGCCCGCTCAGGCCGCCCACCGACCCGGTCAGCGTGGTCGCGCCGGTCGCACCGGTACGCACGATGTCGAGGTTCTGCACCGCCACATTGCCGGTGGCTGTGCCGGTGTCGATGCCGAGGATCAGCCAGGTGCTGGGTCCATGCAGTCCGCCGACCTGATCGAAGCTGATATTGCCGGCGCCAGTGGCGTCGATCCGCAGGATGCTGGGACCGCCGCCGATGCCGGTGACGAAGCTGTTGCCCTGCTGGGTGAATGCACCGGACGCCAGGAAGGCGCCGGTCGTGCTGGTGGTGACTGTCGGGTAGTTGGTGCTGGCGCCGGCCGGTCTGGTGGTTCCGCTGGTGGCGATGGTGGCGCCGTTGGCAAAGGTGATCGTGTTTGACCCCGCGTTGATCGCGATTTTCGGCGCGGTCAGGGTGCCGCTGAGCAGCAGGTTGGTGGTGTCGTTGAGCGTCAACGTGCCGCCGCTGGTGACGTTGCCCAGAGTGGCGACCTGATTGCCGCCGCCGGCGAAGTTCGCATCGCCGGTCGCACCCGCGTTCAGCAGGGTGGTGACCAGTGCGCCGGGCTCGGAGATCGCTCCGCCATTCGCGGTAATCGCGATCGTGCTGGCGTTCAGGCTGCCGTTGATGGCCAGCGAGCCGTTGACCGCGATGTTGGCCGATGGCCCGCCAACCACGTTGCCGTTGATCGCAAGGTTGGTGCCGTCGGCGACCGTCAGGCCGGGCGCCGAGAAGTTGCCCAGCGTCGCGATCTGGTTGACGCCGGTGAGGCTCGTGGTGCCGGTCGAGCCTCCGGACAGGGTGCCGGACACGATGGTGCCGGTCTCGCTGATCGCCCCTGCGGTGGCGGTCAGGTTGGTGGTGCCGGTGCCGCCATCCGATACCACGCCAGGGATACTGATACTGGTCGCGGTCAACCCGATGGCCGTCGCCGTGACGCTGCCGCCGACGGTCAGTGCGGCGGCATCGGTAATCGTGGCACTCGGGCCACCAGCCAGCTTGTCGCTGACCGACAGCGCGTTGCCGTCGCGCAGCGCAAAGCCTGCCGCCTTGAAGCTGCCCAAGGTGGCAACCTGGTTGCTGGTCGGCGTGCTGCCCGCCAGGTTCGCCGTGGCCGCTGCGCTGCCGGTGAGCGTGCCGGCGATCAGCGCGCCGGTTTCACCGATCGAGCCGGCAGTGGCGATCAGGCTGACCGATCCGCTGCCGCCGTCGGTCACCACGCCGGGGATGTCGATGCTCGCCCCCGTCAGGCCGATGGCCGTCGCGGTCACCATGCCGCCAATCGCCACACCGCCGGCGTCCAGCAACGTGACGCCCGGTCCGCCGTTCAGCGTGCCGTTGATCGCCAGGGCACGCCCGTTGTCCAGCGTGAAGCCGGACGACGTGAAGTCGCCGAGAGTGGCGACCTGGTTGGTGGTTGGGGTGGCTCCGGTCAGGCTCGTCGCCCCGAGCGAACTGCCGGACAACGTGCCGGCGACCAGCGTGCCGGTTTCGCTGATGGTGCCGGTGCTGGCGACCAGGTCGACCGTGCCCGAACCACCATCGGTCACATCGCCGAGGATGCCGATATTGTTCGCGGTCAGTGAGATCGCTGTTGCGGTGAGCGTGCTGCCCGCGCCGATCACCAATGTGCCGTTGTCGAGTACCGTCACACTCGGTCCGCCGTTCACGGTGCCCTTAAGGGTCAGGCTCGAACCATCCCGGATCGTCAGGCCCGCCGCAGTGAAGTTGCTCACTGTGGCGACCTGGTTGGTCGTCGGGCCGGTGCCCGCGAAGGTTGCCGCGCCGATCGCGCTGCCGGTCAGCACACCGGAGACCAGCGTACCGGTCTCATTGATCGTGCCGACATTGGCGACCAGCCCGACCGTACCGGTGCCGCCGTCAGTGATCAGGCCTGGGACGACGATGTTGCCGGCAGTCAGGCCGATGGCGGTTGCCGCCACGGTGCCGCCCGCCGCGACCGTCAGCGCACCCCTGTCGAGCACCGTGGCGCTCGGCCCACCGGCCAACGCGCCAGTTACCGATAGGCTCGTACCATCATCGAGGGTAAAGCCCGTTGCGCTGAAATTGCCAAGCGTCGCCACCTGATTGGTGGTTGGAGTCGCGCCGGTCAAACTGGTTGCACCCGCCGAACTGCCTGACAGAGTGCCGGCGACCAATGTCCCGGTCTCGCCTATCGTTCCGGTCGTGGCGATCAGGCCGACCGTGCCGCCACCGCCATCGGTCAACAGGCCAGGGATGGTGATATTGTTAGCCGTCAGGCTCACTGCGATCGCGGTCACCGAGCCGCTCGCGCCGATGGTCAGCGTGCCGTTGTCGAGCACGGTCACGCTCGAGCCTCCGGCCAATGTCCCGTTCACCGTCAGGCTGCTGCCGTCATCCAGCGTGAAGCCGGCAGAAGCGCTGAAGTTCCCCAGATTGGCGATCTGGTTTGTGGTCGTCGTGGCGCCCGTCAGGTTCGTGGCACCGACAGAACTGCCGGACAAAGTGCCCGAGACGATCGTGCCCGTCTCCCCGATCGTGCCAGTGTTGGCCACCAGGCTGACGGTGCCGGCGCCGCCATCGGAGAGGAGACCGGGGATGGTGATATCGCCTGCGATAAGCCCGATTGCGGCCGCCGTCACCGTACCGCCCGAGGCTATCGTCAGCGTGCCGGTGTCCAGCACCGTCGCGCTGACGCCGCCATTGAGAGCGCCGGCGACCGTGAGGCTGATCCCGTCGTCCAGGGTGAAGCCTGCGGCGCTGAAGTTACTCAGCGTCGCAACCTGATTGGCCGTTGGCGATGCGCCCAGCAGGTTCGCCGTTCCGACAGCGCTGCCCGACAGCGTGCCCGAAATCAGCGTACCGGTTTCACCGATTGTCCCGGTATTGGCGACCAGGCTGACGGTTCCCGCGCCGCCGTCGCTCACCACACCGGGTATGGTGATGTTCCCCGCGGTTAGACCAACCGCCGCCGCCACCACGGTGCCGCCCAAGGCAATCGTCAGTGTGCCCGCGTCGAGCACGGTCACGCCCGGCCCGCCGGCCAGCGTGCCGGTCACCGCCAGGCTGGTGCCGTCATCCAGCGTGAAACCCGCGGCACTGAAGCTGGAAACGGTGGCCACCTGGTTGATCGTCGCGTTGGCGCCGGTGAGGTTTGCGGCGCCCATGGCGCTGCCGGACAGCGTGCCGGCGACCAGGGTGCCGGTTTCACCGATGGTGCCGACATTGGCGACCAGGCTTGTGGTGCCGGCGCCGCCGTCGCTGACCTTGCCGGACAACGTCAGCGCGCCAGCGCTCAGGTTGACAGCGCTGGCAGCGAGGATGCTGCCGGACGCGGTGATGGTGCCGGGTCCGGTGATGGTGACGCTGCCGGCGGTGACCGTGCCCGGCACGGACAGATTCCCGGCGTTGCCGCCATCGGCCAGGGTGAATGACGCGCCGCCCGCATTGAAGGTGCCAAGCGTGCCGACGTTGTTGCCGATGCCGGCCAGGTTGACCGTGCCCACGGTTCCCGCCGTGCTTTGCAGCGTGGTGGCGACGATGGTCGAGGTGGTAGCCTCGTTGACGCCGCCGCCCGTCGTGGTGAGATCGACGACGGACGCGGCGCTGCCCAGCGACGCGATGCCGTTCATCGCGATGCCGACGCCGCCGCCATTCAGGTCGATGGTTGCACCGGTCACCACTGCGCCGTTGTTCAGCACCACACCGACCGAGGGGGAAGAACCATCGAGCGACACAATGCCGCCGGCGTTGATGCTGCCGAGCACCACGATGGGGCCGCCGGCTACGCCTTTGAGCGTGACATTGCTGGCGCCGGTATTGGCGGTCACATGGCCTGTTACCACGAGGCCGCTCGCACTGCCGCCGTCGGACAGACTGAAGCTGCCGCCGGTGACGGCAAAGCCCGCCAGCGTGCCGACGTTGTTCAAGCCGCCGAGGGTGACGTTGCCGGTGATGCCGCCGCTGCTCAGCAGCGTGGTCGCGGAGATGATGCCGGCCGCTGCGGTAACGCCGCCGGTCCCGTCCAGGTCCACGGTCGCGCCATTGACCAGCGCACCCGCGTTCAGCGTGATGCCGCCGGCTGCGCTGTTCAGGTCGATGGTTGCACCGGTAACGATCGCGCCGGTGCGGAGATCGATGCCGCCGCTGCCGGATGTGAGGGAGACCGTGCCGATCGCGCCGATGCTGCCGCCGACGGCGATGGTGGGCGCAACGACGATGGTGGGCGCAGCGCTGATCGCGACGTCGCTGGCGGTGACCGGGCCGGTCACGCCCAGCGCGCCGGCGATCCCGGAATCGGCGAGGGTGAAGCTGCCGGCGCTGACGTTGAAACTGCCCAGCGTGTTGATGGCGTTGGCGTTGCCGAGGATGACGCCAGCGCCGGCATTGCCGGTCAGCGTGGCGGCGGTCAGCGCAAAGGCGCCGGTCTCGGTGACCGCACCGGTGGTGTCGAGTTCCAACGCGATGGCGCCGGTGCCGAAGTTGCCGCCGACCGAGATCGACGTGGCGGTTGCCGTCAGGCCCAAGGCCGGGTCGGTGACCGCACCGATGCGCAGGTTGCTGGTGGTGAGAAACGCCGTGTCGAGCAGCGACAATCCGCCGGCCGCCGCGCCAAGCGTCTCGGCGATGGACGTCAGTGGTGCCAGTTCGATTGTCGCCCCGGCGAGCCCTCCGGCAACGAAGGCAAGGGCGTCGGTCTTCAGTCCCAGCACGCCACCGGCACTCACCGAGGCGGTCACCTTCATGCTCGGGCTGCTCAGGTAGATGTTGCCGGTTGTCGAAATCGCGGACAGCGTCAGGGGGCTGCCATCGGCTACCTGGATGTCGCCGCCGGTGGTGGTCACGCCCAACGTGCTGAATGCGTTGTTGCCGTCCAGCAACTTGTAGTTGCCTGCGGTGCCGAATACCTGGCTGCCGCCGATCAGCGGCGCAGTCTGCGTCACTGCGCCTTTAGCATCCAGTGTCACGGTCGGCACGACCGTGGTGTCGAAGGCGCCGCCAACGGCAATGGCGCCGGCCGTGGTGCCGCGCGCGCCGCCTGGCGGCGTCACCGCACCGATGATCAGGTTGCCGGTGGTGAAGCCGGACAGCAACGCCAGCGACAGCCCGCCGGCCGCGCCCAAGGTCATGCTGCGGCCCGCCGTCTGCGGTGCGAGTTCGACCGTGGCGGAACTGATCGCACCGCCGTTGGCGAATGTGTCGGTTTGCAGCGACAGCAGGCCGGAGGTGGGATTGGCCGCCAGCCCGCCGGCAGCGATGCTGATACTCGGCGCCTCGAGCGAAAGCTGTTTCAGCGCGGTGGTCGCCGTCACGTTGCCGATCACCGTCAGCCCGCTGTTGTCGAACAGCGAGAAATTGCCGACAGCCGGGAAGTTGCCGAGGTTGGCAATGGCGTTGGCCGTCCCGGGCAGCGTGACATCGCCGCTCACACCGCCGGAGCTTTGCAGCGTGTCGGCGGTGATGACGCTGGTTTTCGCCTCGCTGACCGTGCCGGCCGAACTGATATCGACGGTGTCGCCGCCCTGGCCGAGTGCTGCGTTGCCGGTCAGCGCGATGCCGCCGGCGACGGTGTTCAGGGTGACGGTCGGGCCGGTGACGATGGCGCCATTCGCGAGATCGATCGTAGCGGCGCTGAGCGACGCTGTGCCGGTCGCACCGATGCTGCCGGTAACCGCCAGGGTGGGTGCGCCGCTGAGTGTGACATTGGTGGCAGTTAGCGGACCGGACACACCGAGCGTGCTGGCCACGCCGCCATCGACCAGCAGGAAATCGCCGGCGGTAGCGGAGAAGCTGCCGACATTGCTGATCGCATTCGCCTGATCGAGCTTCACCGCAATCGCGCTGCCGGTCAGCGTCGCGACGTTGACGATTGGCGCGCCGCCGGCCTCGGCGATCGTGCCCGCGCTGCGCAGCGCCACCGGCAGCGCGTTGCCGTCGAACGAGGCGACCGTGTTGATCGCACCGGCCGTGATGGTGAAGCCGGGGCTCGGCAGACCGACGGGAAGCGTGACGCCGCCGATGATCGCATTGGTCGTGCCGATGCCGGCGAGCGATGCCAGCGCGCCGCCGGCACCCAGCTTGAGGTTGCTGCCGGGCGTGTTGGGGGCGTACTCGAACGTGCCGCCGGTGACAGTGCCGCCGGTGGTGATGGCGAATTTGTCGGCCTGGAACGAGGCGAGGCTGCCGGAGCCGACCGCCACCTTGCCGGCGGCCGCAACAGTGATGCCGGTGGCATTCGACGACTGCAGATATACATTGCCGGTGGCGGACAGTACGCCGCCAACGGTTATCGCACTGGAGTCGGTCAGCAGGAAGTCGCCGCCGGTCACGGCATAGCTGCCGACAGTCGCGATCGAGTTGTTCTTGCCGCCGGTTGTAATGTCCAGCGACGTGCTGGTGCCGGTCAGGGTGCCGACATTGGTGAGCGTGCCGGCCGTCTGGAGCACGCCGCCGGTGCTCTGCAGGTCGAGCGTGGTGGCGACGGCGGACAGGTCGATCGCGCCGGCAATCGAGATGGTGTTGGACGTTGTCGTCAGTGGCCCGGCCGGCACGGTGACGGCGCCGAGACGCAGGACCGTGGACTTGATCTGTGACAGGGTCGCCTGCGACAGCGACAACCCGCCGGCACCGCCCAGCGTCACCGCGACGGCGGAGTTCGGCGCCAGTTCGACGGTTCCGGCGGTGACCGTGCCGGGTGAGGTGATACTGAACTTGTCGGCCTGGAACCCTGCGATTCCCGCGGCACCGGCCGTCACCGTACCGGTGATGGCGATGCCGCCGGCGTTGGTGGTCTGCAGGAAGACGTTGTTGCTGGCCGTCAGCGTGCCGGGCACACTGACTGCGGAGGTGTTCGCCAGCGAGAAGCTGCCGCCGGTCACGTTGAAGGCGCCGATCGTTCCGACCGCGTTTGCCACCGCCATCAGCGTGGTGTCGCCCGCCACGCCTGCGCTGCTCTGCAATGTCGTCACGGCCAGTACGCCGGCGGCGGTCTGTGTCGCACCGCCGCTGGTGATGTTGCTGATGTCGAGCGTCGGCGTGGTGACGGTGATGCCGTTGAGCGCGACGCCGCCGTCGGCCTGCAAGGTGATCGATCCGCCGGCGCCGGTCGTCAGGTCGCTGGCCAGCGTGATCTTGCCGCCGGATGCCGGCGTCAGCCCGGCGTCGAGCTGAATGAAGCCGGTGCCCGACGCGGTGATCGGCGAGCCGCCGCCCACTGAGATATCACCGGTATTGGTCTGCAGCACCAGGTTGGCATTGTTCTGCAGCGTGATCGGCGTGGTCACGTCCACCACGATCGACGTCTTGGCCTGCAGAATGATGGTGCCGGTGAGGAGGTCGATCTCGCCGTTCGAAACCTGGTTTTTCGCGGTGTTGGCGCCGGCGAACGTTATGGTCCCGGAACCGGCGACGAGGTTGACATCCTGGTCGCCACCGGTCGGCGCGGCGTTGATGATCTCAAGATTGTCCGGATCGAGCAGGATGGTGCCGATGGTGCCCTGCGGCGCCGATACATCGATTGCACCGGTCAGGGAGAAACCGGCGTCGCCCGATACCTCGACAAAACCGCCATTGCCGCCAAATGTCCCGCCCTTGGCGTTGATCGTGCCGGCCATGTGGGTGGACGTGGTGGACAGCACCGTCACCTTGCCGCCGTCGCCCTTGCCGGTGGCACTTGCGCTGATCTTCGCGCCCGCCTGGATCATCGTGTTCGCCGCAACCACGGTCGGCATGACACCCGGCCCGCCCCTGGCGCGCGCCAGGTTCGTGCCGAGCGCGATCGTGCCGCCACCGGCCTTGCCGGAGGCGCTGATCCGCGCGGTCGGCGTGACGACGACATTGCCTGTGGTGGCGACCTCGATGTCGCCACCCTTGGTGCCAGGCGCGATGCCCGGGGCGGCAAGCTGGCCCTCCACCACGATCGATCCGCCGACGCCGTTCAGCGCCACCACGCCGGTCTGGCCGCCCATGGTGGCGGCGCGGATCTTGCCGCCGGCCTCGACCAGGTTCTGCACCACGCCATCGGCGGCACGCGCGGTGAGCTGTATCGTGCCGCCGTCGGCGATGATGACGCCGGAGTTGGTCACCAGCGCGGTCGCGCTGTTGCCGTTCTTGTCGAGCGGCGTCTGGGTGACCTGGTTGGTCACGTCGAGGGCCAGCAGCCCGTCGCCGTACAGATCCAGTGTCGCGGTCTTCGCGCCGGCCAGCACGACATGGCCGAGTTGCGCGGTGATCGTGCCGGAGTTGGCGACGCGCGGTGCCACCAGGGCGGCGAGGCCCGCCTGCTTGACGGTGATGTTGCCCCGGTTGTCCACCATGGCGTTCGGTTTGCCGGGCTGATCGAGCGCCAGCTTGCCGGTGTTCGATCCGACGAAGCTCTTCACCGCCTGGTCGCTCGCACCGATCGCCGAGACCATCAGCCCGTTGGTATTGACCTGGGCGCCCTTGAAGAAGGTGACGCCCGACTGGTTGATCAGCACGACCTGGCCGTTGGCATCGATGCGTCCGGCGATCTGCGACGGATCGCCGCCGGTGACGCGGTTCACCGTGACAGATGAAGGAGCCGGCTGATTGAAGGTGACGCTCTGCTGACTGCCGACGTTGAAGCTCTTCCAATCGATGGCGGCGCGTTGGGTGGACTGGTTGATCGCGGTGTTGTTCGTGCCCTGGATGATCGCCGCGGTTCCCGCGACCACCGTGCCACCGGTCGGGCGTGCACCCGATGCGGGCTGTGCACCGGCAGGCGTGGTCAGCACCAGCACCACGCCCGCCTGCAGCGCAGTGCTCATCAGCAGGGCGGAACGCCTGCGGCGAACGACGCCGAGCAGCCTTACTTCGTTCTTGCGTCGAGCGTTCGCCATCACCACCCCTCCGTCACGGGCATCGTTGCGATGCCCGCGCCTTGTGCTCTTTAGAATCGCGTCAGGACCCGCCAGTAGAATGCGCCGCCGTACAGCGGCGAAACGCCACTGCCGGGCGAGTTGCCGCCATTCGGAAATCGGTTGAAGCGCGCCAGGCCTTCCAGATCGACCTCGACGTAGCGTGTCAGTTGCGTGCGCACGCCGCCGCCCGCCGAATTGATCATGGCGCTATGGTCCGTGCTGAGATTCTGCCAGGTTTCGCCCCAGTCATAAAACAGGTAGAATTGGTCGGCGATGTCCAATGACTTGCCGAATACTGTGGTCTCGAACCCGGTATTGAGCTGTAGTTCGACGGTTGATGCGAGCGCCTTGTCGCCCGGAACCTGGCCGGCATAATAACCGCGGGTGAAGCGCGCGCCGCCCAGGTAGAACTGTTCCGCCGGCGGCAGGATGACATTGGTCCACTGCCCGGTGACCAGGCCCATCAGCGCAACGCTGGCGCCGTCCCACGGGGTGAACAGCGTCTGCGTGCGACTGGCTTCGAAGTTGATCTTGGTGAAGCCGGTCTGTTCATTCTGCCGCGGCGAGGTCGACGAAATGCCATTCGTCGTGGCGCCCAGCAGCTTCATGCCCTGCGACAGACGCACCGACACTGCATTGACCGCCGAGCGGTCCGCGCCGAGCAGCAGATCCGACAGCGCGTAGTCCTCGCCGAGGCGCAGGATGCGCAGCGAATCGAAGCTGGCCTGCGCGCGAACCCCGGACGTGGTGTTGGTGATGTTGGAATCGAGCCCGTCGAACGCGAACAGGACGTTCAGCGTCTGCTGCCGCGAGCGGATCACCGGGTAGGACAACAGGCTGCCGAACACCGTGGTGGTGCCGTTGTAGCCGGTCTGTCCCAGGCTGCCGGTCGGCACGGTCGTGCCGTAGCCGCCGTAGATGCGTCCCTTCAGGCCGGAAGCGCCGATGAACACCTCGGTCGAGGCCTGGCCGAAATTCTGGCTGTTGGGCAAGCTGTGGTAGTACGAAACCTCGGTCTTCTCGCCCAACGACGTGAAGCTGTTGAAGTCCAGCAGGCCGAGCATCTCGACCGGCCCGGTTTCGTTGAACGCGCGGTTATCGATCGTGGCGAGGCCGGAGACCTCCTTGCGGCTGACCTGGGCGATCAGGTTCAGCGCACCCGGCTGGTCGGACGAGGGCTCCAGCACGGCGCGCAGCGACACGCCCGGCACGTCCTGCGCCAGCAGCAGATAGCGCTCCAGCGTGACCGAATCGATCGGCTGCTTTTCGGTGAGCCGGTTGAGGAAGCGCAGCACCTGCGTGCCGGCGGGACCGATGTCGCCATCGAGCTTGACGCTGGCGATGTGGCCTTCGGTGACAACGAAGCGCAGGCGACCGTTGCCGTCGAGATTGACCGATACCGTGGTGAGCACATAGCCGTCGCTGCGATAACGCTGCAGAATGGCCTGACGGGCTGCATCGATCTGCGGCAGCGCCACCGCCGGGCCGATCAGGCCGGCGGTGAGCGGCGCGATCTCCGCCTGCTGGTAGGCGGTGACGCCCTCGATCTCGATGTTGCTCACGCGCACCGGCCGGTTCGGCACTTCGGCTGCAGGCGCCGATGGCGGCGGAATGACCGTGCCGGGCGCGACCGATGGCGGGGCGGACGGCAGGATGCGCTGGACCGGCGATCCTTGCGGCACCGGATTGCTCACCGGAGGCGCCTGTGCCACCGCGCCGGTGGCCGCCAGGACTCCACCAGCCATCATCAGCATGGCGGTGAAAGCTCGCATGGCGCGCGCGGTAAACTCCGTTTCCCGGCTCCAGCGAGGGCCGATTTCCCCAAGGTCCACGTTTTAGCCTTCTGTCCCGCCGCGATCCGGAGGAGCGCTCCGGACACAGCTTCGTGAACCGTTGCAGTTGCGTCAATGAGTGGCAGTTGTATCCTTACGCGATTTCCGATCTTCGGTGGAAACTTTCCGTGATCAAATCTTGACGCCGATTAGACAACGAATCCGGCAGGATTCCGCCGCTGACGCGCTGATTGCAGGATATCGTTGCGCTGCATCCGGCGACCTGATCCGACGCCGGCCTGCTGATAAAGTTTCCGACCCACAGTGACCGCGACCAGGATCGTCATGGCCGGGGTTTGCGCCCGCCGATCCGTGTCTTTCGTTGCAGCGGGCCAGACGTGGATGGCCCCGGCCATGACGGAACGAGGCGCACTCAGCGGCGCCTGATATCAGACGCAGGCCGGGATCAGCGCTCGCGCTCGCGCTGCAATTCGCGTCAGCAGAGATTATCGCCACCGTCGCCGGAACGACAGAGCCCTCAGGCCTGCGCCTGGCGGTGCAGATCGGGCGCCCAGTCGAGCGCGTCGCGCAACTGACGTTCGTAGTGACGATAGTATTTATCGGTGACCAGGTCGGTCTTCACCACCACGGCCACATCGGTGGTATTGAACTGCCGATCGATCACCGCACCGTCGCCGACGAATCCGCCCAGGCGCAGATACCCCTTGATCAAGGGCGGCAACTGCGCCTGCACGCGCTTGGCATCCAGCATGCCGGGCAGCATCCGCCGCATGTCCACATAGCGGTGGGGCAGCGCGCGCGGACGCAGCGCCGGCGGCGCGAGGTGATTGTAGTAAAGGTAGGTCAGGTCGGCGGCCAGCGCATCCGGATCGGTGCCGTGCAGGCTGGCGCAGCCGAACATCAGGTCGATCCGATAGTGGAACACGTACGCCGCGATGCCACGCCACAGCAACTGCATGGCCACCCGCCCGCGATAGGCGCCGTCGACACAGGAGCGCCCGAGTTCCAGCACGCGGCCGGGGAAATTGACGATGGGCGAGATGTCGTACTCGTCAGCCGAGTAGAACCGCCCGAGCTTGCCGGCGGCTTCCCGCTGGATCAGCCGGTAGGTGCCGACCACGCCTTCCGCGCCGGCGCCGATTGCGTGGTCGACCACCAGCAGATGGTCGGCCACTGCATCGTAGGCATCGCGATCGCGCCGGCTTGCGGCAGTCGGTGCATCGGCCTGGGCGCCCATCTCCTGGTAGAATACCCGATAGCGCAGCGCCTGCACGGCATCGATTTCGGCGGATGTGCAGGCGATTCGCACGCCGAGATTGCCGGCGCGGAGTTCCGGGAACGGCAGGTCGGGGGGCCTGGATGGGGCAAACCTCTGCTCGACTGTCATCGCGCCGCCCTTCCCTGCACCATAGCCGATTCAGTGTTGGAAGCTGCCTCGACCCGGGCCGATTCGGGCTCCGGGGCCGGTCCGGCGGTTCGCCGCGTCGCCTGCTGCCGCGTCGGCTTGTCGCGCACCGGTTCACGGCGCCGGCCGAACAGCTCGAGCCGCAGCGAAACCAAGTCAAAGCCGAGACGCTCTGCCATCGTCTGCATCAGCCGCTCGTAGTCCGGATCCTGGAACTCCAGCACCTTGCCGGTATCGACGTCGATCAGGTGGTAATGATGGCCATGCTCGGTCGGCTCGTAGCGGGCGCGGCCGCCGCCGAAATCGCGCCGTTCGAGGATGCCCTTCTCCTCGAGCAGCCGCACTGTGCGGTACACCGTGGCGATCGAGATGCGAGCATCCAGCGCAGCGGCACGGCGGTAGAGTTCCTCGACATCCGGATGATCGGACGCGTCGGAGAGGACCCGGGCAATGACACGACGCTGCCCGGTCATCTTGAGGCCCCGTTCGACGCACAGGCGCTCGATGCGCGATTCCATCGGATCCCTTGCGATCAACCCAGTCCGGCCCGGTCACCCCAGGCCAGCCCCCAAGCTCCCCCCGGAAAGGTCCGTGGGATGACGGCGGAGGCCATCGACATGCATCGGCGTAGCCGATCAGGGTCGGCGCTGTCCAATGTGACGCGCCGGCGACATGCTGGCCCGCCGGGCGCTACCGCCGCGAGCCGCCGCGGGGCCTGGTGCCGAGCCCGATCTTCTTGGCCAGGGAGGAGCGGTGCTTGGCGTAGGCCGGCGCCACCATAGGGTAATCCGCTCCCAGACCCCAGCGCTCGCGATACTGCTCCGGCGTCAGGTTGTACGCGGTCTTCAGATGGCGTTTCAGCATCTTCAGCTTCTTGCCGTCCTCGAGACAGACAATGTGGTCGGCGAACACTGATTTCTTCACCGGGACGGCAGGTTGTGGCCGATCCGCCTGTGCCGGTTCCTTGCCCACGCCAGACAGCGTCTTGTAAACTTCCTGAATCAAGGACGGCAGTGCATCGGGAGAAACTGAATTGTTTGATACATGCGCCGAGACGATTTGCGCCGTCAGTCCCAGAACGTTGGCGGTTGGCGTTTCCTCGGGCATTGCAGGTCCTTTCACGGCGAACGACTGTCGCCATATAGGATCGGGCCTGGCCGTTTCGCAATGGATATTTGGCAGGACAAGAAGCTGTTCAGTAACATGACAAACAAGCAAGCTGCCGATCAGGAATTGGACATAACCAGTGAAGTCTGTCCTATGACCTTTGTGCGCACCAGACTTGCGCTGGACCGCATGACGCCGGGGCAGACGCTGCTGGTGAGGCTGCGCGGCGATGAACCGGTGCGCAACGTGCCGCGCACAGCACGTGAGCAGGGCCACGAGGTACTGTCACAGGAAACCGCCGCGGACGGCGTCACGACACTCCTGCTGCGGCGCGGCGGCTGATCTCGGTAAAGTTCGGCGCGGGGCTGTGGGTTTCGCTGCGCCCTGCGCGTCCTGCAATCCCAAAGATCGGCCCCAAGGATCGGCCATGACGCGCAGGATGGGTAGTGCGCAGCGAAACCCATCGTCCGGCCGAACGCACCCGTCGCGTCACAAGAGATTCATTCGTAATACCACCGCATCACTGCCGTCGGCATAGTAATGGCGGCGCCGGCCGACCTCGATATATTCGAATTTCTTATAAAGCGCCCGCGCCGCCGTATTGCCGGTGGCAACCTCGAGGAACACCGCAGTGCCGCCGCGCGCGCGGATTTCGGCAATCGCCGCTCGCAGCAGGTCCGCCGCAATGCCCTGCCGACGCACCTCCGGCGCGACGCCCAGGGTCAGCACCTCCGCCTCGTCCGCGGTGACACGGCCGAGCAGCATGCCGCCGCGTTCATCGATCAAACCGAACGCGCCGGGCAACGCGAGCTGAAGGGAGATCGCATCGGCGCCCCAGGCTTCGGCAGGCGGGAATGCCATCGCGTGGATCGCGGCAAGCGCTGCTGCATGCGCCTGCGCGGCCTGCCGGATCGTGGCGGTCATCCGGTCGGCGGCGGTCGCAACCCGCCGGCGGGCAGCCGCGCCTCAGGCGGATCGACGTAGAGCGGTTGCGCCTGCAGCGGCCGCAGCATGCCGTTGAGCCTCTGCTCGGCGACCACGGCGACATGCCGCACCAAAGGCAGGCGGGCGTCGGTCAGCATGACATCGACATCGCGCGCGGCCAGCCGGGCGGCAACCGAGGCCGCCGCATCACCCGCCACCGCCACCTTGCCGTCGGGCGCCGGAATGGCATCGAGAACAACCGCAGCGACGACGCCATCGCGTTCCAGGAACACCCGTCCGCGCCTGCTGTCGATCGCCGACCAAAGCTGCCGATCGCCGAGATGCGGCAGCGATTCGGCGAGCGCCTCGCCGACCGTGACACCCACCACCGGCACGCCGGCGGCGAGCGCGATGCCGTGCGCCAGCGCCAGCCCCGCCCGGATGCCGGTGAAGCTGCCCGGTCCGACGGTGACCGCCACCAGGTCGAGTTCCGCCGCACCGAGCGCCGCCTCGTCCAGCACCTCGCGCGCCATCACCGGCAGCAACGCGGCGTGGCCGCGCGCGGTGTCGGCCTGGCGCGCGGCAACCACCTGCCGGTCGATGACGACAGCTGCCGCGCAGCGCGCCAGCGCAGCGTCCAAGGCCAGGATTCGCATGGCGGCGTTATACGACGGAGCGCCGCCCTACAGCAGCACGCAGGCCTCGTCGAACGACAGCCGCGGCGAGCGGCCGAACAGCCCGGCGGGATCGCCATGGCCGATATTGCACAGGAAGTTGGAGCGCCAGCCGCGGTCGGCCAGGAACGCCTCGTCCACCTTGGCATTATCGAAACCGGACATCGCGCCGATATCCAGGCCCACCGCACGTGCCGCCACGATCAGGTAGGCACCCTGCAGCGTGCCGTTGCGGAACGCCGTGGTGGCCGCCAGCGAATCGTTGGTGGTGAACCAGGACTGGGCGTCCGGGTTGTGCGGGAAGAGTTGCGGCAGCTTCTCGTAGAATTTCGGGTCGTAGGCCACGATCGCCGTCACCGGCGCGGCCATGGTCTTCTCCAGGTTGCCGCTCGACAGCGCCGGCGCCAGCTTCTGCTTCGCCTCAGGCGTCCGCAGGAACAGGAAACGCGCCGGCGAGCAGTTCGCCGAAGTCGGGCCCATCCGCAGCAGGTCGTACAGCGCCCGCAATTCCTCGTCCGAGACCGGCTCGTCGGTGAACTTGTTGTGGGACCGTGCTTCGCGGAACAGCAGGTCGTGCCCGGAGGCGTCGAGCGTCATGGCGATCTCTCCTTGCAATCGTTCGACATCGAACGATTTCCGGGCAAAATGGGAGACGCGCAACTCGTCGTCAAGCCGGCGGCCGGTCGAGTCAGAGGTCGACCTGCTCCACCGCGACGACTTCCGGCACGTAGTGCCGCAGCATGTTCTCGATGCCATGCTTCAGCGTCGCGCGCGAGGACGGGCAACCCGAGCAGGAGCCCTGCATGTGCAGCTTCACGATGCCCTCGCGATAACCGCGGAACACGATATCGCCGCCGTCCCCGGCCACCGCCGGGCGCACCCGGGTGTCCAGCAGTTCCCTGATCTGGGCGACGATTTCCTCGTCTTCCGGGGCGATCTCCTCGACCAGGTCGGCTTCCGCATCGCCCTCGACCACCGGCAGGCCGGCGACGAAATGCTCCATGATCGCGGCGAGCACCTGCGGCTTCAGGCCTGACCAGGAGACCTCGTCGGTCTTGGTCACGGTGATGAAGTCGCCGCCGAGGAACACGCGCGCGACGCCCGGCAGGGCGAACAGCGTGCTGGCCAGCGGGCTGCGTTCCGCCGACAGGGGCGAGGCGAAATCCGCCGTGCCGGCGCCCATCACATAGCGTCCGGGCAGAAACTTCAGGGTGGCGGGATTGGGCGTGCCTTCGGTCTCGATGAACATGAAGCCCCTGCTTTGCTGGTTGAGAGGGATACCGGACCGGTCCGGTCGGCTTTGCAGTTACATCGGCTGATTCAGGTGGAATGACAAGAGGGTGAGTGGGCGGGAAAAGCGTCTCCGCTCACGCCCGTGAGAAAACGGCGGCACCTCAAATGACGCGTCCGAACCGGTGCATCGCCAGACGCACGATGGCGCCGGCCAGCGCGACAAGGCCGCAGACGGACGCCGCAACGAACAGCGCCCGCGAGACGCCGATCGCCCCGGCGAGCGCACCGAAGGACGGGCCGCCCAGCAGACTGCTGCCCATGAAGCAGATGGCATACAGCGCCATCACCCGGCCGCGCATGGCTTCCACGGTCCGCAGTTGCAATGTGCTGATCACGGTGACGCTGAACAGGCCGGCACTGACGCCGTAGGCAAAGGTGGCCGCGAGCAGCGGCAACAGGTCGTGCGCCGAGGCGACCGCGATCTGCGTAGCGGCAAGCGCGACGGTCCACACCAGGATGGCCGACAGGCCGGTCCGTGCGTGCCGTGCGAGCATCAGCGAGCCGGCGGCAGCGCCAAGACCCAGCGCGGACATCAGGCTGCCATATGCCTGGCTATCGCCCGCCAGGGTGTCCGCCGCAATCAGCGCCAATGAAACCTGGAAATTATAGGCGGCCACAAAGACCACCAGCATGATGACCGAGGTGGCGGCCAGGACAGGCTCGGTGCACAGGTAGGTCAGACCCTCGCGGATCTGGCCTGCTGCCCGCGGCACGTGAGTCCGTGGCGCCAATTCCGCGGTATGCAGCGTCGCCAGCACCGCCACCACCAGCGCGAACGTCGCGGCATTGATCAGGAAGCCGGGCGCCGCGCCGACCGTGGTCAGCAGCAATCCGCCCAGCATGGGACCGACCATCCGCCCCGTCGCGCTGATCGTGCTCGTCCATGCGACGGCGTTCGGCAGGTCAGCCGATCCCGCCAGGTCTTTCACAAAACCCAGCAGCGCGGGCTGGTCGAAGCACTTGACCAGGCCGAGTACTCCGGCAGCCAGCCAGATCATCCAGACGCGCAGGCTGCCGATGGCCGCCAGCAGGCCGACCGCAAGTGCCAGCAACCCGAGGCAGGCCTGCGTCACCATCAGCAGGTGCCGGCGATCGCGCCGGTCCGCGACGACGCCGCCATACAGGCCCAACAGCACCGACGGACCGAATTGCAGGGCATTGGTCACGCCGAGCGCCAGGCCGGAATGGCTCAGTTCGAGCACCAGCCAGTTCTCGACCGTGATCTGCACCCAGGTCCCCACGTTCGAGACAACCTGGGCGGCGAAAAACCGGCGCACGTTGCGGTGGCGCAGGGCTGACAGCGTTCCACCGGAAGCGCGGACCGGGCGTGGCTGCTCCGCGGTGTCCTGGCCATCGCCCACGCGATCTGTCCGTTGCAAGGCGGCGCCACGCTCACGTCGCGGCAGAGGCCAGCGCGGGCCGGCTGCCGTGCCAGACATGCGCGGCGACCGCCAACAGGACGATCAGGCCACCCACGAAGCTGGAAACCGACGGCGCCTCACCGAAGCAGATCCACACCCAGGCCACCGCAAGCGGCGATTCGAGCGTGTTGATCAGTGCGTTCTCGGTCGCCGACACCAGGCGACCGCCCATCGTCAGGAACACCAGCCCCAGGCCGAACTGGGTGGTGCCGAACAGCAACAGCATGAGCATGTCGTCCATGCCGACCGCAAACGGCGAGGTGAACGGCCAGACCAGCAGCGGGCACAGCAGCGCCGAGAGGCACGCGGCCGGCAGCATGCTGGTCTGCCGCTGCTGGCGAAGGATCAGCATCATGATCGCCATGCAGACGGCGGTGCCGAAGGCCAGCAGGTCGCCGACCAGGTGCCCCTCGGTCACCGCGCCGCCGACCATGATGCCGACACCGGCCAAAGCGAGAAGACTGGCGGCCAGAGTGGTCCAGGCTTCCGTCACGCCGAGCCACAGCCAGCCGAGGCCGGCGGTGACGAACGGCGCGGCCGCGAAGATCATCACGACATCGGCCACCGAGGTGCGGCGGAACGCGTTGAGGAACAGGATCGTGGCGGCGGTGGAGCAGAGTGCCGCCACGAAGCCGGGACGGCCGATCGCCCGGATGGCGGTCAGCGTGCGGCCGCGCTCCTGCACCACGATGACGCAAAGGATCATCAGGCCGGCGAACACGCCCCGCCAGAACAGCATGGTCCAGGCATCGAGGTGGATCAGCCGGGTGAAGAACCCGGCCGAACTATAGGCGATCGACGAAAGGACGATCAGCAGGACGCCCTGGGCGTGCCGGTCCATCGTGCACCTGTTCTGCTATGTCAGGATCATAGTAACGGCGGCCTCCTGACAGCGTTGTGTCAGCAGTCTATCCCGCCCGGGCATAGCGGCAACGCCGACGCAGCGCGTTATTGGTGATAACGATTGAAACCAAAATTGCTAACTCGACGGCCGCGCTCTCCCCAGCCCGCCGCCTCACGAACGGCACCGTCGTCTCGCCAAACAACGCTCTGAGACGAAATTGGTAGAGCCCATCTCCCCCACAGATGCCCTGCATCACAACAAACCATTTCTCCTGATCGGTGCGCTCCGCCATCTAGCCACCCGATGCACAAATTCAGCACATCGCACGCCGCACTGGCGGGCCTGTCAGGCAGCCTCGTCGGCATCGGCCTGGGCCGTTTCGCCTATACGCCCCTGATCCCGCCGCTGATCGACGCCGGATGGTTCCCGCCGTCGCAGGTTGTCTACCTCGGCGCTGCCAACCTGGCCGGCTACCTGGCCGGCGCGTTGCTGGCGCGGCCGATGGCGGCACACCTGCGGGCCTCGCACATTCTCCGCGCCATGATGCTGCTGGCGAGCGCCGCCTGCTTCGCCTGTGCCGCCCCGCTGTCTCTTCCGTGGTTCTTCGCCTGGCGCTTCGCCGCGGGCCTGGCCGGCGGCGTCATCATGGTGCTGGCGGCTCCCACCATCCTGCCGCATGTCGATCCTCGGCGCCGGGGGCTGGTGTCGGGATTGATCTTCACCGGCGTCGGCCTTGGCATCGCAGCGTCCGGCACGCTGGTGCCGCTGCTGCTGCGGTTCGGCCTGGTGGCGACCTGGTGCGGACTGGGCGCGGTCTCGCTCGGGCTGACCATGCTGGCCTGGGGCGGCTGGCCGGCCACCGAGCCGATTGCCGCCAGCCACCCGCAACTGCGGCGGTCCGTCGCCACTGTGGCGATCTGGGGGCTGCTGGCCGAGTACGGGCTGAACGCGGCGGGCCTGGTGCCGCACATGGTGTTCCTGGTCGATTTCGTCGCGCGCGGCCTGCACGCCGGACTGACCGTCGGGGCGGGTTACTGGGTGGTGTTCGGTGTCGGCGCGATGGCCGGGCCGTTGCTGGCAGGTGCACTGGCCGATCGCATCGGCTTCGGCGTCGCGCTGCGCGTTGCCTTCGCCACCCAGGCAGTGGCGGTCGTGTTGCCGGTGCTGACCGACGCGACCCCGTGGCTCGTGGTCTCCAGTGCGCTCGCCGGCGCCTTTACCCCAGGCATCGTACCGCTGGCGCTCGGCCGCGTGCACGAGCTGCTGCCCGGAAATCCGGTCGCGCAGCGCCTGGTCTGGGGACGCACCACGATGGCGTGGGCGTTGTTCCAGGCGGGTGCGGCGTATTTCGATTCCTGGCTGTTCGGGCAGACCGGCGGCGACTACCGGCTGTTGTTCGCTCTCGGCACCGGCGCGCTGACCCTGGCGCTGACGATAGACCTGGTGGCCGGCCGTCAGTCGGCGGCGGCGGAGACCCCGCCCATCCGACCGTCCTCGGCATAGGCGTGCACCGCAGCGGCGAAGGTCTCGAAGATGCGGCGGGAGACGATGTCGGTGTTCCAGTCGTTCTCCGGATGCCACTGGACGCCAACGGCGAAGCCGGGCACCGCGCCGGCCGGGGTGGCGACGACATGCACCGCCTCGATCGTGCCGTCCGGGGCAGTGCCTTCCACCACGACGCCTGGCGCCAGCCGGTCGATGCCCTGGTTGTGCAGCGAGTTGACCGCGATCTCCGTCGCGCCGGCCAGGCGATGCAGCCAGCCGCCGGGTGTGATGCGGATGCTGTGCGCCTTGGCGATCCGCACCTCGCGCGAGGCAACCATCGGCGAAGAATGGTCGATCCGGTCAGGCAGGTCCTGCAGTCGCTGGTGGAGCGATCCGCCCAGCGCCACGTTCAGCTCCTGGAAGCCACGGCAGATCGCCAGCACCGGCACGCCGCGCGCAACGGCGGCACGGATCAGCGGCAAGGTGGTGCCGTCGCGCGCCATGTCCTCCCAGGTGCCTTCAGCGTGCGGGGGACCGTCGTAGTAGCTGGGATGCACGTTGGAGCGGCTGCCGGTGAGCATGATGCCGTCCAGCCGCTCGAGCAGGGTCTCGATGTCGGCGGTGGGTCCGTTGGCCGGGATCAATACCGGCACCGCGCCCACGAGGTGGTCGGTCGCTTCCACATAGGTGTTGGATGCAGCGTGGTTCGGCATGGCGAAAATGCCGAACTGTTTGGTGCAGCAACTGATACCGACGAGCGGCTTGACAACCCGAGACGATCTCATTGAGAGACAATAGTGCTCGATTCCTGCGGCAAAAAGAAGACATTTTCTGTGCGGGCGTGCATGCCAGCCCCGCAAAGCCCGCGATGGTCAGCCGTTCTGCGGATTCAGGAACCGCGGATCGATGAACTCGAACAGCTTCTGATCGAAGTTGCCGCCCAGTTCGGCGTTGTACAGCGTCACCCGGGTTTCCTGGCGCTGGGCGTCGAGCACCGTCCATTGCCGCAGGGTCAGCGGATTGTCGGCGAAGATCAGGGTCAGCGTGCCGTCGCCGGGTGAGGCCGTTCGCACCAGGCTGACCTGGATCTGGCCGGGCAAATGCTGCATGCCGGTCACCGTCACGTCGCCGGCCAGCTTGACGTGGTCCGCCAGCAGGATCCCCAGCGGGGTCTGGCCCACCGGTATATTGCTGGTTTGATTCAATGACTTATCGTAGAATACCACGAGCCCGTGGCCGGCCACCAGCAGCAGCGGGCTGGGCGGGTCGTACTGGAACCGCATGCGGCCAGGCCGGTCCAGCCAGACTGTCCCCTGGCTGGTCGCCCCGTTCGGCGCAACCTGGAGGAAATGCGCCTTCAGGGTGCGCACGCCGTCCAGGTAGGTCTCGATCCGCCGCAGGTCGGCGGTGTCCTGGGGCGTCGGCTGGAAGCGCGGCTGCGCCCGTGCGGCGGTGGCGGCAAACAGCGGCAGGGCAAGCGACAGGCGGAGCAGATGGCGTCGGTTCATGCCGCGCATGTGGCGCCACGCTGGCCGGTTTGCAAATCCGTCACGCAGTTGGCATGGGTCGCCGCCTCACCCCTGTCGCGGAGCAACGCCCATGGTCGCCGTCGTCCACAGCCTGACGTCCAGCGAAACGGAAGCCGAGGAGTGGCGGCTGCGCTGCGACATGGCGGCGGTGTTCCGGGTCTGCGCGCGGCTCGGCTGGAACGAGCAGATCGGCAACCACAACTCGCTGATGCTGCCGCAGCGCTCCCGCGACGACGCGCCGCTGTTCCTGATCAACCCGCGCGGCCGGCTGTTCCAGGAACTCACCGCCAGTTCGCTGATCGTCTGCGACCTCGACGGCAGGGTGCTGCGCGGCACCGGCGAGCTGCGCAAGGTGGCATTCCACATCCACGCCCGCATCCACCTGAACAAGCCGGACGCAACCTGCATCGTGCACGTGCATCCGCAGTACCTGACGGCGCTGTCGATGCTGGAAGCGCCGGCGTTCGCGCTGGCGCATCACAACAACCTGCTGCTGAACGACCGGGTGGTGTTCGACAACGACGCAACCGCGCCGGTGGACGACAACGCCGAGGGCGACCGGATCGCGGCGCTGATGGGCGACAAGACCATCATGGTGATGGGTGCGCACGGCGTGACGGTTGTCGGGCCGACGGTGCACGACGCGTTCGACGAGTGCTACATCGCCGAGCGCACCTGCATGTACCAGATGACGGCGATGATGACCGGCCAGAAACTGCGTGCGCTGCCCGACGCGTCGCGCCGCCGGTGGACCGGGCCATGGGGCGACAAGATCGACGGCCGCCTGCACCTGGACGCCTGGCGCCGTATCCTGGATCGCGAGGAACCCGACTACGCGAGCTGACGCGCCGCCAAGCCGCCGGCAGCTTCTTCCGTCATGCTCGCGGGGGCACGCATCCAGGGGGGTGGCATCGCATCATCCGACGATCTCGCCCAGCCGGCGGATCGAACCCAGCACCTTGTCCTGCTCCAGTCCGGGCCACTGCACGCGCATGATGAAGTGGTTCACGCCGAGACGCTCCTGCCAGCGCGCGATCTCCTCCTTCACCGACACCTTGTCGCCGATGATGAAGCGGTCGCGCGCCATCTCCTCGAAGCTCATGCTGGCAGTGGGACTTTCCATACCCCACGCGGCGTAGGAGTTGTACTTGTACTCCAGCGCGGCGCGGCATTCGTCCATCGCCGTCCTGTGGCTGGCACCGACATAGCATTCGCGCGCAATGGGGAATTCCTCAGCCCGCCTGCCGGCGTCCTGCAGCGCCGCGCGGTAGACCTTCATCAGCGGCTCCGTTGCGCCCAGTGTCGTCGCGTTGGCGATCAGCCACGCATCGCCGATCTGCGCCGCACGCTGCACCGCCGCCTCGACCAGGCCCGCCACCCACACCGGCGGTCCGCCCGCCTGCAACGGCTTCAGGCTGATGCCGTGGTCCTTCACCGAGTAGAAGCGGCCGTCGAACGTTACATTCTCGCCGGTCCATAACCGCCGCATCAGCGCAATGCTCTCGGTGAAGCGCGGCGCGCGATGCTTCAGCGAGATGGCGAACGCGTCGAATTCGCCGGCGCGGTAGCCAAGCCCGACGCCGAGGATGAACCTGCCGCCGGTGAGCACGTCCATGGTCGCGGCTTCCTCGGCGACATGCACCGGATTGAGCAGCGGCAGCAGCAGGATGTTGCCGCCTATCGTCATGCCCTGCGCCTCGCGCGCCAGGTAGGCCATCATCGGCGCGATCTGCAGCATCTGCAGCGGCGCGGTCAGGTAGTGGTGCGGGAACAGCAGCGATGCGAACCCGCAGTCGCGCGCCAGGCGCACCTGCTCGACCAGTTCCGGAATGCGCGCGGCGACGTCGTCGCCTTCCGGGAACTGGGTGTTGATGAACATGCCTACCTTCATGACCAGCCTCTATGCAGATTGCGCTCAATCGGTGGGTGCCCGTTCGGGCCGCCGGGGGCGTATTCGTCCATTGCCAGCGATGCACGCATATCCACGCCCGCGAAGCAAATTCAGCTTGACGCGACTGGTCAGCCTTACTAACTAAGAGAACTAACACCAAGGCCATCATGGTTCTGGTTTTCCGAAATGGCCGCGCTGCCCGGCGCAAAATTGCCGGCGTCAAACCGTTGGCGTGAAGCCACCTAACATGGAGAGAACCGCTGGAACCGGCATCCGCCCGCGCACCGTCAAGGGACGAGACCGACGCGGCGTTCGGACGGGCGGATCCCAGGCTCAAAGTCATCGAGTGTCCCTGGCCGGTCGGTGCTCGCTGCACGAAATATGTCGCCCATCCTGATCCCTCTCCTGTCGATCTTTGCCGCCGACTTTTCCTCATCACATACGGCATCGCGCTATAGACCTGCAAAGCAATGGACATCACATCAGCCACAAGGTTAGCCAACATCCTGATAGATGGTGGCAGTGCTGCGGTAGTCGTGTTGCTGCTGTTGGCTATCGCCTGGCTCATCGCAGATCGTCGCCGGGTCCTGAAAAAGCTCGCTTCGGCGGAACAGGAACTGCTGGACGAGGTCCACGCGCGCGACCTCAAACTCGACAACCTCACCGACTCATACTTCAGAACCATCATGGGCATCACCGAGGCTCTGAACGGCCTCAAGATCGTGCTGGCGGAAATCAACGGGAGATTACTCAAATGACGGATGCTTCCGGTGTCATCCCAGAAATCAAGCCGTCACTCCAGAC